>CAZBOX010000176.1:0-12370 GCA_964493595.1 uncultured Candidatus Obscuribacterales bacterium | reverse complement strand
GAACCTGCTTCAGGCTCTGTCAAACCATAGCAACCGATGTATTCACCGTTGCAGAGTTTGGGTAGCAATTCTTTCTTCTGCTCTTCGTTGCCCCACTTCAAGATGGTCAAAGCAACCAAAGAAGTTTGCACGGAAAAGAGTGTTCTGGTCGATGAGCATACGCGGTTGACTTCTTCAGTCATCAAGCCGTATGCAATGTAATCCATTCCCAGACCGCCGTACTTTTCCGGTACTGGGCAACCGAGAAATCCTTCCTTGAAGATTTTCTTGGCTACTTCCATGTCGAATTTGCATTCGCGATCGTTCATCTGAGCAACCGGTGCAACTTCGCGCTCCATGAATTCGCGCATGTGCTTGCGATAAGCGATTTGCTCTGGTGTAAAGTCGAAATCCATATCCTATTCTCCGCGTTTCTATTTATTTTTGCTTTGTAAGTGAGAGCTGATGGGGTTGATGATTGTGAAACTCTCGCCCGAGAAGTCCCGGGCGAGAGCTTTACTTCAATCTACTTTTTCTTGGTCGGATGATTGTCAATTTGCGCTTTTTGCAATTGACCCGAGTAATCGACATATACTGCCTTCCACTCGGTAAACTGCTCGACGGCAGTGGTGCCGGCTTCGCGGTGTCCGTTGCCGGTTTGTTTGACTCCGCCGAAAGGCAACTGAATTTCAGCGCCGATTGTCGGAGCGTTGATGTAGACAATGCCCGATTCCAATTCTTCGATTGCTTTGAAGGCTTGGTGAACGTCACGCGTGTACATCGAGAGAGACAAACCGAATTCGGTGCCGTTGGCTACTTCGATAGCTTCTTCGAAGCTGTCGACTTTGATGATCGCCGTTACTGGTCCGAAGATTTCTTCTTGAGCTATACGCATCGTCGGTTTTACATCACCGAAAACAGTAGGCTCATGGAAGCAACCATGTTTGAATTCGCCTTCGGTAACGATGTTGCCGCCGCAGAGCAGCTTGGCGCCTTCTTTCTTACCGATCTGAACGTACTCATTGATGCTTTCCAATTGGCTCTTGTTTACGACCGGTCCGACAGTGACGTCCTGATCGAGACCGAATCCGAGCTTGAGCTCTTTGGTGCGGGCAACGAATGCATCGGTGAATTTTTTGTAGACATCGCTGTGCACAATCAAACGGCTGGCCGCAGTGCAGCGTTGTCCGGCGGTACCGAAAGCACCCCAGACAGCTCCTTCTACAGCCAATTCGATGTCGGCATCCGGCATGACGCAGATAGCGTTCTTGCCACCCAATTCGCAGCTGACTTTCTTCATCAGCTCGCCGCAACGTCCGGCTACACGGCGGCCGACTTCAGTCGAACCGGTGAGCGAGATGGCTTTGACGCGCGGGTCGTCGACGATAGACATGCCGACTTTTGCACCCATACCGGTTACGAAGTTGATTACGCCCGGGGGAAGACCAGCTTCGATCAACACTTCAACCAGCATCAATGCGCAAAGAGGCGTATCGGTAGCGGGCTTGAAAACAACAGTATTGCCGGCAACCAGAGCGGGGAAAATCTTCCAGGAAGGAATTGCCACAGGGAAATTCCAGGGAGTGATCAAACCAACAACGCCGATTGGCTGTCTGATTGCCATTGCGAATTTGTTCGGCATTTCGGATGGAACGGTTTGACCCATCAAACGACGACCTTCACCAGCCATGTACTTGGCCATGTCGATGGCTTCTTGAACATCACCACGAGCTTCTTTGAGCACTTTGCCCATTTCGCGAACCATGGTGGTGGCGATTTCTTCTTTACGGCTTTCCAGCAAATATGCAGCCTTGAGAATGATGTCGGCACGTGCAGGAGCCGGAGTATGGCGCCACATGTGCAATGCATTTTGAGCTGCATCAACTGCGGCTTTAACATCATTCGGGGTAGAAGAAGCGAAGTAACCGATTACTTCATTCAAGTTTGCCGGGTTGTAGCTGGCGAAAGTTTCGCCTGTTTCGGCCTTAACCCACTTGCCGTCGATGTAGTTGTGATATGTGCGCGGAGAGCCGGCTTTGGACGGCGCGCTCTCTGGGCTCTTTGTAGATGAGGTCATGACTTTCTCCTGCAGTTTTATTGAATAACGTGCAAACTCTTATATTTCCTGAAATCCTGATTCCGATTACTTGAGCTTCATTGCCTTTTCGAGAATGTCGCAAGCCTTCTCCGCTTCCTCATCAGACATGTTGAGGGGCGGAATCAAGCGAATAACCTGACCGCTTTGTCCGCAGGTCAGCACGATCAATTTGTGTTCAAGGCATTTCGCCGCTACTTGATCGGCGATTTCTTTGCTGGGCTGGCCTTTCTCATCGTTGAATTCCAGACCGATCATCAAACCTTTGCCGCGCACATCTCCAAGATGCTTGTTGCTCTCCTGGAATTTCTTGAAGCGCTTCATGATGTCGTCGCCGAGTTTGGTAGCGCGCTCAGCAAGCTTCTCTTCTTGAATTACATCGATGGTTGCAAGGGCGGCGGCACAGCTGACGGGGTTTCCACCGAATGTGGTGCCGTGGCGGCCGGCCGGCCACTTGTTGGTGATGTCTCTTCTGGATACAAAGCCGGAAAGCGGCATGCCACCTGCGATTCCTTTTGCCATCACGAGAATGTCCGGCTCAATACCTTCATACTCGATGCAGAACATCTTTCCAGTGCGGGCAAAACCGGTTTGCACTTCATCGATAATCAGCATGATGCCGTGTTCATCGGCGATTTTGCGCAATTCACTGATGAAGCCTTTGGGCGCAGGCACATAGCCGCCTTCGCCCAAAATGGGTTCGATAATGAATGCGGCAACTTGAGTGGGGCTGACAAATTGGTGAAAGAGCATATCGATGTATTCGAGAGACTCTTTGATCACTGCCTGGGTGTCACCTCTGAAATGCGAACGATATTCATAGGGGAAAAGGGCAGTGTGAATGGAACCCGGCAGGGGCTCGTAATTTTCACGGTAATAGAGCTTGGAAGTGGTCAATGCCATCGTCAGCATGGTGCGTCCATGGAATGAACCACGGAAGTTGATGACGGCAGGGCGACCCGTGACGTAGCGTGCCAGCTTGACGGCGCCTTCTACGGCTTCTGCACCGGAATTGGCGAAGAATGCGGAATTGAGAGATTTGGGAGTGATTTCGACAACTTTCTTTGCCAGTTCGATATATCGCTCGTGATGTACGACAACCGATGTGTGAATCAGTTCTTCGCACTGTTTCTTCACCGCTTCTACAACTCTCGGATGGCAGTGGCCAACGTTGTTGACGGCGATGCCTGTGGAGAAATCGAGATATGCATCGCCATTGCGGTCATAGATGTAAGAACCTTTTGCCTTGTGGGCAACAATCCTGGCAGAACGCGCTAATACTGGATTGACGAATTCGTCATCCATAGCGAGGTAGGAAAGATTTTTGTTGGTCGTATCAGTCATTACCATGGACAGCTCCTATAAACGCGTGCAGGATGAACATCCCCTCGACCCATAAGGTTCCGAAGGAACTCGAGTATGGGGCTTGAGGTACCCAAATAGCACGCTGATCATAGCAACTAAAAACGGCGTAACCCGCCATATTTAGTATTCTTGCGGTAATTGACAAGCGCGAGGAGCCCCCCCGGACTCTTCTCCATTTCGGCTAATCCGGTAAGGCGATTCTGCAGATCGCCAGGGTATTCTCAGCCATTCGGCCTTACTAACTTCAGAGCCGGCTTCAAACCAATACGTTGACAGCTGGATTTACTTCCAAAATTTCATCCTGGCGGAGCAGGAAGTCCTACTTTCGCTTTGACTGAGCACTGCGCTTGGCGCCCCTCTTAGCAACCACTCGTTGCACTCCGCGCGCCTTGCCTTGCGGCGGTGTTTTGGAATTGTTCGTAAAAGCGATTTTGAAAACCTCGTCCAGATGCGCCACAGGCACAAGTTCAATGCGCTTCTGAACGTAGTCAGGAATTTCGCTGAGGTCTTTCTCATTTCCTTTCGGATAAAGAACTGTCTTTATACCTTGCCTGAGAGCAGCCAGAACCTTCTCTTTCAGCCCGCCTATGGGCAGTACGCGACCGCGCAGGGTTATTTCACCTGTCATCGCTATAGAGGACCGCACAGCTCGTTTAGAAACAGCCGATAGAAGTGCGGTAGCCAGTGCAATACCGGCGGACGGGCCATCCTTGGGGATAGCTCCTTCGGGTATGTGCACGTGAATATCAATCTCGTCATGGAAATTAGGGCTGATATTCAGTTTGGCAGCATGACTGCGGATATAACTGAATGCCGCATGGGCCGACTCTTTCATCACATCGCCCAACTGTCCGGTCAATTGTAATTTGCCTTTGCCGGGCATGATATTCACTTCAACCGAGAGAGTTTCTCCCCCGATTTCTGTCCAGGCAAGCCCGGTAACTATGCCTATTTGAGGTCCACGCACCTCGCCTTCGCGAACAACCTTCGGTGGTCCCAGATAGGTCGGCACCAGATTTGGTGTTACTTTGACGGTTGCATCTTTCTTCTTCACTATCTGAGTAGCCACTTTTCTGGCAATCGTAGCGATACAACGCTCAAGCGCACGCACACCAGCTTCGCGAGTGTATTCCTGAATGATTTTTCTGAGCGCCGCGTCCTGGAATTTCAGCTGCTTTACGGTCAAGCCGTGCTTCTCGAGTGTCTTGGGAATGACATGCTGCTCGGCAATGGCGACCTTTTCTTCCTCCGTGTATCCGGAGATGTGAATGACCTCTAGACGGTCATGCAGCGGTCTGGGAACGTATTCCAGTGTATTGGCAGTAGCAACGAACATCACTTCGGCCAGGGAGAATGGAGCGTCCAGATAGTGGTCTGTGAAATCAATATTCTGATCGGGATCGAGAACCTCAAGCATGGCCGCAGTCGGATCGCCCATATAACTGCGCGTCATCTTTTCCACTTCATCAAGCAGAATGACTGGATTTTTCGTTCCTGACTGCTTTATGGCTTGAATTATCCGGCCGGGCATAGCACCGATATAAGTGCGCCTGTGACCACGAATTTCCGCCTCATCATTGACGCCGCCAAGGCTGATGCGGGCGAATTTGCGGTTCATGCTGCGCGCAATAGACTTAACAAGACTGGTTTTACCGACACCGGGCGGTCCGACCAGGCAGAGGATCGTCCCTTGAGCCTGGCGCGAAAGTTTGCGCACTGCCAGGTATTCGATGATTCTTTCTTTGACCTTATCGAGCCCGTAATGGTCCTCTTCAAGAATCTCATCGGCTCGCTTGAGGTCAATCACTTCACGTGAGCGCTTGGACCAGGGCAGAGAAACTATCGTGTCCAGGTAGGTGCGAATAACCGCTGCCTCCGCACTTTGAGGCATCATTTTTTCCAGCCTGGATAGCTCTTTCTGAGCCTTTTCCAGCGCTACGCCGGTTATTTTCGCCTTCGCGATTTTTTGCTTATACTCAGCAATTTCACCCTGTTGCTCGCCTTCGGCATTGAGCTCATCTTGAATAATTCTGATTTTCTCGCGCAAATAGTATTCACGCTGAGTCTTCTCGAGATTGAAGCGAACGCGATCGTGAATTTGCTGTTCCAGCTCGGCAAATTCCAATTCTCTGGAAAGCAGCTGGCTGACAAATTCCAGACGCTCGGTTGCATCGATTATTTCCAGACATTTCTGGCGCTCAGCAAGATCGAGACCCAGATAAGTAGCAATAATGTCGGCCAGGCGACCGGGCTGACCAATTCCTGAGACGGCAAGCAAGCTTTCAGGATTGATCTTTTTGGTCGTCTTGACGTACTGCTCGAACTTTTCAACAGCGACTCGAACCAACGTTTTTGTGGATTCGTCTTCTTGAATGACTTCTTCTTGAGTCGTCACTACCGCAGAGAAGTGCTCAGGGTCGTCTATGACCTTGTCCAGAGTGACACGACAAGAACCTTCGACAAGAGCCTTCACAGTCCCATCAGGCAGTTTAAGCATCTGCATCACTTCAGCCAGCGTGCCTAGCTGGTAAATGTCATCTTCCTTGGGATTTTCGCACTCCGGATCTTTTTGCGCGACCAGAACAACCAGGCGATCATCCCGCAACAATGCCTGTTCTAGCGCAGCAATAGATTTCGGGCGGCTGACAAAAAGGGCCTGAACCATCTGAGGAAAAACAACTACATCCCTCAGAGGAATCAGCGAAAAAGAAGTTGTGCTCAAAACGGCCATACTGCCTCAAGCGCCTACACGGACTATAGATTGTACGGCTTGCCGAGAGAAATTTCTTCCTCAGGCAATCTCTCCCTTAGGCTTTGTCTTATTTGGCAACTGGAGAAGCTCTGCCGTAGAGCGCTTTTCGACCAGTTCTTTTGTAATGTGAACGGTCTTTATATCGTTTCTCGAGGGCACTTCATACATGATGTCGAGCATGATTTCCTCGACAATCGCTCGAAGTGCTCTGGCACCTGTTTTGCGCTTGATTGCTTCTTCTGCTACTGCGGTGATGGCTTCCTGGTCGAATTTGAGTTCAACACCGTCCAGATGCAGCAATTGCTGATACTGCTTGAGAATGGCGTTTTTCGGCTCGACGAGAATTTTGACAAGCGCTTCTTCGTCAAGCGACTCGAGAACGGCGATAACAGGCATCCGTCCGACAAATTCCGGAATCAAACCGAATTTGAGCAGATCGTCGGGAGCTGTATCTTTGAGAATTTTGCTGGCTTTCTGCTCACGCTCCCAGGCTGTGAGCGGGCGATCCGAGCCGAATCCGATATTGCGATTGGAAGACACCCTGGCTTCGACAATTTTGTCGAGACCGACGAATGCGCCGCCGCAGATAAAGAGAATATTGGCGGTATTGATCTGGATAAATTCCTGGTGCGGATGCTTGCGTCCACCTTGTGGCGGCACATTTGCAACGGTACCCTCGATCATTTTCAGCAGCGCCTGCTGCACGCCTTCACCGGAAACATCACGCGTTATGGATGTATTCTCGGACTTGCGCGAAATCTTGTCGATTTCGTCTATGTAGATGATGCCCCGCTCTGCCTTCTTGATGTCATAGTCGGCAGCTTGGTACAAACGCAACAAAATATTCTCGACGTCTTCACCGACATAGCCGGCTTCCGTAAGAGTGGTCGCATCGGCAACCGCAAACGGAACATCGAGCAGTTTTGCCAGAGTCTGTGCCAACAAGGTCTTTCCGCATCCGGTCGGACCGATGAGCAAGATGTTGGACTTTTGGATTTCCACTTGATCAGACATTTCCGAATTGTGGCTGATCCGCTTGTAGTGGTTATAGACAGCGACCGAAAGAATCTTCTTGGCGACCATCTGACCAACTATATGCTGATCGAGGAAGTTCTTAATTTCTTGCGGTTTGGGAATATCTACGAGGTTTGGAAGCACCGCCTCGGACGCAGCAGGCTGCGGAGCGCCATCGAAAAGCTCTTCATCGAGAATCTCGTTGCAGAGGTCGACACACTCGTCGCATATATACACACCCGGCCCGGCAATCAGTTTTTTGACCTGATCCTGACTCTTTCCACAGAATGAGCACTTGAGACGGTTGTCTGACTGCTTTGGCATCTGTTGTCCTTCTATTAGGTGTTTCCGGCGGTCTTTTTATAGGCTTCCCTATAATTTCGAGGCGGTGCCCAGATTTCTGACTCTATCGCCTAAACGGCTGAAAGTGCAGGTTCTACCCTGGCGATCACTTCATCAACTAGACCATACTCCTTGGCTTCTTCCGCTGTCATTATATTATCTCGGTCTGTATCCTTTTCAATTTGTTTAACCGTCTGACCGGTGTGATGGGCAAGAAGCTCATTGAGTTGGCGCTTGATGCGAAGAATTTCGCGAGCCTGAATCTCGATGTCGGTTGCTTGTCCTTGCGCACCGCCCAACGGTTGGTGGATAAGGATGCGGGCATGCGGCAGAGCCAATCTCTTTCCTTTAGACCCGGCAGCCAGTAGAAAAGCTCCCATCGAGGCAGCTTGTCCTAAACAAATTGTTGAAACATCGGAACGTATATGTTGGATGGTGTCGTAAATGGCCAGACCAGCTGTAACCGAGCCGCCCGGCGAGTTTACGTACAAGCGGATATCCTTTTCCGGATCTTCGCCTTCCAGAAGAAGCAATTGAGCGACGATTAAATTAGCAACGCCGTCATCGATCGGCATGCCCAGGAAGATGATGCGCTCGCGCAGCAATCTCGAAAAGATGTCAAAAGCGCGTTCGCCCCTGGCTGTCGTTTCGATAACTGTGGGGGGGTAATAGGACATGGGAGATTGAGCTGCCGGAGTCATGCTCCAGAGGTCATACACATCATTCCTTGATGGACGCTTTATCGACATTTTCTTCCTTCCAAATTTTGTTGTTCAAATTACTAGTTATGTATTGCTTAACATCACGTTAGCACGAATTTTCAGACTTTAAGAGTTAGCCGTATATAGCTAGCTGTCTGGGAAAGAACGTGCGCGTCAGTAGAAATACAAAGATATTATCTAACGCCTGCTGAAAAAGCAGCATTAAATCGCAATCTTACAGGATCTGGGCGAAAACCGGGATCTATCAGGATTTAGCCTTTTTTCCAGCTTTCTCTTTCGGCTTTTCTTCTTCTTTAGCCTCAGCCTTTTTAGCGGACTTCTTGTCACCTTCAGCTTCTTTCTTAGCTTCGGGCTTCTTGTCGCTCTTGGCTTGGGCGGCGTCCTTGCCGTGCTCGTGGTCGTGATCGCAGCCAGGTCCGTGCTCGTGTGCCGGCTCTTCTACATATTTGATATTCGCCTTGCTGACAAGATATTCAACTACCTTGTTAGTCAGGACTTCTTCCATGATCTGGCGGCGCACTTCTTCGTTGCGAGCTACTTGCTCGACAGGCACTTGATAGCGCTGGACAAGCTCGGCGATATAAGGCGTCATTTCTTCATCCTGCACGCTCATTTTTTCTTGCCTGACTACAGCGCCAAGCACGAGGCTCGTGAGAACGCGTTGTTTGGCTTCTTCGAATTTCGAATCTTTGACACCTTGAAATTCTTCAGAACGCTCGAATTCTTCGAACGGCTGACCGGTTTGTTCGAAATAGCGTTTGAGCTGATGCATGAGCAATTGCTGTTCACGCTCGATCATGGTCTCCGGTATATCTACTTTCGATTGAGCAACAACAGCATCTACGACTGCGCGCTGTGCACGCATGTCGTTCTCCTGCTTGATCTCTTCTTGAATTCTTTCTTTGAGGAAGTCTTTCAATTGATCGAGGTTTTCATAGCCGACTTCTTTGGCGAGCTCTTCATTCACATCCGGAATGGTGCGCTCTCTGATTTCTTTGAGCGAAACACTGAACTTAGCTTCTTTACCGGCTAATTCTTTATTTCTGTAGCTGGGTGGGAATTTCGCGTCCACTTCAAAATCGGTATTGGGCATCTTGCCGGCAACCTGTTCGCAGAATCCTTCCAGGAATGCGCCTTCACGCAACTCCAGCAAAAGTCCTTGAGCCTTGCCGCCTTCAACGACCTCGCCGTTCACTTTGCACTCGAAGTCCATGAGCACGGTATCGCCCATCTTTACTTCGCGCGCCGGTACAGGAGCCATCGATGATTTCGACTCGGCAACCGATTGCAGTGCTTTGTCGAGAGCGTCAGCCGGCATGACGGCCTCCGGAACTTCGACAGAAACTCCGAGATACTCACCCAGAGTCACTTCCGGACGTACTTCGAATTTAGCATTGAGCTTGAGCGGTGAGCCGAGCTCGAAATCGCAATTGTCGATTTCCGGCTCTGTGATCACATCGAGATTTTCATCGAGAATGGCTCTGGTGAGCAATTCCGGAACGAGACGCTCGAGAGCTTCGCGCTTGATGTAATCCACGCCGAGAGTTTTTTCAATGATATTGCGAGGCGCCTTGCCGCGTCTAAATCCGGGGATATTGATCTTGCCTGCGAGCTGCCGGCAGGCCAGCTCGTAAGCCTTATCCGCTTTATCGGATTCGAGCTCCAAACCCATACGAATTATGTTTTTGCCTTCCCTTTCAAGGGTGACTTTCATTGCTAATTACCTGTTCCGTTTGTATATATTTGGGTGACAAGGCACGACCAGCCGGTTTGTTTATCTAAACAAGAGGCTTAGGACCGCGTGCAGGCGCTGATTTTATCATGCGAATGCACGGAATTAACCTTTCCTACAGGCTCTATTTACCTAATGTCTATGGTTGGGCTGTTTGCAATCAGCAAGCCGATTACAACGGCCAGATTGATTGTCATGAAGATGCCCAGAAATGCAGAACCCATGATCAGCTGCCAGGTCAAAAGCGCCTGACGCGGGGTGAGCGTGTTGATGATGCCGAAACGATTGGCAAGATAGAAGATGAGCATAACGCCTACGAGCGCATCGCAGACAAGCACGAATTGCAGCCGCATACCCGCAAATGGCTTGATGACAAGCGATAGAACCGTAAGGATCGAGGCGAGCAGAAGAAAAATCGTGGTGGCGCGGTCGCTGTCGCGCACTTTGACTTCTTCCTCGCGACCGAGACTGTTTATGTATCTGACTGCAGCAAAACTGCTCTCCCAGCGCGATCTGCGCATGGCAATGCCTGACTTTGGAGCCTCTGCCGTTTGCGCCGATTCCGGCAGCGGCAGATTCTTGAGATGCAATGGAGGAATGCCCGTCTTTTCGTCTTTAGCGACAAGTTCGGGCGGCTTCTCGCCCTTCATTGATTCTGACTGATCTGACTTGTCAGGCTTGGGCTTGTCGGCCATCAGCTCATTCCTGCGCGCTGGAAAGAAATCGAGCGACCCAATCAGCCGCTGGACCTAATATAGCTCAGAAAGCCGGTTCCGTCGCGGAATCGGCACAATCAATTTCTTCAGAACAAAATGGAGCGGGAGACGAGGCTCGAACTCGCGACATCCTCCTTGGCAAGGAGGCATTCTACCACTGAATTACTCCCGCAATTTCAGCGCGTTCCTCATTATATAGCGCGCCGCCTCAAGAATTCAAAAGACACGTAAACAGATTTTGCCGAAATCTATTTAGTCTTATCTCTCCTGGCAACTATTTCACGCCAAGAGCGGCTTTGGCACTGGGTCTTCCGGAAAGTCTCTTTTCGACGTCCGAAAGTATGCGCACTACTTGATAGGCATTATTGGCATCTGTACGAGGCCTCTCGCCGGTAGCGATGCAATTGAGAAAATGCTCGCACTCTACATTCAAAGGTTCGGTTGCCGCATAACTCGGATACTCAACAACCGTTCTTCCATCGCGCGTTTGGCTATGCAGAGCTAGTTTGTTTTCAGTCTGGGCATCATTGAGCACGGCTGTTTTGAGGCTGCCATTCACAGTGAGGCGAACTTGTTTCTGTGGATCAACCCAGCTGTTGCGGACCTGTCCGGGGATTTCTTTGCCGTTGACCGGGAATGCCAGATCGAGATAAGCCACATCGACTAGACCGTCGCCGTGCGTGTCCCAGCCACCGACCCTGCTCACCTGGGTATCTTCGCAGTCGAGCAAATAACTCATCATGGAAATATCGTGTGGAGCCAGATCCCACAAGACGTTCCAGTCACGGCGCGCCATATTCAAATTCATGCGGTCTGAGCGAACGAAGAGAACTTCTCCCAATTCGCCCGAAGCAATAAGGTCTTTGAGATGGTTGACGGCAGGATGGTAGAGCAGAAGATGCCCGACCATGAGCACTAAATTATTCTTTGTGGCCAGCTCGTCCAGCTCGTCGGCATGCTTAACATCCCTTGCCAGCGGCTTTTCCACATAAACATGTTTGCCGGCAAGTAGAGCACGCTTGGCCAGGTCGAAGTGCGTGTCGGACGGAGTAGCGACGACAATCGCCTTTACTTCCTTATCGTCCAACATCGTCTGAAAATTGTCAGTGACTCTGACCCCACGATGCTCGCGCTTAACATGCTCGAGCTTCACCGGGTCAGAGTCGCATACGACTGCCAGAGCGCCCAGATTGGCAAAGTTGCGAACCAGGTTCTTACCCCAGTTTCCGCATCCTATCAAACCTACCTTCGGGAACTCCAAAAGGTCTCCTCAGCGATTCAATCGCCTACTTTTTCTTGTTTACGGCTTCACTGAATTCTTTGCCGACTCTAAATCCAGGAACACGCTTCGCAGGAATATGAAGCGGTTCGTTGGTCTTAGGATTGCGGCCGGTACGTGCTTTGCGCTGACGTGCTTCGAACGTTCCGAATCCTACCAAAGTAACTTTTTCGCCGGTTGCAACATGTTTGATGATGGTTTCCATCATCTTGTTGATAACTTGTTCGGCATCTTTCTTCGTGGTTGCTGCTTCTTTTGCCACGATGTCCACTAATTCAGCTTTATTCAAGGCCCAACTCCCGATTTCTAGTGGTGACGCTTCTACCAAAGGGACTCCAAAAGACTCCAAGAATTTCCTTCAGCCGAGAACTACA
>CAZBOX010000175.1:0-12480 GCA_964493595.1 uncultured Candidatus Obscuribacterales bacterium | reverse complement strand
AATATTTTTTCGAGTTATCATCGAGACCGGCATCGGGGTCAAGAGATCCGGCTGGTCAAACTGGTTGGTGGTCAGCATTCTTGCCATTGCTCTCACCATATTTGGTGGCATTCTGCAGGTGACGATGACCATGAAGAATGTGGTCACAGCCTGGGGTTCGCAACTGGAAGTTTCCGCGTACCTGAAGGACGGATATCAACCCAAACGAGTGGCGCGCGAAATCAGCCAAATTCCAGAAGTTCAACTGGTAGAAATAGTCACAAAAGATGTGGCCTGGGACGAGATGAAGTCAACGTTCAAAGTGGCTTCTCTAGCCAATCCGCTGCCTAATACGCTGCATATACGCGCCAGCAACCCTGATGCCGTAGAAGCAGTAGCTGCCAAAGTAAAACTATTGTCGGCTGTGGAAAACATCCGTTATCCCTTGAAAGTGGCGCGCAAAATCAACGAGTTCCGACACTTCATCGAAATCGCCGGATTTGCCATCACTGCCGCTCTTTCAGCAGCAACGCTCACAGTCATAGGCAACACCATACACCTGCTTATCGAATCTCGACAAAGAGAAATCGAAATTCTTAGCTTAATGGGCGTCAGTCCGTTCTACATAAAAGGACCCTTCGTGCTGCAAGGAGCCGCATATGGAGCTGGTTCTGCAGCAGTAGCGATCATGGTGCTTGCCGTAATGCACATGTACCTTGACCCGTATATAACTGAACAGCTGGTCAGCCTTGCTCCATTTCTCACGAACAACCTCGAATACGGCATGTGGCAAACCTTCGGCGTCATGCTCGGTCTGGGGGTCCTCGTAGGTGCCGGCGGTTCGGCATGGACATCGGGCCGATACATCAAAATCTAACGCTGGGCTGGCTTTGGAAGTTTAAGCTTCTGTAGGGCACTGCTCTGCATGTTGATGCTACGCAGGACAATGAATGCTACGCAGGACAATGAATGCTACGCAGGACAATGAATGCTACGCAGGACAATGAGTGCTACGCAGGACAATGAATGCTATGGGTCAATGCTATGCAAAGCGCGCTCCGCAATGCGGTGCGTTGAAAGTCTAAGCTCTGGGCGGGCGATGCAAATGAATGCATCGCCCTTTCCAGATGTGCCTTCGGATCTATAGGTGACTCAGAGCTTAGTCCAGGGTTTCCAGTTTTTTCAAACTGTATACAGTTTCCGAGAAAGGCGACTCCAGGCTGCCCATTAGAGCATTGCCGACACCGTTAAAGACGCCCTCTGCAACAGTTCCTGCCACCCTTAGGGTCTGCCCGGGAACAGATGCTGCCATTGTCGGCGTGACCCAGTTATCATTGCGCTGAAATTCCTTATCGAAACTTCTTGCATACATATCCATACGTTTGGCTTCGCATCTAGCAATCGCAATTGGAGTGCCAATCACCACGCCTGATGCAAAGGATGCAATCTTTACCGGGATGAGTGCAGTTTGCCGAATATGATTCTCGGCAAATTGCTCGGGCGTGCTGCTGAATCCACCTTTCGCATAAGCAGGCACTGCCTGCAATGCCAGAATCGCCATCAATAAAATTTGTTTGCGCATAGCTAATTAAGTCCTCCATGACTTGCTCACAGCCTAAGGCAAATCTTCAAGCGGCTTACTGACTGCTCAACACTTTCAAAATTGTTGAGACATGGGAACCTGGACAATATATAGCTGAAAAACAGGGCGCAAAAGGCAAAAAAAGAGAGGCGAATTATCGCCTCCCTTCAATTACTTGCGAATGCCTATCGTTACTTATTTGCAGTTTCGAGCATAGACACTTTGGTCATTTTGTCGCCCTTGCGCAATTGGCTGACGACTTGCAATCCATCGATGACTTTTCCGAAAACGGCGTAATTCATATCCAGGAAGGAGGCCGGTGCAAGAGTGATATAGAACTGGCAGCTGGCGGAATTGGGGTCGTTGGCTCTGGCCATCGCTACAACGCCTGCTTGGTCATGCTTCAGGCTCGGCTTCACTTCCAGAGGAATGCGATGCTCTTGCTTGGTGGCAGGATCGATATAACCACCGGTGCCATCACCTTTAGGGTCGCCGCCCTGGATTACGAAACCAGGTTCATATCTGTGGAAGGTGAGTCCGTTGTAGAAACCTTTGGATACCAGGTTTTGAAAGTTATTTGCGGTTGTTGGGACTTCGTTTGTGAACAATTGGATTTTGATGGTTCCCTTTGTGGTTTCCATCACAACTACTGGTTCTGTCATTTTTCCCTTCTTGCCAGCGGCAGACTTAGGTTCAATTGCGTTTGCTGAGCTTGTAAAACAGATGCTGGTCATAAGACAAAGCAGTGCTGCCACCACGGACAGTATTACTTTACCGGGACCAATTTCGCGGCCATTAAATGTAAGCATTCGCTTGGCAACTCCTAATTACTGTGAAAACGCTTGTGATTCTAGCGCAGATAGCTTGGATTAAGCCTTTTTCTCAAGTTTCACTTAGTGATTGGTTGCGAAAATTCGTATATCGCAGTCAATTTCCCGCAGACGGCAAGACTTTACGCGCGGGTTTGTCCACGGAAACTGTAAGAACGGCTGAAGGCAAAGTTGCTGGCATGTAGGAAATCGGCACTCGAATAGAATCGACCTGTGGCAGCGCATCCGCATCAAAGCCCAACCATCCTTGAGTTTCATCGCCAGGCATGAGTACGCGCTTGCCGAAATTTTCCACCTCTACTTCGTGGCGTGTGCCATCGCGTCCCAGAGCAACGCCCAGATCGCGCTTTCTGTTTTGCCCCGGCGTGATGAATTCATAGAAGATGTCTCCTGCCAGTCCCAGTGACATGGCGGAAACCCCAGCCACCGCCAGCTTTCCTCCCAGAGACAGGGTCGACTGAGCATCATGCTCCAGCTCTTTTGAATCGCAAGGCTTGTAAACCTGCCCGTTTACCCGCACCTCTGCCTGGTTAGCGTCAACGACCACGACTTGATCGCTGATATTCTTGATATTCAATTCTATGAAATGAACCGACCTGTCGCGGTGATGCGTGAGAGGGGTTGTCGCAAGCAAGCGCGCATGACCATTGACTGATGCAGCTTCAGCAGCGCCTCTCAGGAGGGGTCGCCCATCCGTGTCGTGCGGTGCGGAAGTATCTGTGTGAGCAGGAAAAGGCTCTTGCAGTTTGACATTACTCTCTACATGGGAGGGAATGTCAGCCTGTCCTTTTTCGATAGGAGGTTTAAGTTCTACGCTCTCCTGAGCAGCACAAGGTAAAACGCCCCATACCGCGGTAAGCAGAAAGAGCCCTATAGCTGTGATTTGAAGGGGATTCCACATGATTGCAACCTTTCCCAGACTTCTATTTCATTCGGTCTGGGTCAGGATATCATCTACCCCTGCGACCGACCAATTGATAGGTTACTTTAGCGCGCACCTCTCCTTGTTTCGAGATGCTGACGCGCTCCAAACCATTAAATTGCGCACCACCAGGCACAAGGCTCATGACGATGGCCTCACCGGCGACGGTGTTCTTAATAGGATGTTGATAACGAATGAAGGCCGTATTGCCTTCCACCTTATCAACAACCAATTGTGTCGATACTCCCTGGTCATTGCTCATTCTGTAACCAGAATTAGGATCGCCGCCGATATTCCAGACATTGTTTGTATTGGGAGCAAAAACTGCCTCAGCCCCGGCTTGAAACTCTGGCAGAGCCTCCACTTTGGTCCGTTGCCCTGTGACGTTCCAGGAGCCCAAGAAACTGGCAGGCAAGACGACCCTCTGCGCTTGCAATTGGATAGGCGGGCGTCTGGGAGGTGCATCCTGCTGAACTCCGGCATTCATCGGACGGCGAGGAACATCCTCGCGAACACCGGCATTCATGGCCGGGCGGGGAGCCGGCATAGCTTGAGGGGTTGGGTACTGCGGATAAGCAGGGTAGTTAGCATCACTGTTGTACTGCTTTTGCTCGGCGCCCAGTTTGAAAGGCTCGGCGGCACCGCATTGCGGTAAGGCGGCAAAATTGACCAGAGCCACGGCACTCAAAAGAAGTGAAGCTGTCAGACTCTTGCACAAAAAACCACTGGTCGACATCTATTGCCTCCTCACGGAAGAACCAAACTCGGAATGTACCAGAATTGAACGCCAATTCTTAAATACGATTTATAAAGCAGATTTTATACTATTAAGCCCGGAAGCACAAAAGGTTTTTAACGCGTTTTTGTAACTTGCGCCGTGCGCTTTGCCGACTCTACCCCGACAGTCTTCAGCGGCGCTACTGGTTTAAGCTGTCCAGGCACGGTTTTTAAAACCGGAGAGACGCTTTTCAATTCGCCAACAGCCTTCAACTCTGTGGTAGCGGACGAAGCCCTTTCAGTGACTTTCTCAACAGGCTGATATGCCGCGCCGGCTGCTTCTTCGGAGAACCCGATCTCCTTTAGCTTTTCGTATGCTGCCTGACCGATAACCGATTTGGGCTCAGCGACCACAATGTCCACGAGCGGGGCGAGAGCCTCCGGCATTCGGTTCTGCTTGATAAAGAGCTCAGCCTTGAGAAGTCCGGCTTCATGCTTGAGAGACGAGAATTTTACAGCCGACTGTCGCTCTTGAGCGGCAGCAGCTTTCATAGCATCGTTTTTAGCAAGAGCAAGACTCAGCTTCCAGTGCGCATCTGCCATATCGGAAAGCCACTCGCAAAGCTGAAAAACCGCATCCTGAACATCTTGCGGTCTGCTGACAGCAAGAAGATTACGCAGTTCGGCAATGCGAACTTTGGCATCATCTACATTGAGCGGCAACTTTGAATAGGCGCTCTTTCCCGTTTTCGTCACAGCGGTGCCGAGCGGACCTCCCGCAGAACCGCTTGAATAGACGCTGGAAGCGGCTCCCGGCACGGGTGCCTGTGCATAACCGCCGGAAGATGCAGGGACGCCTCCTGCCTGACCGTATGTAGTGGAAGGCGATACGTAGCTGTTGTTCTGACCGGGTACCGGTGAGCCCTGGGCCTGCACGGCTGTAGGCATAAGGGCCAGGAGCAATCCCAGCATGATCGTGCCTGCTCTAAACGCCATTTTCGCGCCTCCAGTGCCAGTGAAAAACGGTCCGTCCTGAATTTTATCAGCTTTGATCAACCGGCTAGCCAACTTGCACTGCCGTGTAGGACATACCGCTGGAGGGAAGGAAAGTTAGCAAGAACTCGAAAAAAGCCCTAGAATCAAGAGTGAAATGCAGGGCTCGAGTGACGAAAGACGCAAAGCTCGAGTATCGCAACTTGACTTAGCGCCTGACCTCAAGGGGCAAGAGTGCGCGCAGCAAAACGGAGAGAGATTTGTTCGGACTGACGGCGAAATCTAAGCGCATATCGGCATTTCTAGTAGCGCTCATTTACTCACAATCACTGTACCTGTCAGCCCGCTCCCAAGAAGAGCAGGTCAATCTCGGGCAGGCAGAACCGGCGGCAGCGCCGGCTATCGTGAGGGATGACAATTTTCTCGACCCCAGAGAAACGGAATATATAAGCAAATGGCTGAAAGCAGGGCAATACATGCCGCTTTCGGAATTGAAGCCGGGGATGCAGGGCTATGGACTTACTGTTTTCCAAGGCAACAAAATCGAGCGCTTCGATGTAACCGTGATTGGCGTTGTAAAAAAAGTTCTGAGCGGACGCGATGCCGTCATGGTCAGACTTTCAGGACCGCTGATGGGCAAGAACACCGTAATTCGCGGAATGTCCGGCAGCCCCGTCTACATTAATGGAAAGCTTGTCGGAGCAGTATCTTATGGATTTGATTTCTCTAGAGAACCGATTGTCGGATTGACACCGATAACCGATATGCTTGATGCGCTCACACCAGACAAACGCGTCGATGACAGTCCTTCCAATCGAGGTCGCATCGGCTATCGAGCGCTGCCGTCAATTGCCACCGAAAGTGGAGTTTTCTCAGGCGCAAGCACCACAGACTTGAACGGAGGAATTACCACCACATCCGGTGGCGGAACGCGGATGATCCCTCTGATTGCGCCGGTGGCTCTATCAGGCTTCTCATCTAGCGCTCAAGAATATTTGTCCGAACATTTCAAGAATTTCGGCATGTCTGTTTCTGCAGGAACAGCCGGAGCGATCGATGAAAGCCTGGATAGCGCGGGCGAAACCAGCGTAGACAAAGATACAGCCGGCACTGCGATAAAACCTGGTGGAGCAGTCAGTGTTCTCCTAGTGACAGGAGATTTTTCAGCCTCGGCAACCGGAACCGCCACCACCACATTCGGTGGCAATGTGTTGGCTTTCGGGCATCCTTTCATGCAAGCCGGTCCTGTCGACTTTCCTATGGCAACAGCTTTCATACACCAGGTCTTGCCCAATCTTGCAGTCTCATTCAAAGTTGCCTCCCCTGTGAAAATAGTGGGCAGCGTCACCAATGACAGACCCTGGGCAATCGGCGGCGAGTTAGGTCGCCAGGCCAAGATGATTCCGGCAACTTATACTGTCAGCGACAGGACCCGCGGGGTTAAAAAAACTTTCCATCTCAATGTCATAAATCACGCTGATTTGACCCCGGAATTACTCGCCAGCACAGCGATGTCAGCGATAGATACGACGCATCAATCGACCTCGCCATATGTCGTCACTGTAGACAGCAAGGTGGCGACTGACAAGGTTGGAGTGATTGAACGCCACGATAAATTCGCCGGTAATTTTGCCGTACACGGACCGGTCGATTCGAGCTTCAAAATGAAAGGCACCGGCGACTCGACGGGAATTTCATTCCTCGGAGTTCTCTCGCGCATCGTCAACAACGATTTTGAAAAAGCCCAGATCAAATCTGTCAACTTGAATATCGTTTTAGATGACGGGCACGACACGGCAAGACTGGAGCGGATTTCTTGCGACAAACAGAAAGTCGAACCGGGCGACACGGTCAAAGTGACCGCCGTATTGAGACCATATAATCAACCTCGCATCACACGCGAATTAGCCCTCAAAGTGCCACGCGATATACCGGATGGCAATTTGCTTCTCGGTGTCGGACCGGGCGATCAGATAGATCAGTTGAGAAAGCGCATGGGGTTGACCGACCCTCAACCGGAAAATCTGACTCAGGTAGCCAACAGAATTAGAGAACAGGGTCAAGGCAACGTATTGGAAGCAGTTCTGGCATTGCCAGAGCAGTCTCTTTTTCTGGATGGACGCCGGATTGTTTCCCCTCCAGCCAACTGGTTGAAACTCTTCTTCTCCGATCGTTATACGAAAGGACCGCAAATTGTCAGAGGCGAGATCAGGGCCAAAGCCTCAGAACCATGGCTTCTCGACGGTATGCACTTGCTGGCCCTTACAGTGGAGAGAAAAGAAAAAGCAATGGCGCAATCGCCTTTCTTTTCAATCAATCCGTCTAATTCGTACTCTTCGCAAGACGGCATCTACATGACCGATCAGGCAAGAAAAGTCATCGATGCCGGACAGGTAAGAAAGTCGGACAGCAGCTCGACCAGTTCTTCGGCTACCAGCTCCCTTGCATCGTCAATTGCAGGCGCCCTCGCCAGCACATCGTCAGGTTCTTCAGCCACTGAAAAACGCGAGACGCCCAGCGCTGCTGCCAGCTTTTCAGCCGCAAAACAATATCCGCATATGCGCTCCGCTCTTGCCTGGAGACAAACAAACGAAGAAGACTTCCGCAACGGTAAAGCAGAAGAAGTATCCATTGACAGCAGAGGAAGGCTTTCTCCAGGCTTCCACGAAGCCGCCCGCTGTTCGCTGGCGCAAGAAATGCAAATATGGTCTGCCGCTTGTGCCGAAGGCAATGTTTATTTCACCGCCCAAAATAAAGTCTATTCCTGGAAAGAAGGAGCATCCAAGCCGGAGCCTCTAGCCAAACTGGATTGCTCATTCTCGCCTGCTCTGACCGCAGACAGCAAAGGACACCTTTACGCTGCGGCTGTTCCGGGAGATCGAGTTTTATCCGTAAAACCAAACAGCGAAAAACCCGAAGTCTTATTCAAAACCGGCGGCGATACGGTTACAACACTATGCGTAGATGACCACGATAACGTCTATGCCGGTGTGGCGGGCGACGGCAAAGTCTGGCGCTACGACGCCTTGAAAAAATCCGCATCCGTGATTTTCGATTCAGGACAAGCTCACATCACATCTTTGTGGTTCTGCAAAAATGACAAGCGCATTTATGTTGGCACGGCGGAAAAGGGTGCCGTGTACAGCATCGACTCAGCCGGCAACGCAAGGGCCGAATATCAAACAAACGACCACATCGTCACGGGCGCAGTCAAAGACTCCAAAGGCAATTTGTATATCACTACCTCAGGTTCAGGGCACTTCTTCAAGATAAAGCCCTCGGGCGAGTCCGACACACTGGCAACCAGTGACGGCTTTTACTCCTTGATCTACGAACCCTCGAGCGACACAGTTTTTGCCGGTGATGCAGAAGGTGACATCACACAAGCCAAGCAAGAAGAGATTACCGGAAGGTCTTATTTCGTTCCTGTCGCTCACACCCAGGAAGAAGCAGTATCGGCATTGGCTCTGGACGGACGAGGACACCTCTTTGCCGCCACCAGTAATTTCCCAAGAGTTTTGAAACTTGATCTGGCACCATCGGCAAAGGCAGTCTACAATTCGCAAATTCGTGATGCGCAACGCCCGGCAAACTGGTCAAAACTGCTTGCCTACGGCGGATTGAGCGGATTAGATCCTCAATTACTGAGCCGCTTGAGCGTAGACACTCGCACCGGTAACAGCAGTCAACCGGATGCCAGCTGGTCTCAATGGAGCGCAGCTGAAGCGACAAATGAAGGCTTTGTACTAAAGTCACCGCGCGGAAGATATTTGCAGTACAGGCTGAAGTGGAAACCGCAAGAAGGAAAAGCAATTGTCGCCCATCGAGGCTATGAGCCAAATACTGTGCGACGCGTGGACGTTACTTATTTGCCGACAAATGCGCAACCTTTCATGAGCAGCATATCCGTCAATGCCGGAAGTCATCTGTCAGGAAAGCAGGACGTTTCCATAACCGGCAACGATCCTGACCACGACAATATGCTCTTGTCCCTGGAACTTTCCGATGATGAGGGAAAAACCTGGAAGACTCTGGCAGCGGATCTCCGCTCTAAGAAAGAGGCGAGCAAAGACTCCAAAGACAAGAAATCGGATAAATCTGACAAAACAGACAAAACAGAAAAGAACGAAACATCAGAAAAATCAGAGAAAACCGAAACATCAGATAAAGAAGAGAAGGAAGTCAAAGGCGAAGTCAAAGAGAAAAAGCCGGATAGCGATTCATCGCAAGGAGCTCAGTCTGAAAAGAGCGGGCAGAAATCGACTGACAGAAAATTGAGTGAATCTGCACAGAAGCCGGAAAAGAAGGACGAGTCACCGGAAGCTAAGCGAGCGCCGGAATCGCCCGGAGCGGACAAGGACAAATCAGCGGAGAAACCAAAAACCGATCCTGCTGGCTCGAAAGATGGAGCCGGGGCGAAAGATGGCACCACAGGAAAGGAGCAAGCAAGCAAGGACGCCGGCAAGGATAAAGGCAAAGGCAAAACTGGTACAAAAGACAGTCCGGAAGTAACAATAGCCAAAGCTCTCAATGCCATAAAATCTGCGACCCAAAGTGACAGCGAGTCTCTGACAGAGCAATTCACTTACAGCTGGGACACCACCAAGCAGAAGGACGGCAACTATCTTCTACGCGTCAAACTCGACGATCGCCTTTCCAACCCCCGTGGTTTCATGGAAAACGAACGATGGGGAAGCATCATTATCGACAACACCCCGCCCAGTATTGACGACGTCAAAATAATAAATGGAGAAAAAGGTGTTTATCGTCTGACTCTTACTGCAGAGGACAAGCTTTCACTGATCAACAATGCCACCTATAAAATTGACGATGGCTCGGCTTTTGCAATGATGCGTGTGAGCGAAGACGGCACGCAGGAAGCGGCGGATTCGCAAACCGCCAGGCTTGTAGCTGAACTTGGCGATGTGAAGCCAGGCGCCCACAAATTTGTCATCGAAGTAACCGATCAAGCTGGAAACACAGAAACCAAGACCGTAACATTGACTGTCAAGTAAAACTGCTAACGGTCTCTGTAAAACAGCAAGATAGGGGATTGAGCATTGTCTTTGGCTCAGCTTTTGCGCACAAAACCACCCGGGCAATTAATCTCGGAAGCAGAATCTTCCGCCCACCAGCTAAAGAAATCGCTTACGGCGCTGGACTTGATCGCCTTCGGAGTGGGAGCGACAATCGGCTCGGGAATTTTCGCACTGACAGGAACTGCGGCGGCTGGGCAGACATCGATACATCAGGACGTCATGTCCACGCCCATAATCAATTTTATTCTCCACTCGCCGCTCGGACGTGACGGTGCCGGGCCGGCCATCGTTATATCCTTTCTCATCGCTGCCCTGGCCTGTGGATTTGCAGCTATGTGCTACGCAGAATTAGCAGCAATGATTCCTGTTTCAGGCTCCGCATATACTTTTGCCTATGCCGCTTTGGGAGAGCTTATCGCCTGGATAATCGGATGGGATTTGATCCTCGAATATGCCGTCGGCAATATTGCAGTCGCTGTCAGCTGGTCCGACTACTTTCAGAATGTGCTTACCGGCATCACCGGCTACAAAATGCCTCTATGGCTGGCCTGCGATCCACACACCGCGATGATCCGGCTGGAAGCAATGAAGGCGGATCCTACAGTCGCTAATATGTACAGCTCCATGGATCTGCCCACCATAGGCGGCATGGCGCTGGCGATGAATGTTCCGGCTTTCGTCATTGTGATTCTTATCACCTATGTTCTTGTTGTCGGCGTGCAGGAAAGTTCGTGGGTGAATTCTATTGCTGTCATCGTCAAGACGGGTGTAGTCATCTTCTTCGTTCTTTTCGGAATGGCATATGTTCATCCTGAAAATTGGCATCCATTCGCGCCGACGGGATTCGCTGGTATCATGGGTGGTGCGGCAATCGTTTTCTTTAGTTTTATCGGGTTTGACGCGGTCAGCTCAACTGCCGAAGAGACAAAGAATCCACAGAGAGATATGCCTATAGGCATGCTCGGAAGCCTGGCCATCTGTACTGTCTTATATGCAGCCGTTTCTCTTGTACTGACAGGCATCTTGCCTTATCAGCAATATGCCAACGACGCTGCTCCTGTAGCGACTGCTATTGCTGCTACGAAGCAGCCATGGGCTCACATATTCGTATCCATAGGCGCGCTTGCCGGAATGACATCCGTGCTTCTGGTTTTTCAGCTCGGACAGCCCCGTATCTTTATGGCGATGGCGCGAGACGGGCTATTGCCGAAATTCTTCGGACACTTGCATCCAAAATTCAAAACACCTTTCATTCCAACGATACTGACCGGGCTTTTCGTCGGATTTGCAGCTCTTTTCATAGACATAGGGTTTGCCGCAGAATTGACGAATATCGGCACCCTGGCAGCCTTCATCATTGTTTGCGGCGGAGTGCTGATTCTGCGCAAAACCGATCCTGACCACAAACGGCCTTTCAAATGTCCGCTAGTACCTGTCGTGCCATGGTTGGGCATCGTCTCGTGCTTCATCCTCATGCTCAGCTTGCCAATAAACACCTGGATTCGCTTTTTCGTTTGGATGGCATTAGGCGCTTTGCTGTATTGGCTGTATGGCTTCCGCCACTCAAAATTGGCTAACGCAAAAAAAGAATAGTCAATGGTTGAGATTTATCAGTAATGTCATCAGCTCGAGCGGCTAATAAAAAACAGCCCGAGACGTAATCTGCTCCGAATTTTGAATTCGTAAAAGCTGATCTGGTTTGCCTTTAGGAGATCAAATCAAAAAAAGGCACCATTTCTTGCAGCAAATTCTCTTAACCCTAGACGATAGTAGGGGTATATTAGAAGATGGAGTTAGGTGTCTCTTACTCTTTACCAAAAATCGATCGCGATCCGCATCTTGATCAGCTTTGCTGATTGTTTTGGTTTGCCTGTATGTCTCGTGGAGTGCGCAAAGTGAACCGCTTACTGAAATCTGTGCTGCTTACTTTTTGTTCGCTGGCAACTGTAGCTTGCACAACCCCTCCCAAGGTTCTCACCGAAAAAGAACCTTTTGACCCGCATAACAAGTGGGGATTCGTTGATGCTACAGGTAAGGTAGTGATCGAGCCGAAATATGAGTCCGTAAAGCCTTTTTCTGAAGGTCTGGCGGCTGTCGTACAGGACAGGCGCTGGGGCTATATAGACAAAACAGGCAAAGTAGCTATCGAACCGAAATACGACGTTGTCACGCCTTTCTCTGACGGCATGGCCGCTGTCAGCACAAATGGCAAGTGGGGCTATATCGACAAGACAGGCAAGCTCGTTATTCCTCTGGATTACGACGGTGCCAAAGAGTTCAGCGAAGGCTTCGCCGGCGTCAAAGAAGGAAACTATTGGTCTTACATCAGCAAGGAAAACAAAAAGATAGCCGAAGGATACAAAGACATCGGCAAATTCTCTTGCGGACTGGGCGCATTCAAAACTGATGCGGGCTGGG
>CAZBOX010000174.1:0-12539 GCA_964493595.1 uncultured Candidatus Obscuribacterales bacterium | reverse complement strand
AGCGTAGGATTCTTGAGCAAATTATCGAGAGCATTACCGTGAGCAGTACCGATGAGCATCACGCCTCGCTCAGCGATGGTGCGAGCAGCGGCGGCTTCTTGCTCGGTTCCGATTTCGTCGATGATGATTACTTCCGGAGTATGATTCTCGACCGCTTCGATCATGACAGCATGCTGTTCGCTCGGGTGGGCGACTTGCATACGGCGCGCGCGTCCTATGGCCGGATGCGGAACGTCCCCGTCGCCGGCAATTTCGTTAGATGTATCGATAACAATTACGCGCTTGCCTAGCTCGTCGGCAAGCACACGTCCCATTTCTCTCAGCTTGGTGGTTTTGCCGACACCCGGCGGTCCGAGAAAAAGAATGGACTTATTGCTTTCCACCAGGTCGCGAATGACATTGATAGTGCCGCTGATGGCGCGGCCGACACGGCAAGTCAAGCCGATGATTTTGCCCGAACGGTTTCGCAAGGCAGAAATTCGGTGGAGAGTTCTCTCAATACCGGCACGGTTATCGCCAGAAAATTGGCCGATTCTCTCGATGGCCTTCTCGAGATCGACTTCGCTTACTGGTTCGTCGGACAGAACAAGTGTGTGCCTATCCAGATATCGAGCTTCAGGCAACCGTCCGAGGTCGAGAACTACCTCGTAAAGTCCCGTCGAATCCTTTTCCAGGATGGCTCTAATTGCCGGCGGCAATATAGCCAGGAAAGAGGATAGGTCGTCAGCAGCGGGGATTGCTTCCATGTGGTTTCTCCGTGTGCGGTCTGTTTCTGCGGGTTTTTTAGCCCCGCTCAAGCGAGAATCTCTCATCGACTTCATATTTTTTCTACGACCCTTAAGCTCCTTATACCAGTAAATTGCAGCAAATACGCAAGACTCTCTTTTTCCAGAAGTTGACCGGGAACGACGACAGGGGTTCCTGGCGGACAAGGTGCAATACATTCTGCCGAAATCAGTCCGGCCGCCGCCTCGATTGGCACCACATTCGATGGCAACTTGAAGGCTTCGCCCGGCTCTATAGATTGCACGAAAAGCGGCGGAGCCTGGATGTCATCTTCAGCATGCGGCTGGCCACCTGCCTGCTCAGCGATATCCAAAAGACTTTCCACAAGCAAATCGACGTCGCACTGCTCACTGCCCATTCCCAGAAGGCAAAGCAGCGACTTATTGAATACAGCCTCGATACCGATACCGCGCTTCTGCAATTCGAGCGCCAGGTCGACAGAAAAAAGAGGACGGAGGAGAACATGCAAAGGCTCATGAAAAGCGGCACCGGCATAGACTTCGTAAAGGCTGCTGCCCGCCACTCTGCTGCGAAGATCTTCGGCAAGACCGACTATCTGCTGCAGTCTTTTAATTCCAGAAGAGGAACTCATGAAGTCCACAAGCTTGTCTACCGAAGCCATTAGCTGATAGCTGGGACTAGACGATTGCAGAGCGGTAAGGAAAAGCCTTGCCCCATCCAGTGAAAAAAGCGAATCATGGGCGATGTGCAATGCACCAGTCTGAGTGAGCGCGGGCAAAGTCTTGTGCAAAGAATGAACGACGATATCAGCTCCGCAGGACAGGGCGGAAATCGGCAGCAAATCAGGCGACAGGAGATGGGCACCGTGGGCTTCGTCGACAATGAGAAGCACGCCACGCTTCTTGCAAACAGAGGCTATAGCCCCTATGTCACTGACCGCCCCGCCATAGGTAGGCGAAACTACAAGAAGCGAATTGGCATTAGTGGCGCTCAGCTGCTCTTCTACAACAGCCTCTGTGACTTCCTGGTAAATACCATAGGTGCTGTTCCACTCGGGCTTGTACCATACGGGCTCGAGATTTGCCAGAGCCAAACCGTTGACGGCCGCGCGATGCAGATTGGTCGGAACAAGTATGCGCCGCCCCACTGTAGCCGCTGTCATCAAGGCGGCCAGCAAACAGGCCGATGCACCGTTGACAGACAGAAAAGATCGGCGCGCATTGAACAGGTTCGAGAGACGCGTTTCCAGACTCAGCAAGACCCCGTCCGGGCGGCTCAAATCATCAAGCCCAGGCAGTTCGGTAACGTCTCCCGCCAGAGCAAAGGAAAAATTCTTGTCCGCACCGAAAGAATGCGGACGCCCTTTGTGCCCGGGCGTATGAAATGAGGCGCGCTCAGAGGCAATTACCGCTTCGATTTTTTTGCTTAGCGAAAGTCTTGCTTGAGCACTTTGCGATTCAGGCGCAGACGCAGCACCCGAGGGAATCTCGCCGGCAGAGCTTTTTCTTCTGAGTGTGGCGTCGTGGATCAACGAGTGGGTTCAGCTCTTAACTGACTGTATAAGACCCTTTCGGACAACGAACATGCACAAAAAACTGTGCTCTAACTCAATCAGTATAACATAGTTAATTTTGTCGCAAATTGCCAAAACCGCCACCCATTGGGGCATTCCAGCAATAAAGGATATATCGCCCGGACATCACTCCACGCATCCAAATCAGCACCGAAACGGCTATTACAAATATTAGTAAAAGAAATGTCGAGACGGGACGCCAATTTCCAAGTAGTTGCATAGATGGACTAAAAACACGATGCCACCAAATATGCAACCACGACACGGAAATTGTCATTCTTCGCGCACCTATAGAGGTATCACTCAGACGTGCTATTTCCTTTTGCCAGAGGCATTTTCACTGATCGTTATAAACAGGACTTCCAGTGCCCTTGCTGGTTCCCGGCCCAGCCAAGATTTTAAAATTTGTAATTCTGTCTTGCAATTTTGATCAGACACGTATGTCGAAAACGCTCTTTTCATAAGAGTTTTCAACAAACACAAAGGAATTTTGTCGCCAGCCTCATGGATCTTTGCGGGAACTTTGCACCCACCCCAGGGTCATCCCGGATGCGCAAAAGCGTTGAAGAACCAAAACTATAAGGATAGGTGATCGCGATGAACCGTAGAAAAAATGGAAAAATCGCGTTGTTGTTAGCCTCTGTTGGAGTGTTGTCTGCCGCTACGATCTCGCTGGCCGAGCAAACTCAACTTGTTAGCACTACGCGTGTAGTAACTGCATGTGGCGAGCTGTTCGCCCTCGACTCGAACGCAGATGGCATGACCGCTGCCGAGCGAGTTTCAATTGTACAAAAGCGCCTCGATGATGCACTTATAAAGAGTCTGCATCGCGTCCCCGAAGCAGTCAGCGTACAAGTAATCAATCGCAATCCGGCTGTACTCATCGACGGTAAGTTGATCGTCACTGCAGATGGAAACAGCGCTGCCCGCGCCGGCCTTACTCAGATGCAGTTAGCGCAAAAATGGGCGGACAGTATTAGAGCCTGCATGGCCCATGCGGAAGAGCTTGAGAAATATGTGGCTATGTTGACCGGCAAGTTCGCCACTCCTCCTGTTGCCTCCAAGACACTGGGCAATGACGAAGTAGCTGTGGCTCCGGCGGAAATGCTCATGCCTATTGAATTGGCGACACCTATCTCCACTGAAGCATCGATTCTGGGCGACAGGGTTGAAGCCGTAATCACTCACGACGTTCCCCTCAAACCATCCTACGATACTTATATTCCGGCAGGTTCGCTGGTTTATGGTGAAATCGTCGATGCCGACCAGTTCCTGCCCAACCACTATGCGGGCAAAGACGGATTCACCGTTGAATTCTATGAAATTCGCATGCCGGACGGCAAGAAAATCCCGATTACCGCTCACATTCTTGGCGGCTTGAATGCCTGGAAATTGATCCATACAAAGCCGACTACCGCCGAGCATGTACAACCGGTTTCGGTAGCTGTACAAGACAATCGCATCGTCACTGTCGACCTGAATGCTAAGAAGGGCGTCATTACCGGCGGTTGGAAAGGCACTCCCATTGATGAAGCTACTCAATCGAGCTTCCGCCGCGCTTGTTTCAAACGTTTCCCTGGCGTCGTAATTCCTTCCGGTGAACCAATGCTGATGCAACTTTCCGGAACGACCACGATCGCCGTATCCACTCAAACAATGTAATAAGGAGATAACTCATGTCTACGTCAATGAAGAGCAAAATATTTGCTTTGGCATTGTTAGCCTCCTTCGCTGTACCTGCTTCATTTGCCGGATTCAATAACGGCAATAAGGTGACCCTCGGTGGCGAGGACGCTTTCAGAATTCTGGGTTCCGCCGAAGGATTTTCACCGGAGAAGCGCGCCTGGCAAACCCAGGACGCACTCGACAATGCTCTTGTACGAGCCAGCTCGATTGCTCCGGAAGCGGTAACAGTGCAAAAGATGAACGGCGCTTTCGTAGTCTGCCTGGACGGGCAGAAAGTAGCGACCGCAGATGGAAATAGCGCACAGTTGGAAGGCTGCTCGCCGGAAGCTCTCGCTCAAAAATGGGCTGATTCGATTCGCAATTTCCTTTCCGACTCGAACCGAGCCACCAACTACGTCGCCACTCTGAAAGACCCCAATCAAGTCGAAGCCAATGTAGCCATGGTAGAACGCAGACTTTATGCGCCTGCCGGATTAAAGATGGCGGTTAGATTGGACCAACCTCTTTCGTTTGCAACAGTCAAAGCAGGTGACCTGATCACCGGCACGGTGCGCGAAGAATGCCGTATGGGCAATTATGCAATTCCCTCAGGCAGCATCGTCACAGGTAAGGTAGTGGAACTGGAGCCGGATGCTTATGCCGTATCCTTCACAACTTTGCGCCTGCCTTCCGGCACTGAGATGCCGATTTCGGCAGGACTGGCATACGGAACAGTCGTGACGACAAAAGGACCGCACCTGGTCTCGACATATGCAATTCCTTCCGGAATGGCTAATGGAGTACCGGAAATCGCAGGCAGGATACCGGCATCGGTAGCCATTGGAGCAGTAGGCGGCAACGATCAAACCACGATCGTCATGCACCGCGGCAGCGATGTGCTCACAGTTGACCAACCGCTGGCAGTGGTGCTGCAAGAAACTGCACCGATCACCGTGGTATCAGTCGGTCACGAAATGTAATCCGAAACTAGCAACGCATTTTGGAAAAACTGGAAGGCAGCAGTCAAGTCTGCCTTCCAGTGAAACCAAAGAGAAGGAGGAAACCCAATGTTTTCAAAACGAAGTAAACAGACACTTATCCTGGGGTCGATTCTCTCGCTTCTGAGCATAAATTGTGCACAAGCCAATGATTTGACCGACTTACTGCAGGGCTGGGTTGGAAATAAGTACAGCACCTATAACAACCTGTCTTCATCGCACCAGCTGTCCACCATCAACAATATTCAGAATCGCATCAGCCAACTGCGTTCTGACGCAAATGTAGCGGTTCAAGGCGGGCAAATCTCGCACAACGAATTTATCAATATGAATGCAGAGCTGGATCGCATTTCCAATATGAGCGCTAATTACGCCGCCAACGGTATGACTTTCGGTGAAGCGCAAGCATTGATCGGCATGCTTGATACGGCGGCAACCAGGCTGAACAATTATGGTTATGGCAATGTTTCACATTTCCCTAACTACAATCCTAGACCTGGTAATTACGGATTCGCCAATATCAACGAGCGACAAGCGTTTATTCAGCGCCGCATAGATCAAGGAGTGCGCAACGGCAGGCTCAATCAATTTGAAGCCAACAACTTGCGAGCTCAGCTGAACCGTATTGCTCGAGATGAAGCGAATATGAGGCTGGGCGGACTCTCTGGATGGGAAAGACAAAGTCTTCTCAGCCGACTGGACAACCTCAACAGTCGTGTGACCTCTGAGTTGAACGACGGACAAATTGCCGGACGACGCGATCGCTGGTTCTAAAAGAATCGCGAAGCGTAAGGAAAACGAGTGGTGCATACCACTCGTTTTTCTTTGCTTCAGCGGCTGTTCAACCGGCAAGAATTGACAACACTCATCAATACCGGCTCGGTTCTTTTGAAATCGCTCTCTTTGTCCCGGGCCACCATAACGCAAAAGCCTTGTTTGAGGCGGGTGACAACGGCAAATCCTTTCGAGCGTACCCCATCCATCGTGCCCTCGAAATTCGCTCTATCGAAATTGATTCCATTGACCGAGAATGGCTTGGAAATGGTGCTTTTGAAATCATTCGTGCCAGCGGAATAAGCAGCAAAGACAGTTTCGAATACGGCTTTGGGCGACGACAACTTGGCTGTCACGGGAAGAACGTCGACACTCATCACAGCATGCTCGCCATTCTTGTTGTCCGGTCCCAAGAACATATAAGTCACCCTTTGAGGCAGGGCGAGCGCCGCCAGTCTATATCCAGCAGGCAGATTGGCTTGAACTTTTGCACCACCTCGCAAATCAAGAATTTGAGGTCCCGGCGTTGTCGCCTTGACAGCCATCGAGAAAACTTTGCCGAAGGCTGCTTGAGTAAGACAGAGAGCGGCCACGCAAAAGACGGTGCTGAGAACTTTCAAGCGCATCAACGACATATTCACTCCTGTTCTGCGCCAATCATCCCTGCACCCGGCACGATTTGACTATGCCACGCAGTGTCTCTTCCGATTGCTTGAAATACTTGCCACCGTTGCGTCCCGTGAATATCAAAAAACCGCTTTTCAATCTTCCTACATAGAAAAATCCTTCCAGCGAAGTTCCGTCCGGGATAAGACCGGTAAAAGTAGCGCTCTCGAAAGATCGGCCGTCAATTACCAGGGGCTCACTATACTGCTGCTGGAAATTCTTCAGATTGCTCTTGCCTGGCTTCATCATGATGTCCAGTATGGCTCTATTTGAAGGCAATTCGTCAGTCAGCTTGAAGGGCAGCATAAAAAACATTACGCCCGGCTGTGTATCGTCGGCATTTCGCGGCCCGCTGAATGCATATTCGACTTTGCCTGCGTCCTCACGCTTTTTGATGGTCCAACCACTGGGCAGATCTACTTCCAGCTTCTCGCCTGGAAAAGACAAGACCTGCGGATTTTCTGTCGGTTGGACAGTCTCTGCGCCCTTGAAAGGCTCCGAATGTTTTATTGGCTCCTGCGCCTTTGGAGCGGACATAGCCGGAGAATTCGGCTCAGGAAGAACAGTGGTCAGCGACGGAGTGCCGGGCGCAACAGCCGTTTGGCCGGGCGGATCGGCAATCGCAACAAGAGGCAAAACGGTAAAACTGGCGCACGCTAGAAATGTGCGAAAAGCCAGGCGGAAACTCCTCATTACTACCTCGAAACTGAAACCGGATTATTGTCTACAACTGTTGGAAAAACTGCAATCGAATATGACTCGTTGAGACGTTAAACACTTACTACTCTTTATAGTTTATTCCACAAAAAACGTAAGGGCTGAGAAATTTGCCAGTGCAAACCCAAAGCCACTTACGAAATTACTTCTCAGTCGACAATGCTGATGCGTTCGTGAGACGGAAAAGTGTTCCAGTCGTAGCGGCTGAAAGCGCATGCGCAGGCTGATTTGACCACCTCGACGGAGCTTGCGGACAGGAGTCCGACCAAGCCCGCGGCGGTCTGAGCCACGCACACATCAGTCATTACACCGACCACGCGAAAAACCCCCGTCGGCAGGCCATGCTCGGCACAATAATCGACGACTTCCCGAGAGCCGTCTTCATGCGCCTTCTTGACCCGATGCACGCGTGCATATCCGGTCAAAAGTTCGAGCAGGTCGCTGTCGGTCTCGCCGGCACAATCGAGGTCGTATTCCACGACGATGATGTGCCAGCCACGCTCCATCGCCAGTCGGCTTTCCTGCTTGACGCCGCGCATTGCCGAGCGGGCCAGTGGAAAACCTTGCGATTGCATGTCGACAATTACCAGCGTGCGCACTTCATCGTCGCGCACCATATGCAATGGCATTGTCATCATCGTGTTTCTCCCGCGAAAGTCTCGATGAAGTGACGCCGGGCGGCAAAAACCAAGCGCGCAGCCTGATTCTCGCCACCCGGACGCCTCTCTCACTTACTTCTCGAGACTCTCATTATTGGCGACAGGAAAGAGCGCTTGTCCAGGCGTCTAGCCCGGAGTTAAGCGCCCTTCCTTTCGACGACTGCAGCGAGCTTGCCGATCACGGCTTCGTGATTGGCGCCCGCAGCGATCTTGCCTTCCATGCGACGGGTACCGCCGACGTTGGTCGGATTCGTCCAGGCGATGCCGGCAACGGACTCGAGAGCGGAACGAATGCCTCCATTGCCCTTGAAGTCACCGCCGCTGACGCCGGTCACGACGACAGAAACGGTGAGGGAAGCGTCATCGTTCTTCGTCACCGTAGCGGTGATCTTCGAGGACTTGATGACGTGAGGCTTGTCGCCGACGTTCACGAGTGTCACCGGTACCGGCGTTTTGGCGAGCTGCGGGAGCCGCCTGGCAGCCGGGCGATCCGCCTGCTTGGCAGTGGGACGCTCTGCCTGCTTCTGAGAAGTCACGGCAGGGGCGACGGCGGAGGGGACATCGAGGCAGTCGGTGGTGAAATCGACCAGGTTCTTGGTAGCGAACCATCCGGCCAGAGCCAGAACGCCAGTGCCCGCCCAACGAGCCATGTCAGGCAGGTCGTACTGGAAGTACTGCGCGATGGGTTCGGCGGCGAAGTAGGCAACGGCGCCGACCACGACAGAAGCTAGAAACCTCACGAAGTAGGTTTCGATTTTGGCTTGAGTGCAAGACTTCATAGTTTCTCCTCTTCAGAGACTTTGTTGAACACGTGACCGGAATGCACTTGCTCCACAGTGTTGTGAAGGAAGATGCATCCGAGTGATTACTGGGGAAGATTTTTCGGGAGCTGAGCGGAAGGAGTAGCAGAAAGAAGAGAAGTGAGAGTAAACGTGAGCCTAGGAATTCAAGACGGAATTCTCAAGTGATTCACTTTTTTGTAAAGATAGAAAAGAGCTTAGAAGTGGATGCCAAGTGGCTCAAACAGCCATTTTATAGCTATCCACAAGGACACCAGAGCAATTCTTGGCAACGATTTTAGGGGTACATTTTCAGGGAGCAGGAAAGACTCATTTCGGCTGTACATGCCGTATTCAAGTGGAGATTAAGGGACTGCCATCATCAGCGGCGGAAAAAACGTCATATTGCGGGATAGCGCAGATAGCGCAAATTGCTCTTTCTGTTACTAAAAGGGCGTGATAGTCTCTTCGTTTATGAGTAATCCAAAAGAAATACTGCAAAAAGCCGTTCGCCTTTCCGAGCAGATAATTGAAGTCAGGCGCTTGCTACATGCGGCTCCTGAACTGAGCTTTCAGGAGATAAAGACAGCGCGCTTAGTAAAAGAGCAACTGGAAAAACTTGGTTTCACAGTGCAAGAAGGTGTCGCCAAAACCGGTCTTATCGCTGATTTTGGCAGCGGCAAGACCGTGGCTATCCGTTCTGATATGGACGCACTGCCAGGCTTCGAGTCGAATCGGGCCGGATATATTTCACAAACACCAGGTGTAATGCACGCCTGCGGTCACGATGCTCATGTTGCCATCACACTGGCAACGGCAGAAATAATTGCCGGTGAGTTGGCTGCCATCTGTCGAACTAAAGAAGCGCCCGGGCGGCTGCGAATTATTATGCAGCCAGGAACAGAGGAAGCAGAACGCGACGGCAATCAAAGCGCAAAAATGCTGATGGAAGCCGGCGCTCTCACAGATGTCTCAGCCTTACTCGGACTGCATGTAGACGCGACAATCGAAACCGGTCGCTGCGGCATTATCACCACGCAGCTGACCAGCCAGGTCTCACTCTTCAAAATCGATATTCATGCAGAGGAGCAAGCAGGTAAAGCAGGCGATGCGCTTCCGGCAGCCAATGATTTGATGACCGGTTTATACAAACTGAATGCCGAACTGGCTAGAAAGGGTAGCGGCTCAATCGCGCTCGGCTCCTGTGTTTCCTCCAGCCAAAGAGGGAATATCAACTCTCAGGAAGTATCTCTTGCCGGCACCATATCCAGTGGCAACACTGAAAGCGAAGCAGAGGTCGTTCGCTTAATCGAGCAGTTAATATCCAGAGAAAACAAGGATGGTCGCGCGGTTTCTCTTGCGGTCTCCAGCATGAATACACATACCGGACAATCAGCTGGCATAATCGAAACTTTGAAGAATTCGGCTATTCATGTGCTGGGAGAAGAGCGGGTCTGCGAAATCAGCCGCAAGACTTGGGCATCCGATTTTGCGTTGCTCGCAGCATCCGCACCTGCCGCTTTTATCTATCTGGGAGCGCAAATAGCTGGCAGCCGGCGCATTCATCACCAACCGACTTTCGATATCGACGAGTCCGGCTTGCACCTGGGAGCCGCCATTCTTGCTGCTTGCGCGCTGCGCCTGATGGAAGATTGAGAGAAGAGAGCGCAACACACTACTTTATTTAGTAGTACTATCGAAAAAAAAAGCGAGCCAAAGAAAACATCCTGCGTGTTTTCCAAGGCTCGCTCGAGAAGCCGTTCTAACGGTCGTCAAAACATCCCGGCTGGATGCTTCGAGTCAGGCTGTCAGCGCTTGAACGCTTGATAGAGCCTGACAGGAAGAATGAATGGTGCAGTGAAGATGTAGCCGAGAAAGCGATCGGTGAAATTGTCACCGAGGCTGCGCGGCTGGCTGCACAATTCGGCATTGGCCGGGTCAGCCGGCAGGCGCCGGGACGAGCCGAAATAATCGACACGCACGAAACCCCACTGGTCCAAATAGACCCCGGGCTGCGCGCTGGACGAACAGGAGTAGGCGCGAACTTCCGAAGCGCCGCCTTCGACCACCTGGCTCTTGTAGAAATCCAGACCAGCCACCACGAAGAACGCAGCGGGCCAGTAGAAGTTCACAAACTGCGAGCCGATATCGAAGAGGTGCGCAACAGCAAGAACGCCGAGCGCGGAAAGGGCGTACGCGAGATACGTTGCCAGACGGTTTTTCACAAAATTCTCCATGAGTTTTTTTGTTGTTATGGACCGTGCTACCGCTTATGCAGTGCGGTAATCGGTCTGGTAGTAGAGGTTGTCGCTGAGCAGACCTCTCAGGCTGTCAGCCAGCCTGCGGCTAACCTGGTCCTCGTAGCTGCCCCTGTACTCGCCGCCCAGAAGCAGCGTGCGCTCCTCATCCATGACGATGAAATTGAGGCGTCCTGCGTGCAGCGCCTCGACGAGCGACATGCCGATTTCCGGATCGCTCAAGTGTGAGGGCAAGTGACCGCGCTGATCAATGCGCTCCTTGAGCGCTTCCACAGCCTGGAAGGGTGTAGCGGCGGAAACCCGAAAGAGGCGGATGCCTGTGGCTACGAGGTAGTTATTCTGTCCTTGGTTCATTGTTACTCCAGCCCATGAGAGGGCGGGTGCCGGCCAGGTCAGCCGACACCAGGTCTTGGACAAGCGGAGAATGGCGAAAACGCTCGCCACTCAGCACTTGCGATAGGCTCCGGAAGCCTGTCTTGATTGGCGCTCAGAATCAGCAGTTGATGCCAAACGAGGCCAGGCGCTCCTTGAGGTCGGCGATGCCGACGAAGCGGATGGTATTCATGCCCAACTTGCCGGCCGCCTCGATGTTGGCCGCCAGGTCATCAATGAAAAGACACTCCTCGGCTCTCAAGCCGCTGCGCTTGAGCACCTCGAGATAGATCGCCTCCTCCGGTTTGGCATAACCGACCAGATAGGAGAGAATCATCTCTTCGAAGTGCCTGGACACATTGTGCGTGCTCTCGAGATACGAGTAGTGGCTCTCATTGGTGTTGGACAAGAGATAGATCGGGCGGTCTTTCTTGAGCGACTGCAACAGTGCCGCCATCTCCTCGTTTTCGCGAAAAGACGCATTCCAGAGCGCGTGGAATTCGTCCTCGCTCAAATTGAGGTCGGCGACAAGGGCGTTGATTTCGCGCAGGACATCGGCTGTTCCAGCTCGCCCTGATTCGTAACCGAGTGAAGCGATGTGCTTGAGAATCGGTCCGAATTCTTCACGCGTGATGCCCGCTCTGTCACAGAAGCCCTGGCAGACGGTTTCCCACTCGAAATCGACGAAGACATGCCCCATGTCGAAAACGAGAAGTTTCACTGGCTTGCCCTTTGACGCGACCGGATCCGTCGCAATGATATCAGAGCGGCCGCCAGCCGAAGATGTGGCCGCGGCAGGGTCATTTGAGGACGACATGAGAATAGGCTCCATCAGGGCAAAGTTGCGAAGAACGTGCGGCAGAAAGCCGGGTTATGAAAAATCAGGTGGATATAAGTGCCCCAGATCTTGCGATCAAGAGACACCAGTCCATCCTGCTTTTCATCACCGGGCTTCCAGTCGACCAGCCGTTCGGCACCGGATGAGCTCAGCTGAATGAGCTCCCTTTCGGGCTGAGGCTGCTGGAATTCACGGGCAACGATGTCTGTGAGGGGAAGATATCGAGAAGGCACCGCCGAAGGTGTCACTTCCGTGTATCCGGAACGCACTTCCACACCTTCGACGCTCTCACCTTCGCACACTCCGAGAGCCAGACGCGCTCTGGTGTGAGAATGCATCATCGAAGGGCCGAATGTGGTCTGCGTGGCAAGCAGTCCAAAACCGGCGAGCTCCGTGTGTTCTCCTTGCTTGAGCAACGGGTCGAAAAGCTTTTCGCCAAGCATCTGGAAACCGCCGCAAATACCCATAACGGTACCGCCTCGGGAAAGATGCT
>CAZBOX010000173.1:8179-12661 GCA_964493595.1 uncultured Candidatus Obscuribacterales bacterium | reverse complement strand
GTACAACCATCAAGTACACACGACCAAGCCTTGCGAAGGAACAGTGGCTGATACTGTCCTTTATGGACCGCTCTGCATGAATATAGACGTGATGAGACACAGTGTCCAGCTGCCACCACTTTCGCAGGGAGACAATCTGGTTTTCAGCCCGGTCGGCGCATACAACAATACTCAATGGATGCAATTTATAGAATATCGACCTAACGTGGTGCTCGTTCACGAAAATGGCGATTGCTCTGTGATTAGAATGGCAGAAGATCTCTCGGTGATGATGCAACAAGACCGACTGCCTGAACATCTATCCATGCCCTTTGCGGATGCTGCTGCCATGAACAGGCTCATGAACGGTGGCACGTTCTCAGGCAGGAGCTAAGCAAAATGCGATCACTCGTCGATGTTCTGCAAAGATTGCTTTCCGGATATGGGGCATTTTTCGCCTTGACGGAACCCGCTGCTAATCTGCTTCTATTTTCAACAACCATGCTCAATCCGATAGTTGGATTGATGGGAGCACTGGGAGGAGCATTAGTGATTCTTACCAGGCAAGTGCTGGTCCTGCCTAAGCGGGATGAATCCGTCGAAATCGTCAACGGTATTCTCCTGGGCATGCTGCTCGGCTCAACTTACATGGTGAGCCCTAACGTGCTCATATTCTTAGCAATCGGCAGCGTACTTGTCGTCGCCACCAGTGCTATTTTGAGGGACACTGTCTGCCACTATTTCAGACTTCCGCTTCTCGGTCTTCCCTATGTGATATGCGCGTTTTTGCTGCTGCCGATGATGGCGACAGTATGCATTCCGGCACCACTGCCGACCATTGTCTTTGATTTCTTGCCGAGAGATGTCGCTCCTTTTCAGTTTCTCGCACCGCTCGGCTCAGTTTACTTCCACGGCACCGCATCCGGTGGATTGTTGGTTTTTATGGCGTTTTTCCTGGGCTCTCCCTGCCTGGCGCTGATAGCGGCAGCAGCCTGCGCTGTTTCATATGCTGTTCTTCTGGGTCTTGGCTTCTATCCAGGGACAATATCATTCTTGATAGCGCAAATGAATGCCGTACTGACGGGCGCCGTCATAGGCGGGCTGTACACGACGCCAGGCAAGCGAAGCCTGTCGGTAGCTTTATTGGCCTCCGGGCTTTGTGCAATTCTTTCCATAAGTCTTGAACGCCTATTTTCGATAGAGGCGCTGCCGGCTCTTGCCACACCATTCGTACTCACCACATACGGTGCACTGATTGCGCTTGCTCCATACAGGGGTGGTCCCTGGACGAATTTCTGGCTAGCCGTGCCGTCACTACCGGAAAAGACGATTGAAGGTAAGAGTCTTGCTCTGGCACGTGGCTTGAGCGATACCAGTGTCTCATTGAGAGCCCCATTTGCGGGAACATGGTCGGTCTATCAGGGCTTTGACGGTAGCTATACACACCAGGCTGCATGGAAACACGCTCTGGATTTTTTTGTCACAGTGGAAGGCAAAAGTTACAAGAATGACGGGCGAACCCTTGCCGACTATCATGCCTATGGCAAGCCGGTCTTATCACCTTGCTACGGTCGAGTTGTCGCCCTCTGCTCATCACTTGAAGATAATGTAGTCGGCGAAGTCGACACGGTAAATAACTGGGGCAACTTCATTCTCATTCAAATTCCTACGGGAGCTTATGTGCTTTTGGCTCACCTCCAGAAGGATAGCGCCCGGACCACGCTCAATGCGTACGTGAGCCCGGGTCAGGTTCTTGCCATGGTAGGCAATTCCGGGCGCTCGCCTCAACCTCATCTGCACATGCACGTTCAAGAGAGTATTGTCTTGGGTAGCCGAACTATTCCATTTCACCTGTCTGGGGTAGTCTGGTCGGAAGCATCGAGCGAAGAGAAAACATACTCACTTTTTTGCCGCCCCAAAGAATTGGATATCGTCAGCCAGCCTGCATGCAACGCCGCACTGAAACGTGCATTGAGACTGGCAGTCGGTTGCCGTCACGAATTCGAAGTCGGCGCTCACCCGAGCCGATTAGAAGTAAATCTTGATCTGAATGGACAATTTTTTCTGCAGGGTAATAACGGTGCCACAGTATCTTTTTTCAGCAGCGAAGATTTGATCGCCTGTTTCAATCGGCAGGGCGCAAGAGATCTGCTGATGGATACATTTATCATGGCTTTCGGACTGACACCGCTCGTCGAAGGAGCCATCTTCTGGGAAGACCTTCTTCCCACCAGATTATTACCCGTCGGTGGAATACAAGCCTTCCTCTGGTCACTGTGCAAACCATTCGAGCCAGGTTTGAAATTCAATTATCGCCGCCACTGGGATCCGGGCACGCATACGTGGATCCAAAAAGGCGAAAACAAAACACGAATGCTTTTCGGCTTGATCCAATGGACAATCGAAACCGAAGCCAGAATCTGCGAGTCCCTGGGAGTAGTTTGCCTGGACTTGAAGGTCAACGGCAAAACCATTATGAAAGCGACCCTTGCCGGTTACGGTTTGCGGGAAGATAATGGCATACCAGAGAAGAGTGCTCTGTGGACCGCAAACGTTTGACAACATGCAACTAAACTTAGAAAAGAAGCTCCTGATTTCCGCAATCGCGGTCACCCTGACGGCTTTTCTAATACTTGTAATCTATGCGGTCTGCGGATTGTGGCCTGACGTCACTGCTTACGTAGAGAAAGCGCTGCAATCAACTAACGACCTGGCCGGACAAATGCAGCTTCGCCAGGAGTTTGACAACAAGCAAGCGCTCGAACTTCTGCTTGTTGCGATAGCCATTTCCGCCACCGCTTTTGCTTCTTCCTATTATCTGGCAAGAGATCTAACCGAAGCCGTCCGCACCATATCCGAAGGCACAAGAAAATTGGTGGATGGTGATGTCAGCACGCGAATTGAGAATCAACGCTCTGATGAATTCGGTCAATTAGGAAATGAACTCAACAGCCTGGCCGCATCTCTGGATAATCAGGATCAAAACCACAGACAGTGGATGGCAGACACCTCACACGAACTGAGAACACCGATTGCGATTCTGCGCGCCCAAGTCGAAGCCTTTCAAGATGGGGTGCAAGAAGTCACGCCTAAAACATTGCAAGTTCTGCACGCTGAAATAATGGGTCTGAGCAAATTGGTCGATGACTTGCATTGGCTGGCCAGATTCGATGTCGGTAATTTAAAACATTCATTTATTCCTCTCGACGTCTCTTCAACACTGCAGGATATTGCCGACATTTTCGAGGAGAGATTTGCAGAAAAGGGGCTAACGATCGACAACAGCGGTATCGTCAACGAGTCGTGCACGGTTTATGCCGACAGCAATAGAATGCGACAGGTCTTTATCAATGTGTTGGAGAATTCCCTGCGATACACGGACAGCGGCGGCAAACTCAGATTATCTATGGAGAAATCTCCCAGCGCTGTCACACTGAGATTTGATGACTCTGCGCCCAGCATACCGGATGAGCTAATCGGCAAAATTTTCGATCGTTTCTTTAGAGTAGAAGCGTCCAGAAGCAGAGAATTAGGTGGATCCGGGCTCGGGCTGGCAATTTGCAAAACGATTATCGAAGCACATTCCGGCAGCATCACCGCTTCCAAATCAGATCTAGGTGGAATAAGAATAGAAATTGTTCTGCCGACCGCAAGAGGGCTGCGCAGTGGCTGAGGGGCACGACAAAAAAGAGCGAATTCTGATAGTCGAGGACGAGAGGCGCATAGCTGAAATCCTCATGGACTATTTGCGCCAGAATGGTTTTGATGTCGAACACCAGGACCGCGGCGACAAAATTGTCGAGATGGTGCGTAAAAACCCGCCCTCTCTCATTCTTTTGGACGTCATGCTGCCCGGGGGCGACGGTCTGGAAATTTGCAGAGAAATTCGCAAATTTTCTCTCGTCCCGATCATCATTATCAGCGCCCGCATCGATGAATTGGACCGCCTGCTGGGTCTGGAATTGGGGGCTGACGACTATATATGCAAGCCTTTCAGTCCGCGCGAAGTGGTCGCACGAGTGAAAGCTGTATTCAGAAGATCGCGCACAACAGGCACCGCAGAATCTGAGAGTAAGCTATTTAAAATCGACGATGACCAGGGACGAATTACAGTAAACGGAACGGTTCTGGACTTAACTCCGACCGAATTTCGACTGCTCAAACTTTTCGTCTCCAAGCCAGGTCGTGTTTTCTCCCGAAATCAACTCCTGGAACTCTGTTACCAGCAAGAACAATTGGTTTTCGACAGAGTCATCGACAGTCATGTAAAGAATGTCAGGAAAAAACTTGCCAAAGCACTCCCCGGTCAAGAATTGATTCACGCTGTCTATGGCGTCGGATACAGATATGAAGCAAAAGCAGCAAGCGAATAAACGCCCTCAGTAAGAAGACAAATTCCGCAAAGCCTGCCATTGGTCCGGAAAAGCTGGACGATGATGAGGGTGCGGACCGGCAGTCCCTGCGTTTCTAAACTCGAGCGCGGCTTGGACAGCGAAATCCCGA
>CAZBOX010000173.1:3122-8079 GCA_964493595.1 uncultured Candidatus Obscuribacterales bacterium | reverse complement strand
ATTACATAGAGGTAGGTTCCACGAGGGTATTCTTTGGTGACAGCAAATTTGCCGTTACACTCATCAAGATCACCAAAGCCTCTTACAAATTCGTAGTCCTGTGAAAACGAACCATCATATTTACCTCCAGGATTTATCCCCGGCTGGCTCGCCTGTCTTAGCCCTGTCTTTATGCGATAGCTTGAGCGCAGACGACCTCCACGCTTGCTGGCAAAACCAGTCGGAGAATAAATTGGAAATCCGTCAGCAGCGTAGCCCAACAAAGTTGGTCGTGTAGCCGATTGCTTTTTGGCAAGCAATCCAGTCGGCAAACCGTGATAATGATAGGCTCCATTCATATGAACATGAGCATTATTCTCATCTATCCCGGACTTTGCATCTGAAACCATTGGTTCATAATGCCAGCCGGAATTTCGATCGGATAAAAAACACTCTTCGGCATTTGGATCGAACGGTATTCCATTTAATGCAATACCAAAAGGGAAATTCCCGAGCGGCGTCAACCAATAATTCTCTCTCGGTTGGAGCTTTGTGCGAAAGTAATAACTCTTCGAGGCAATAGAATTTGAATTTAAAGTGGCATGTCCGGGTATGCCGTTTGCAGTAATAATCCGATAGCCTCCTGCGCAAGAGAAATTGACTTTCGCAGAAGCAGAGCAGGCAGGAGAATATGCTGCCGCCAGAAGCTTCCATGGATTTGCGGCAGCCTTGCCAAATCTATTGGTCGCCGGATGAGCTGATACAGGCATACAGGTGCTCAGCATCACATATAGTGCCAGAAAGAGAAAACATCGCTTGGGCATAAAAATAGGATTCCGCTCCACTTTGCTCGCGCACCACTCGCTTTCGCCGTCCCTGCAAAAGCAAAGGGAGCGAAGCACTTCTAATACCCGTTCTCCAGCATACTGACCCTGTATTTGGCATCCAAGGGTTGGTCTGCATAGCGATGGATGAATCCGACTGTTCCTAACCTAGGAGTTTTCAATGAAGCTTGATAGTGCCTGATGGCATCATCTTTTTTGTCCATGGCCTCGTATGCAACGCCAAGGTAATAGTCGGCTGCATCATAATGATTTGCCGGCAATTCTCCTGGCAGAGCCGGAGCGTATTTGCACTCGCTGCTCTGACTGCGCCGCAGGTCGTTGAGGGCAAGACTTGGTTTATTCATAAGCAGCATCAAGCGACCACGAGTATAGAGAGCATCGCCTGAGCGAGGGTCGAGCACGATGGCTCGATTTAGATCGAAGAGTGCTCGCTCATAGTTTTTCAAATCCATGTAGCAATTGGCACGCTCAGTGTAAGCTGCAGCAAAATTCGGATCGATGGCAATCACTCGAGTCAAGTCGGTCAAAGCAGACTCCGTGCATCCGATTGTTCCGTAGAGATAGGCTCTGCGAAAGAGAGAGAATTTGTCTGCAGGGTTGACGCTTATCGCTCTCGATACCGCATTCATCATGGACAACAATTGCTGGCCCAATTGGGTCGTTTTAGCATTGGCCTGCCAGTTTCTGTACGTGTCGGTCTCATTTGCGGAAAAACATTTCTGCCCAAGCAAAAGAGCACAAATTGCCAGAAGCGCAGATATTCGACGGGCAAAACCAGGACTTCTGCCAGTGCTGCCAGGAAATTCAAGTTTCATATGCATCAACACAATCCTCTGTGGACGGAAAGGGCGCAAGGCGCGTTATGCGGGGGCTGCTTTCGCCATGGCTCCATCCTAAATAACTAGGATGGATAAAGGATGAAGAATGTGGAGGAATTGTGGAGGCTGGAAAACCCAACAGGCAGGCACTTCGGGACTACCGCCGAAAAGATTAGCAGCCGCTAATTATTACCACCACTAAATACGAAAAGCCCAGAAGGCTGGGCTTTCGAAGATCTGACACCTAACTAATGGTTAATGTCGGCAAGCCAGAGTCAGTTCACCTTTACAATTATGAGTCGGGAGATGCTAAGCCGCTCCCGATTAGCTAAAGCGAGAAAATGACAGAGCAAAGAGAGGCGAATAAATCCTGGCTGTCCGGCGTTCCTGGACGCCCTATCGTTTGCGCCCTGATTCTGTTCGCCGGAATAAATGTCGCCCTCTCTTTCATCAAGCCGAATCTTCAAGTAGAACCCACCGAATTACCTGTTCGTTTATCATGGGAATGGTGGCGGACCAAATCATATCTTTCAGAAAAGAGAGCACCGGATGTGGTGGTGATGGGTTCATCATTGATGATGATTCCGACATCACTCATCGATGCGGATTATCTCAATAAAAACATCGATGCTGTAAAACATCCTCATTCGGTTTTTCTCGAGCGAAAATTGCAAGATGCCGGAGCGCCACAAAACATCTCCTGCTTCAATTTTGCCCTTCCGGGCGCGATGATATCGGATCAGTATTTCACCGCTCACTCTCTTTTCAGCGGAGAGCGCGCACCAAAGGTAATACTGCTCGGACTGACACTTAGAGACTTCATCGATAGCGGAGTGGATTCAGCTACTTCGACTCCGACTTATCAATTCTTCCGGCACTTCGAAAAGACAGATGATGTCAGCCATCTCCTGACAGTGACGCCTCAAGCGGCAGTAGAGGCGTTTTACAACAACATCAATTACCTCTGCGACAAACGCCTGGAATTGCAGACCTATTTTTCCAAGCCGATAAACAGAGCGGGCAATACCGTACTGGCGGGAATACCCGTATCAAACTTCAATGCAAAAAACTCAGAAGAGAAGGGCGATGGAAACATCCTAGGCAACTCGACTGTCGCAGAAGGCAACTTCATACTGCCACCACATCAGGTGATTCCCTGGAAAGACAATACGCGTGAGTATAAAAAACGCTTTGCCAGCGCCAACGAAAAACTCTTCAACAATCAGGTCGCATTTCTCGACAAATTGCTGGACGACGCAAAAGCTAACAGGATAAAAGTGGTCGTTGCAAACATGCCTCTGACCGAGAAGAACATGTCATTAATGCCCACCGGCATGTATGAGAAGTACATGGAGGCAATGGGCAGGCGCGCGGCAAGAGGCGACTTTTCGCTTATTGACTTGAACAGTCAGTGGGTGTTTCATGACTCCGATTTCCAGGATACAGCCCACCTCAACGCAGCCGGGGGCGCCAAATTCATGGATCTGGTCGCCAAATCGCTGGTAAAAAACGACATAGTTCGCCGTGCACTGGCGCTGAAAGACAGCAGAAATAGCACTGCCAGTGCGGGGCAATTTCAGTAGAAAGGCAAGCGTACGGTATCAAACCAAGACACATGCCTAGCCTGGCTGTTTTGATTAAATCCTAGAATTAATAATGGATTCTAGAGCAAATTTTCCCTATTAAAGTCTGAAAACCCAATAAATTCGTGGGAACTTTCTACCGCGTGAGTAGTCTCACCTGACGCGTCATACCGACGTTGCGCGATGCCCGAGAGGAGTTAGCGCGATACGATGCGATCTGAATCATAAAAAAAATGTCCTCTATATATCGCGGCAGAATTCCCGCGCTGTTTTAGCTTGGCAATTTTTATCCGCCAAAACGCCTAAAGTTCGCCCTCAAAAAAAATCTACGGAAAAACGCTCATGCCAACAACCAAATCTCGAGCTTCCACAGAAACAAACGGCAGCAAGAAATTAGCTGCGCCGACTCTGGAAAGAGAAGTGATCGATGCGAAGCAATTATTGAAGGCGCTGCGAATGCTATCTCGCGGGGACTTCTCAATCAGGTTGCCGCTCGATCAAACCGGCATCGCCGGCGAAATAGCTGTTGCATTCAACGACGCCGCCGAGCTGAACGAGCGCATGGTGCGCGAATTGCAGAGAGTGTCTACGGTCGTAGGTAAGGAGGGTAAGATTGGTCACCGCGCCTCACTAGGCGACGTATCAGGCGGCTGGGCCGACTGCATGGACTCTGTCAATTTGCTGGTATCGGACATGGTGCGCCCGACGACAGAAGTCGCACGGGTTATCGGCGCTGTAGCAAAAGGCGACCTCAGCCAGACGATGTCGCTGGAGATTGATGGAGCGCCGTTGAAAGGGGAGTTCCTCAGAACTGCAAAAACGATCAACACAATGGTCGATCAGCTGTCCTCTTTCGCATCAGAAGTAACACGGGTTGCAAGAGAAGTAGGTACGGAAGGTAAGTTAGGCGGTCAGGCGCAGGTTAAGGGCGTTAGCGGCACCTGGAAAGACTTGACGGACTCCGTAAACTCGATGGCGAGCAACCTGACAGCGCAGGTGCGGAACATCGCAGAAGTAACGACCGCTGTGGCGAACGGCGATCTCTCCAAGAAGATTACGGTAGACGTTAAGGGCGAGATCTTAGAGCTGAAAAACACAATCAACACCATGGTGGACCAGCTCTCCTCATTCGCATCCGAAGTAACTCGGGTTGCCCGGGAAGTAGGAACAGAAGGGAAGCTGGGCGGTCAGGCGATTGTAAAAGGCGTCAGCGGAACATGGAAAGACTTGACGGATAACGTAAACTCGATGGCAGGCAACCTGACAGCACAGGTGCGGAACATCGCTAATGTCACGACCGCTGTGGCGAACGGTGATCTTTCGAAGAAGATCACTGTAGACGTCAAAGGCGAGATCCTGGAACTCAAAATAACAATCAACACGATGGTGGACCAGCTGTCGTCCTTCGCATCGGAAGTAACACGGGTTGCAAGAGAAGTAGGTACGGAAGGAAAACTCGGCGGTCAGGCGAAAGTAAAAGGTGTCGCCGGAACATGGAAGGATTTGACCGACTCTGTGAATTACATGGCAGGCAACCTGACAGCGCAGGTAAGAAACATCGCGAACGTAACAACCGCTGTGGCGAACGGCGACCTCTCTAAGAAGATTACCGTAGACGTTAAAGGCGAAATCTTGGAGCTGAAAGACACGATCAACACCATGGTGGACCAGCTGTCATCCTTCGCGGCAGAAGTAACACGGGTGGCAAGAGAAGTAGGTACGGAAGGAAAAC
>CAZBOX010000173.1:0-3022 GCA_964493595.1 uncultured Candidatus Obscuribacterales bacterium | reverse complement strand
GAGGCGTGTCGGGAACGTGGAAAGACTTGACCGACTCGGTAAACTACATGGCGTCGAACCTTACATCACAGGTGCGTAACATTGCAGACGTAACGACCGCTGTTGCCAACGGCGACCTCTCCAAGAAGATCACCGTAGACGTCAAAGGAGAGATCTTAGAGCTGAAAGACACAATCAACACCATGGTGGACCAGCTCTCGTCCTTCGCGGCAGAAGTAACACGGGTGGCAAGAGAAGTAGGTACGGAAGGAAAACTCGGCGGTCAGGCGGACGTCAAAGGTGTTTCCGGTACATGGAAAGACTTGACCGACTCCGTAAATTACATGGCGTCCAACCTCACATCCCAGGTGCGTAACATCGCAGACGTTACAACCGCGGTTGCAAACGGCGACCTCTCTAAGAAGATCACCGTAGACGTCAAAGGCGAGATCCTGGAGCTGAAAAATACAATCAACACAATGGTTGACCAGCTCTCGTCCTTCGCATCAGAAGTAACACGGGTGGCAAGAGAAGTAGGTACGGAAGGAAAACTCGGCGGTCAGGCGGATGTAAAAGGTGTGTCCGGCACCTGGAAAGACTTGACGGACAACGTAAATTACATGGCGTCGAACCTCACATCTCAGGTGCGTAACATCGCCGACGTTACGACATCTGTTGCCCGAGGCGACTTGTCCAAGAAGATTACTGTAGACGTTAAGGGTGAAATCTTAGAGCTGAAAAACACAATCAACACCATGGTTGACCAGCTGTCATCCTTCGCGGCAGAAGTTACACGGGTTGCCCGGGAAGTAGGAACAGAAGGAAAACTCGGAGGACAGGCTGACGTACAAGGGGTGGGCGGTATCTGGAAGGATCTGACGGATAACGTAAACTCCATGGCAGGTAACCTGACAGAGCAGGTGCGGGGTATTGCCGGTGTTGTAACCGCGGTTGCCGTCGGCAACTTGAAACGCAAACTGGCATTGCAAGCCAAAGGCGAAATCGCCGCTCTGTCGGACACAATCAACGAGATGATCGACACTCTGGCGACATTCGCGGACCAGGTAACCACAGTTGCCCGGGAAGTAGGAGTTGAAGGAAAACTCGGTGGTCAGGCAAGGGTGCCTGGTGCCGCCGGTACATGGAGGGATCTCACAGACAACGTTAACCAGCTGGCTGCGAACTTGACCGGTCAGGTACGGGCTATTGCAGAAGTAGCAACCGCCGTGACCAAGGGCGACTTGACGCGATCTATCACTGTAGAAGCGCAAGGCGAAGTAGCGGCGCTCAAAGACAATATCAACGAAATGATCTGGAACCTGAAGGACACGACCCAGAAGAACACCGAGCAAGACTGGCTCAAAACCAACCTGGCGAAATTCACTCGAATGCTGCAAGGTCAAAGAGACTTGCTTACTGTGTCCAACTTGATCCTGTCTGAACTTGCGCCGCTCGTCACCGCTCAGCACGGTGTGTTCTATCTCAACGAAGTGGATGACGAAGAAGACGGCGAGCAAGTGCTAAAACTGATCGGTAGCTACGCGTATAGGGAGAGAAAAAATCTATCTGATAGATTCAGAATGCGTGAAGGGCTTGTCGGTCAGTGCGCCATCGAAAAGCAAAGAATCCTTGTTCACGATGCGCCGAATGATTACGTCAGAATCAACTCCGGACTTGGCGAAGGAACACCGCTAAACATCGTTGTTCTGCCGGTACTTTTCGAAGGTGAAGTGAGAGCCGTAATCGAGCTGGCATCATTCCAGAGATTCAGCGACATCCACTTGGCGTTCTTGGATCAGCTCACCGAATCAATCGGTATCGTTCTGAACACAATCGAAGCCAACTCCAGAACTGAAAACCTTCTGGCTCAGTCTCAGTCACTGGCACAAGAGCTGCAAGCACAACAACAAGAACTTACAGAGACGAACCAACGTCTGGAACAACAAGCGAAAAACCTCAAGGAATCGGAAAACCTTCTTACAGAACAGCAGGAAGAGCTGCAACAAACAAACGAAGAGTTGCAAGAAAAAGCTCGACTGCTGCAAATGCAGAATAAGGAGGTTGAACGCAAGAACAGAGAAATCGAACAAGCTCGACTCTCATTGGAAGAAAAAGCTAAACAACTTGCTCTTACTTCCAAGTACAAGTCAGAGTTCTTGGCGAACATGTCGCATGAATTGCGCACACCGCTTAATTCGCTCCTGATTCTCTCCAAACTGCTGGCCGAAAACGTCGAGGGCAATTTGACAGAGAAGCAGATTGATTTTGCCAACACAATCTATTCATCAGGAACAGATTTGTTAGGTCTGATCAGCGACATCCTCGATCTGTCCAAGATCGAATCCGGAACCATGACTGTCGAACTATCCGACATCTTTGTGTCAGACATTCGCAATGACATGGACAGAGGCTTCCGTCAAATCGCCGACGACAAAAAATTGGAATTCTCGGTTACAGTCGATGAGAATGCTCCAAAGCTTGTCTACACGGACTGGAAGCGCCTGCACCAGGTATTGAAGAACCTGCTTTCCAATGCCATAAAGTTCACGGAAAAAGGAAGCGTCACTCTCAATATCAGGACAGCAGAGTCAGGCTGGTCGCCTGAAATGGAAGTGCTGAACATGGCTGATTCGGTGATTGCTTTCACTGTATCCGACACGGGTATCGGCATCCCACTGGACAAACAGGGCATCATTTTCGAAGCCTTCCACCAGGCGGACGGTACTACCAGCCGTAAATTCGGCGGCACCGGTCTGGGTCTGGCCATCAGCCGCGAAATAGCCACGCTGCTGGGCGGCGAGATCCGCGTCAGCAGCACCCCTGATGAAGGTAGTGTCTTCACTCTCTACATTCCAAAGACATATTTGCCGGAAGCGGCAAAGGTTTACGCGCAAAAGACCCAGGGTCAAAATGCGACGAAAGACCGAGAGCCGGAGATTCTCTACGAAGCGATGGCTCAGGTTCTACCTCGCCATGAGCTGACGGTGAATGATGACCGCGACGCTATCGCAGCCGGCGATCGCACAGTGCTGATTGTCGAAGA
>CAZBOX010000172.1:0-12697 GCA_964493595.1 uncultured Candidatus Obscuribacterales bacterium | reverse complement strand
TCACCGTGAGCAAACAGCCGGGAGTCCCCTCCACACATGCCAATGAGGCGATTCTGAATGTTACGCTCGTACCTTTCATTCGGCGGCTGAAAGGACGAATTTGCTGGCTGGACCGCGGGCAGTCAGCGCAGAACTGATCCGTTTTCGTTTACAACTCGATAACAACTTCTGCCGATTCCACTCTTATATTTGAAACATCCTCGATGAACGGCTGCGGCAACTGAAAAGCCCAGAGGCGCGAGGAGAGACTTTATATCGGAGGGGCGAGAGGGGGGGAACCCTCTCTCGTTGCTTTTTTACACTTTTGCGCGCTGGGACCGTTTCAATCAATGGATTGATAATTGAAATCACCCGAACGAGGGCACAAAATACACATCAAAGTCATCCGCTCGGTTGCCCCAAATTTAGCTGGAAGAGACTAAGCTAAAGATATATGCGTGACTCAACCAGTAGCACCCACCCCGTTGAAAACAGCGTCAGCGAACTCAGACGCGGTCTGCTTGATGCCGCCGTAACAACCGGCTGGCTGAAAAAACTGAAAGCAAAAGCTCTATTTGTCGCGGGCAAAGAAGATCTCTTTCAGACAATCTCCCAGGTTTTCGTCGATGCAATTTTCTCGACGGATGTGCGCATGCCCAGAGATTGTGCCGTCGTTTTGTGCGAATTGCTCGAGGGACTGCTGTTCGAGAGCGAGCCATGCCTGAAAGCAATCACCAGTCTAAACAGTGAAGTATGCAAACATATTTGCACGGTCAGCGATCTAGGTGTGGATCCGGAAGTTCTGCTGGATAGAGCTACTAATCTCATGACTTTGACATGCATGCGCATAAAGGGCAATCCGCCCTCACAAGATCTGGAATCAGGAGCTCGTGATGCTCTCAATCGAATACAGTGGTTGCTGCAAAAGAGCCTTGGCACTACAGACGGTGACAGCCGGGCGCCCCAACCTTATGGAGACCTGGCTGAACTCAACGACAGCAAAATCATCTTCGAGGCAGTCGGCGACTCGCTTTTGCGTGAGATTCTCGATGACGGTCTAAATCTTCTTGAAACATCCGCCGCAATTTTCGAGAGCAACGGAGACTATGCGCTAAGCATCAAGGCTTCGAAATGGTGCCGCTTCATGGACGAGCGCTCACGCCAATTAGCACCAGGCGATAACAGAGAAGCCATCGAATCAGGAAAATGGCATTGCAATCAGTCCTGCCGCGAAACCTCCCTTATGGCTGTGGAAAGCGGACTTCCGGTCGATCAAGCATGCAACGGAGGGATTCGCATTTTTGCAGTGCCGATTAAGGCCGGCAATGATATTGTCGGATCCATAAATATTGGCTATGGCGATCCGCCCAAAGAAAAAGAAGCTCTGGAAGCGCTGGCACTGAAATATGAAACAACAGTGGAAGAACTTTCCAATCAGGCACAGAAGTACCACAGCCGCCCGCCTTTCATTATCGAGCAGTCGAAGAAGCGATTGCTCTCCGCAGCCTATCTGATTGGTGAAATAGTCGAGCGGCGCCGCAGCAAAATGGAAATTCAAAAGCTCAATCTGATGCTCAATGAGCGAATAAGAGAGCTGGAACCAGCGGAAAGAGAAAGGTTGAAACTGGCGGATATCGTTGAGCAGAGCAACGACGCCATATTCAGCATCGATCTGGAAAGCCGCGTGATGAGCTGGAATTCCGGTGCCGAAAAAATTTACGGCTACAGCCCTGAAGAAATAGTCGGCCAGTCGATATTTATGATCACGAAAGAGGAGGGTCCAACTCAGGAGACTGAAGAAATAAGAACAATGGTGATGGCCGGCACGCCGCCGAAGATGTTTGAAACAGTGCATAAACGAAAAGATGGTGTGGAAATTCCGGTTGCTTTGACCATTTCGTGTATCCGAAATGAACAAGACCGAATCACGGAAATCTCAGTCATCTCAAGGGATATAACGGAAAAGAGAAAGTCCGAGGAAGCCTTGAAAAAATTTTCCCGCGATCTGGAACGTTCCAATAATGAATTGAAACAATTTGCCTTTGCAGCCGCACACGACCTGCAAGAACCGCTCAGAGCGATGGCCAATTACAGTGATTTGCTGACCGGCCGATACGCGGCAATGCTGGACGAGAGGGCTGTGAAGTACATCAACCGCATCGCCGAGTCGTCCGAGCGGATGCAAGCACTGATTCAAGATCTTCTGCACTACAGTCGCGTGGACACGCATGGCAAACCATTTGCAGAGGTGGACTTGCAAGAGGTTTTTCTCTCTGCCACCAAAAACCTTCGCATCGCCATAGAAGAGAGCGGCGCTGTCGTTGTCGCCGACAAACTTCCAAAGATTCAAGCTGACCGATCGCAAATGCTCCTGCTTTTCCAGAATTTGATCGGCAACGCCATAAAATATCGAAGACAGGAAACACCGCAAATTTCGGTTCATTCAAAACTGGAAAACGGGATGCTGACTCTCGATTTCAAAGACAATGGCATCGGCATGGAAGAGGAACATTTCGAGCGAATTTTCGTTATCTTCCAGCGGCTTCACACCCGAGACGAATATCCTGGAACAGGCATGGGTTTAGCAATCTGCAAGCGCATCGTCGACCGTCACGACGGAGCTATCTGGGTTGAGTCGAAACCGGCAGTAGGCTCCGATTTCTTCGTGCGCCTTCCAACCGTACAGAAAGCCACGGGGGATTCTTCAGCGAATGAAAATTCTGCACGTTGAAGACAATCTAGCTGATTCAGATCTTCTCAAAGAAGCTTTCGAGTCGATCGGCATCGAAGCGACAGTGCAAGTGACCCACGATGCCAAAAAGGCTCTGAGCGGACTGGAACAGAACCTGCAGAACCAGGGAGCGAACAGTCCGGATTTGATTGTCCTCGATCTCAACCTGCCCAAAATGGACGGGCGAGAAATGCTCAAGCGGCTAAAAGAGCATCCTCAGCTGCGCCGCATTCCGGTGGTAATTCTGAGCACGTCCAACCTCGAACAAGACATTTCCTTCTGCTACGAAAATCACTGCAACAGCTATATCGTCAAACCGATTCGTTTTGAGGAATATAAACGCATCGCTAAGAACATGCTTGAATACTGGTTTTCGACCGTAGCGCTGCCCTCAGGTTCTACAAACAACTGAGTTCAGGCGCCGGATCCGATTATTTGTTGCCCTGAGTGACCTTTACGGAAATCGGTGCAAAATCGGTATCTTCAATAATGAGCTTATAATCGCCGGGCTTGTTCGTGACCGTCACTGGTGCCTGGTCACCGGCTTTCAAGAAAACCTCGCCGGCAAATAGACCATCGGATTCGAATTCCAATGTCGTCGACTCCGAATTTTTGATGACGATCTGGCTGCCGGCCGGAACCGACATTTGCTTTCCTGCCGTGGCGCGCGAGAAGTCAATTTCGATAGCATTCTGAACATTCGCCGAACGGCTGGAATTAGTGGCAGCCTCGACAGCAATCTCCGTATAGATACCGAAAAGAAGTCCGATGCTGAGAGCCAACATAGCCCCGGATGGAGTCAAAGAAGCAAAGCGCAATCGCAATAATTCTCGCACCACATAGATAAGAGAACCCACAGCCAGAGTGAGGAAGAGCAGAGTGACATACTCGTTGACGAAAAAACCACCTAGAAGAGCGCCAATCGCCGTCGGTCCGCCGCCAATCAAGCCCAAAAGAGCGATACGCCAGAAACTGACGGGTTTACCGGCCAGGGGTGCCGCGATACCGAATCCTTCGGTGGCATTATGCATGGCAAATCCGACCACAAGTACGACACCGAGGCTTATCGCCCCGCCGGAGAAGGACTGCCCGATGGCCAGCCCTTCGGCAAAATTGTGCAAGCCGATACCCAGTGCGATCATTGTGGCAATCGAAAGAGGGTCGCCTTCGCCTTTCATGGCTCCGCGCCTCTCTTCTAATTTGGCGAGCCCGACCAGACCATACATCAAGCCAAGAAAAACGATCGCCGACATAATGCCGAGTTTGTTCCAATTAGCCTCCATTGCCGTGCGTTCAAGCGACTCGATCATGTGATAACCGACATCGACTATCAGAAGAACAAGTACGCCGCAAGCCGCCATCGTCAAGCTGCCACGCGTTTTTTCACCGACGCCGCGCAGGAAAGCCACAGGCAGACCGAGGAAAATGGTGGCGCCGGCGATGACACCCATCAATAAGTTTGCTGGCGCGCCTGCTTCCATCTAATTCACCGGTATTATTTCGTTTATCTTGGAAGTCAATTCATTGAGCTCATCAAGGGAGCTTGCCGTCAGCAATTCGCTGGACTGCAAACGTTGAAGCGTAGATATTTTACCTTGCAGCTCGATCAAATCATTTTCCGGAAGGGATGAAGCAAGAGTAGCGCGCATTTGGCGACTGGCCAACTCCATTCTCTCCTTTATCAGTCTGGCAAAGGAATCTTTGATGACCACATCCGACGGCCTTTGCTGCTTTCTGAACTCTTCCACTTTGAGAATGACGTCCACAAGTGCGGCTGCCGCTGCTTTATCCGGTGCGGCGCGATCCATGACGCGGTCTGTGAGGTCTTGAACCGTGGCAAACTGATCGCCAACGCCCTCGAAAGCATCCTTAAGAACCCGATGAGCAGGAACATTGAAATCGATATTCATAACAACAGGAAAAGCCTGTGTATAGTCCTCGCGGCTGGTCAGGAGCAGAGCCAGCAGATTCCGCTCGGCATCGAGAACACCGGCCAAGCCACCTGAGCCCGGTGTGCCGACCGAGCCTCGATTTTTCATGACTTTAGCCGCACCGCTGCCAAAATTGTCAGGTCTAAAAGGCTGTTTGCGCTGTTTCATATGCTCGCGCACCGAATGTGCCAGTTCATCCTCTTTTGCACTGATTTCCATGGCGAATAAGCGAATATATTCGCCGCGCACCATCGGATTTTTGATCTGAGAAAGAATAGGAACAATGCGACCGGCTGCTTCCAATCGCCCCGTATGAGTGGCCAGATCGGCATCCTTCAAGGCTTGCCGCAATTCGTGATCGATGAAGGGCGGCGCCGACTCCATCGCTTTTGTGAAGGCTTCCTGCCCGCCCTCTGCGCGCAAGCACTCGTCTGGATCTTTTCCTCCGGGAATACGAATCACCCTCAGTTCGATACCAACACCTTCGGCAATTTGATTAATCGCTTCAGCTCCTCGCTCGATCGCTTTCTGCCCGGCCTGGTCGCTATCGAAAGAGAGAAAGACCCGTTTCGATTCTGTGTATCGCACTAACATTTTTGCTTGCTGCTCGGTCAACGCCGTGCCGAGAGTAGCGACAGAATTGTTGAACCCATGCTGGTGCAGGCTGATTGCATCGAAATATCCTTCTACGACAATGACCGCATCCTTCGCCTTGATCGCATCTTTTGCCAGGTTGAACCCATACAGGTGCTGCCCCTTGACATAAATCGGCGTTTCCGGAGAATTCAAATACTTGACCTGGTCATCGCCCAGCGTGCGTCCGCCAAAGGCCACTACCCGACCTTGATCGTCCATGATCGGAACCATCAAGCGATTGCGGAAAAGATCGTAGACGCCGGTGGACTCAGCGCGACGCCTCACCAGTCCGGCTTCTTCAAGAGTAGCTTCGGAAACTTTCATGGTGCTATTCAAATAGCGCAGCAGTCCATCCCAAGAATTGGGAGCAAAACCGAGTTTGAAGCGAGAGATTATCTCCTCGCTTATTCCGCGCCCCTCGAGATACTTTCTGGCCGTGGCGCCGTCGGTCGGGTCCTGTAATAGCTGAACGAAATAATTGCAAGCCGCCTCATTCAATGCGAAAAATTGAGCGCGCCTGTCGTAATGCTGCTTCTCTTCAACCGTTTCGACGAGCCTTATGCCGTATCGATTGGCAAGATCCCGAACCGTGTCGATGAAATCATGCCCTTTGGCTTTCTGCAGAAAGGCAAAAACATCGCCCCCTTCGCCACAGCCGAAACACTTAAAAATGCCCTTGTCCGGGTTTACGTAAAAGGAGCCGGATTTCTCATTGTGAAAAGGACATAGCCCGCGATATTCCTTGCCCGCTTTTTTCAAAACGACCGTTTCGGAAATAATATCGACTAAATTCGCCCGATGGCGAACTTCGGCAATAACTTCAGGCGTTACACCTTTCACTGACTGAGGCTCCTTGGAAAATTCGATGGCGATGCTACAAGAAGCCAATCATCGGACATGCGGGCGCTTTTTTGCATGCGAAGGGTTTAAGGCGCTCGAGTGCGCTTTTGTAAGAATGGTTGCCAGTTTTATAACACGGTGCCAGGTTTGGCACACTGAAGAATTCTGCAGGCGATCGAACCTCAGATCTTTATTAGCCTGAAATCCGAAATTAACCTGCGCTGGAAGTTTCTAAGCGATCCCGTCGCATATCCATCAGATACCATAGCGCATCAGTATACCTACTTCATCAGTACGAGAGTTTTCAGTTCTCTTCCTACTGGGTAGTTTTGACTACAGCGAGTGGCGGGCAAGTGCCGCCGGCGTCACCCAGATATCGTTTCAACAAAGGTGGTTCACCCAATGAAAACACTGATCAAAAACGGTCGCATTGTCACGGCGGTGGACGACTACGTCGCCGACATTTTGATAGACGGCGAAACGATATCAGTAATCGGCAAAACGCTCGACATGGAAGCCGACAAGGTCATCGACGCGAAAGACAGACTAGTCATTCCGGGCGGTATCGATGCTCACACCCACATGGACATGCCCTTCGGAGGCACCACCTCCGCCGACGATTTCAAAACCGGCACACTGGCAGCTGCCCATGGCGGCACTACAACCATTATCGACTTTGCCATCCAGAACAAGGGTCAGGCGATTATGGAAGCGCTCGACATCTGGCACGAGAAAGCCGCTGGCAAGACTGCCATCGACTATTCATTCCACATGATTGTCACCGACCTTCCCCACGAACGCACCAAGGATCTGAAACGTTTGATTCATGACGAAGGCGTCACCAGCTTCAAACTGTTCATGGCATATCCGGGCGTTTTGCTCGTAGACGATGCCACCATTTTCAGAGCCATGGACTTTTGCGGAAATGAAGGCGGATTAGTGTGCATGCATGCCGAGAACGGCATCGTCATCAACGAAATTGTGCAACGTGCGTTGGCAAAAGGGCATACGGCGCCCAAATATCACGCCCTGACGCGCCCCACGCAAGCAGAATCAGAAGGCGTGAACCGGGCAATTGCTTTAGCTGAGATGGCTAATTCACCTGTATATATCGTCCACCTGAGTTGCTACGACGCCCTGAAAAAAGTAGTAGAAGCGCGTGACGAGGGCATTCCTGCCTTTGCAGAGACCTGCCCGCAATATCTTTTCCTCGACTATAGCTACTACGAGAAAGAAGGATTTGAAGGCGCCAAGTACGTGATGACACCGGCTCTGCGTGAAAAGTGGAATCAGGAAAAACTGTGGACCGGCTTGAGAATGAACGATCTGCAGGTGATTTCCACAGACCACTGCCCTTTCTGCTTCAAAGACCAGAAAGAACTGGGCAAAGACGATTTCAGCAAAATACCCAACGGGGGACCGGGCGTGGAGACCCGCATGAGCCTCATTTACAATGGAGGCGTCGTGCCCGGACGCATCTCGGTCAATCGGTTCGTCGAACTGACATCGACGAGTCCGGCAAAGATCTTCGGACTATTCCCCAAGAAAGGCACCATTGCAGTCGGCTCCGACGCGGACATCGTCATTTTCAACCCCAGTAAAAAAATGACGCTGTCAGCCAAGACCCACCACATGAATGTCGACTACAACTGCTACGAAGGCATGGAAGTCCAGGGTGTGACAGAAACAGTTCTGTCGCGCGGCAAAGTCGTCATCGAGAACGAAAAGTACGTAGGCAAAGCCGGAGACGGAAAGTTCATTAAACGCGGCCGGGTTTCGCTCAAACACTCCGAGCCGGAGACTGCCGCCGCCGCCAGGTAGACTGCCGGTGACTCCCCAGTCCTTGTGGATGTTGCAACCTTGCAACATCCGGTATCCGTTCGGATATTGAAAGCAATTCACAAAAAGCCCACCAGTGAATACTTTCCACCCTCATGACAATTCATGAGATTGATTAAAAGCGGCGATCACAGAAACGATGCGCCCGGTCACCCTCTGAAAGGCATTAAGTACGCTACACTCATCTAAATGGGGTGCCTGGGAACATTTGGAGACGAGACATGGGTTTCACGCAAGAGTTCAACAAGATGATCACGGAAGAGCGCAATGCTCACACGATGGACCTGGATCTTCTTGATACGACGGAATTGGTCTCACGTGTACAAAACGAAGATTTTGCAGTTGCAGAAGCAGTCAAAGCAGCGGTGCCAGACATTGCCAAAGCAGTTGACTTGATTACCGAAAGACTGCACAACGGCGGCCGATTGATTTATTTCGGAGCAGGCACCAGTGGACGCCTGGGCGTTCTGGACGCCACCGAGTGCTCACCGACCTTCGGCATCGACAGCGAACAAGTTTCTGCCTGTATCGCGGGCGGCAAAGAGGCGATGTTCCGCTCTTTTGAAAACGCCGAAGATTCCAAAGAGATGGGCGAGCAAGACGCCATCTCGGCGAAGATAACCGACAAAGACGTGGTTGTGGGAATCACAGCTTCAGGCCGCACCCCTTACGTTATCGGGGCACTCGAGCAAGCCAGAGAGGCAGGAGCAGCAAGAATCGGCATCGTCAACAATTTTGGCGGTTTGGACGGACTCTGCGATGTGACTATCACTGCCGTGGTCGGTGCCGAAGCGCTGACCGGCTCAACCCGCATGAAAGCCGGCACCGCACAAAAAATGATCCTCAACTTGCTGACTACTTGCACGATGGTTCGACTAGGCAAAGTCTACGAAAACCTAATGGTTGACCTTAAACCAACCAATGAGAAGTTGAGAGAGCGCGCCGTTTCAATCATCTCTATTTGCGGCGAAGTACCAAGACACATAGCCGAGGGTGCGCTTGTCGCTTCTCAGAACAGGGCGAAAACAGCCATTCTCATGACCAAGAGAAAGCTGGGCCGCGCACAAGCAGAAGAGTTGCTCACTAAATATGGTGGCTCTTTACGCAAAGCACTGGCAAATTCTCCGGCGCCCGACGGCAACTCAAAACCGCACGCCGAAAAGTGCTGCTAGTAAAAACCAATCAGTAACAATTCCCCCTGCCTTAATAAAATTGGGCAGGGGGTTTGCTTTTCGACCATCCTAGCTGGAAGGCTCTTCCATGCAATATCCAAGACCTTTGACAGTCTTGATCAGAGATGGCTTGCCGTCCAGATCTATCTTCTTTCGCAGACGCAAAATCCGCTGTCGAACAGCCTCGCCTGTCGCTTCCTGGTCTAGTTTGAAGACCCGGTCGAGCAAATCATCGGTGCTAAAAATTCGCCCCTGATGCTTCATCAAAAGCTCGAGCAGAGCAAATTCACTGGGGGCAAGATCCACATCTTTGCCTTCTACTTTGGCACGGCAGCGCTGAACATCCAGCTCGAGATGCCCCAGGTTGATGACTTGATTTTCCAGTTTTGGAAATCTCCTCAGCAACGCGCGTACTCGTGACATCAGCTCCGCGTAGGCAAATGGCTTACACAGATAGTCATCGGCACCGGTATCCAGGGCCTGCACCCGATGCATCACATCAGACTGCCCGGTCAAAAAAAGAATCGGCGTCTGCCCACCGCTTCGCCTGTATTGCTGGCACACTTCGTATCCGCTCATCTGCGGCAGCATCCAATCGACAATCGCCACATCGTAATGCTCGAAAGTAAGCCTGTCTAAGGCAGACTTGCCGTCATGTACGACCTCGACAATGAAGTTCTGCGCTTCCAGCGCCATTTCAACGGCTGTCGCCAGATCTTTATCGTCTTCAACAAAGAGAACTCGTGCCATGAATCAGCTTTGAAGTACCGTCTTCGTTCCCGTACTGACATCCTGCTTGGTTCTACCGCGCGGCTTTGCACATTATGCCACGCTCGCGCAAACCAGCGGTCACGATCCGGTAACGCAGCAGTGTTATGTTCTTGAAACAGCAGTGGTGCGAGATTTACCGGAACCTTTCTCGGTCTTGCTGCAGCAAGCGTCTTCCTCTCGCTTTCCTTCTCTTAGTAAACAACCAGATATGGCAGAACACGCGCAACAAGAGGTCGTGGCGCCCGAGCGCCGCCCAGCTCTTCAAGCCAATGACCAAACCGATTTCACCCCACCCAAAGACAATTCCTGGTCGGGCATAGCCAGTCAATGCTGGAACGGCGATTATAAGGGCTGCCTCAGTTCGGCCGGTCAAAAATTTGGCGACATGCTCGGGTGGACGAGCCCCAGGGAGCAGGACCTTGTAAAGCAAGGCACCATACCTGATGTGAAGGTAGTACAGCCGGAAACCGACATCCGCGTCGCCACCACTGCCGAAACCGGTACAGAAGGCGCAGATCTGCCTAAAGCCATGCAAGGTGAAAATAGAAGACGCACCGAAACACTCATGGATCCCAAGACAAATCCGCAAGAAAGACTGAAAGCGGCAAGCGAATTGGTTGCCGCGGGCATCAAGACTTTCACGATACAGGGAGCCGACGGAACCATCAATAAGGTCAGATTGGAGAAGGAAGGTATCGGCTCGGGACGCAGCATGTTAGGCGTCTACGTGAGCGCCAGGAGCGGCGCAGAACTGAACGCCCTGCGCGCAATACAAAACGCGGACGGCTCCATAGTCCAGCAGAAAGACGGCAACAGACCGGTAGATTACAAAAATCGAGGGGCCGCCCTTCTAGATAGACTTGCAACCAGTGGAAAAGTGGTAGCAGACGACACTGCCGGTGGTAGCAAACCGGACAAGAGCGAAGCTCGTACTCCGGATACAGAAAGAAGGGTCAAGCCGGAACCCCGAAGAACAGAAGACAAAACCGAGCCCGGACAATGGAAGAGCCCTCTCGAGCGAAAATACAATGAGGGCGATCGATTCAAAGGCATCACCTCCGTTTACTGGGAAGATTCGCAAACCGCCAGTGGTGTCAGATTCAATAAGAATGAATTGACAGCTGCCAGCCGAGAGTTCCCGTTCGGCACGGTTCTCAAAGTTCGAAACCCGGAAAACGGTCGTGAAACTCGCCTGGTAATCACGGACAACGGGCCATTTGCCGGCAGAAAGGAAGCCCGCCCGGATGGGTCGGAGCGCATACACAATCGGGTGCTCGATATTTCGAGCGGAGTGGCAAGAGCAATTGGAATGACCGATACAACGCCCAGAGCCATGGAAATTTCAGTCGAGAGCATCCCCGAAGGTCGAGCCTGGGGTCATGCCAGGCGCAATCTCAGCCGGCAAGATAAGGAGGCTCTGCTCGCACAAGTAAGAAAAGTAACTGCCGAAGCAAGGACGTAGAAAACTTATTTATCCACAGCGGAAACGAGCATGGTACAGACATCTCCTCAATCAGAATTTGCTCCGGAGCGCGGCGTTGCGCAGCCGAGAAGTGATGCTGTGTCGAATTTTACAGTCGGCGAAAAGGACAAGCCCTGGTCGGTAATCGCCAGCCAGATCTGGAGCGGTGATTCTAGAAACAGCGATACAGGCAATAGCAAAACAATGGACTTCAGCGTACCCAAGCCGCTCAGCGACAGCCTGGGAATCGGTGCGCCGCTTGTCGAAGCACAATCACAGTTGGAAAATCGCGGGCTCTTGCCTCGCACAAGAATAGCAGCCACGACCAGTGTCGGAATGAAGAGCGGCTTTGTCGTACAGTGGGGCGACGGAGCGCTTCCTGCCAACGGTAGGCAGGATTTGCCCGAAGGCGCGAGGCGTGAAAGCGAACAGCCGAGAAATCGAAGCGATGGTGCAGATGTCCGCCCGGCGCGAGGAAGAACGCTTGAGCCCGGCACTGAACAGGAGCAAAACAGCAGACGACGCAGCCCAGACTCGCCGGAGCGACGCCCTGAAAGAGGCCGCACCAGTGTGGGAGGCAATGAGGAACTCGGCAAAGTCTATGAAATGCAACTACAAAACAGCACAGGTCGGCACAAAGTCGATGCCTCGGTAATCATTCCGAAAGGCTATGACCCGGAAAAGCCAACAAGAATGCTTATCTATAATCATGGCTTTCGAACCGACGCCCGCGCGGCGCTCAGCTATTCGCAGTTACGCGAACAGATGCGCGCGGCCGACCCGCAAACCGTTCTAGTCGTCCCGGAATGGCAAGCCAGTCCAGGATCTAACAGCTCGGCAAGAGGGCGTTCGGATCAGCCCAATTTCTATCGCAATATGTTCAACGAGATCATGCAGAAGACGCCTGAGCTGCAAGGCAAGACCGTAGACAATATTGCCAGCATGGGCATCATCGCGCATTCGGCTGGTTACAACCCATCAATTGCTCAGCTCTACAAAAACGGGCTGCAAGACAAGATAACTTCCGTGACCGTGCTCGATTCAATGTATAACCCCGGTGCATATGATGGTTGGATTAAGAACAATCTCCAGGACCTGGCGGCAGGTAGAAAACATTTCCAGTTAATCTACACGGGACATCTGGCTGGTGAGAGCAAGGGGCTGGAAGCGCGCGTAGCCCAGCAGCTCACACGTGCCGGACTTGGCACAGAGAGCATTTACAGAGATCACGGGCGGGGCGGAACGCTCGTAAGCCCGGAAACAATGGCGCAGCATGGTTTTGTGTTCAAACGCAGCGAATTTACTAATCGAGGAGATGGGGCGCACGGCTCCATGA
>CAZBOX010000171.1:0-12703 GCA_964493595.1 uncultured Candidatus Obscuribacterales bacterium | reverse complement strand
TCTCACCCGGTTTTGACGGGCACCCGCAAACATTCGATCTTCTATTCAGACTGCAGTCCGTCTGGACAGCGATGGTGGCTCCGGAGACGGAGCTGGCACTGCCATATGCGCCCGATCAGGTTACGCGTGACGTTGGTGTACGTAAGTGGATCGATGCAGATGCAGAAAGAAGGTTCAAACTTCCGGCCAAAATGCTGTTTGAATTACTGATGCTTTCTCAAGATGTGCAAAATCGCGTAAAATCGGCGCCCTGCCCCGTGCTGATGTTGACGGCAGGCAACGAAAAGATCGTCAATAACAAGATTAACGATGCTGTTTTCGAGCGCATTAATGCACCTTCCAAGCAAAAGCACGTATTCAAAGAAGCCTGGCATGACTTGATGTTCGACCCGGTAATCGACGATTTGGTTGAACGGGTAAACAACTGGACCGCAGAAACAGCGCCAGAAAAGCTGATTCTTACGTAGAGCGCACTGAATACGGTGGCATTTTCATATTTCACCAGGCGGTCAAAGCCGGGCGGGGTTTGACTGAAGAAGATTAAGACCTCTTCACAATCACCCCAAAGATCAGTATAGATTTCTCACAAACGGTCCGCCTATTGGGAACCCGCAGTAAAATATAGGCGTCTCACTTATTCGACAAAAAGCGCCAGGGGGCGCGAAATTGAGAGGTCTGGCCGTGAAGAAGAGCCTAGCAACGACGTTTTTTGAAAGAGCCACATTGCTGTCCGACCGGGAAGCCGTGCGCTACAAGGAAAATAAGTCGCCTTATAAGTCTATGACTTGGTCGGGGCTTGCCCTGCTGGTCAAAGAAATGGCTGCCGGTTTGATTGCCAGAGGGGTAGAAGCTGGTGACCGTGTGGCCATTCTCTCCCAAACCTCTCATCTCTGGGCAGCTGCCGACCTTGCCACCATATCCAGTGGCGCAGTCACTGTACCTATCTATCCGACCAGCTCTCAATCCGACATAGACTTTATCTTGAGCAATTCCGGAGCCAAGGTAGTTTTTGTTCACGGCGAAGCCCTTCTGAAAAAAGTCCTTGCGTCCAAGCAAGAGGCGCTCAATACAGTCGTTCTGGTTTCTCAGTTAAATAAAGGCCGCTCACTGAGCGAGTTTTTGGCCGAGAATGAAATCAGTGCTGATTTCGTCATCGGACTTGAAGAGTTGAGGCAGCAAGGTCTCGCTCAACTGGAAGAGAATTCTGAAATCGTTAACCAGCGCATGAATGAGATTCGCTTCGAAGAGATGGCGACGATCATCTATACATCCGGAACAACAGGCACACCCAAAGGTGTCCCTCTCACTCACGGCAATATTGTCAGCGTGCTTGACGAATTGAAGAGCGTTATTCCAATTGACGAAAACGACGTCTATCTTTCTTACCTGCCTATGTCGCACGTTTTCGAACGTGTCTGCGGTGAGTATTATTGGATATATTCCGGCGGCGTCTGCGCATATGCAGAGGGCATTGAGACCATGGCCAAGAACATGGCCGAGGTCAAGCCGACAATGATTTTGACCGTCCCGCGCGTACTGGACAAAATTTATGCCAAGGTCAGAAGCGGCATCGACGGGGCCTCGGGTAACGCCAGACGGCTCATCGACTGGGCGCTAAAGGTCGGCAACGAAATGGTCGATGCCGAAACCAGAGGCATACCGGTGCGCACAGCCTTGAGAGCCAAACACTGGCTGGCTGAAAAAACAGTATTTCGCAAATTGAGAGAAAGAATCTGCCCTTCATTGCGTCTAGTAGTTTCCGGCGGGGCTCCGGCAACAGGTCATACCATCGAGTTTTTCAACTCGATCGGCATCACTACGATCGAAGGCTATGGATTGACCGAGACAGCTGCACCGGCCTGCGTCAATTTGATGAACAGAAAGAAAATCGGTACTGTCGGACCGGCTCTGCCTTGCGTAGAAATGATCACGGCCGACGACGGCGAGATTCTTTTGCGCGGACCTTCGATCTTCAAGGGATATTACGGTCTGGAAGAAGCGACCAAGGAAGCATTCGTCGACGGCTGGTTCCGTACCGGAGACATTGGTATCATCGACGGTGACGGTTATCTGAAGATTACAGATCGAAAGAAAGACATTATTGTCAATTCTTCAGGCAAGAATATTGCCCCGCAAAAGATCGAAGCGATTCTAAAGACCGTTCCATTCGTAAATCAGGCAGTTATTTTCGGCGACAAACGCAAACAACTGGTGGCGCTGATTGTTATGGACGAACAGGCACTCACACAGCACGCCTCCGATGAAGGTTGGAATTTCAACAGCTATGCTGAACTCGTCGAGATGACCGAAGTCGTCAACATGCTTGAGAAGGAAATTGCAGAGCGCTCCAAATCGCTTGCCGATTACGAGAAAGTCAGCAACTTCCATGTACTGGCTAATGACCTTTCTGTCGAAGCCGGCGAGCTGACAGCAACGTTGAAGATCAAACGCAATGTAGTTGCCCAGAATTACAAAGCGATTATCGACCGCCTCTACAAAGAAGAGAAAGTTCAGACCAAAGCAGCAGCCCAAGGGCAGTCAAATAAAGGTCTTGTTTCCAGCGGAAGGTAAGCTGAATCTGTCTAGCTGAGAGCTGTTGCGGATGTGGCTCGATCACCCTTTTCCAGGGCAGCTACTCTCAAAACACGAGAGCGACCGGCTTCCAGAACGAAGAGGGCTCCATCGCCTCCAAAGGCTACACCTGTCGGGTTGACCAGGCCGACCAGGAAAGTCTCGCTTCGACCTTCTCGATTGACGCGGAAGACAGAACCGGCGCGTCCGGCCGTCACGTAAATTCGGCCCAGGCTGTCCATGGAAAGATTGCCGTCATAGCCATCAGCAAAATTGAAACTCTCCGGCTCTGCGACCTGAATTCTGGCTACTTCACGTCCATCCAGAGAGCGCTTCACCACTGACCCGGTAGCGTGCTCCAGACACCAGAGGAATCCGTCTGAGTCGAGAAGAAGACCTTGCGTACCATGTCCGGGACCGCCAACGAGAACTTCATACTCACCGGTGCGATCTATTTTGAAAATGCCGCCGGTATTAGAGGGGAAATTAGAAACATAGATTTCGTCTCGGGTTCCGATAGCCAGGTCCGAAAGGAATGTACCGCCTCCTGTCAGGCTGCCGTCCAATTGAGCAAGTATACGTCCCGACTTGTTCGGGTCGATGCGGTAGACCGTGCCCTGAATGGTGGCGACATAGAGGACGCCTTTGCGGTCGAAACGCAATCCGGAAATGGTGCTATTGCCTCGGATGCGAGCATATTCGGTAAGCTGACCGGAGCTGTCGACGAACCAGACACTGCCGTCACATGCAAAATAGACGCCGCCGGGACCGGAAGCCATTCGCGAGAAGCGATTGGAATAGGAAGCATTGAGTTGCGACAGCACTTTGACGCCATAGCCTCTAGGTGCATCAGGTAAGTCGATTACGGACATCTGAGGGGCTGCTGCTGCTGCCTGCTTCGACTCTTTCTCGACAGGCAGCGAGAAGTTATCCTCTTCCTCCGCCATCTCCGCCGAGGTGATGTCGATGTGAAGAATCAGATGAAGCGGCACAAGGATACGGCGAATATGAATCTGCCCGTCGCTTTCGTGCGAGTATGACTCGACATCGATATGGTCATGGTCAACCGAAAGGACTCTTCCGGTCACCGTGTTATGGCAGCCCATTCCGTACCAGATTTGTATTTTTTGCCGGTTTTCTACAAACCCTTGTAATCTGGTCCTGAAACTCATAGGTAACCGTAACCCCCAAGATACTAAAACAGCCTAAACCACTTTTCTGCCGGACTTCCGTATTCAGGTTTCTTACTCTTGTTTTTCCCACTCCGAGCGGTCAACTACAAGAGCTTGATTCCAGAACTGCTCTAGCTTGTAATACCCTCTTTCCTTTTCGTGCAACACGTGGACAATAACATCGCCATAGTCAAGAAGCACCCATCTGGACTCAGATTTGCCTTCAATCCCCAGGGCTTTACAACCCAGGGGTTCCAGCTTTGCATCCACCGCCTCAACAATAGCCTTGACCTGACTTGGTGAGTCCCCTCCCGTGATGACAAAGTAGTCCGCCAGAACGGTCACTTCCCGAACATCAAGAACAACCGTGCCCTTTCCCTTCTTATCTTCAGCCGCGTTTGCTGCGGCAAAGGCTGCCGTTCGCGAATCGACTGCAGTTGAGCTTGCGGATCTTCGTCCCAAATTGGATTTCCTAGTATGAACAGCTATATGATCAGTATTATAGTTGTTCCCATTTTAGCTAGCATTTCACACAGCTGGGGCTATCTTTTTGCCGGAAATTGAGGCAAAAAGCCGCCGTCTAATGAAGCAGCTTACCGGTTTGCAGCTTAATGTTGCAGAATCTGCCGGCGCGGTGAAACATTTTCCGGTCTTTTTTTCAGCCAAAAAAAGGTCTGCCACAAAAAGATCGAAATTGGTGCGCTTTTTTCGCCTGACCGATCGGATTTTATCTTTCAAAGACAAAAAACAAGTTCAACCGCATCAGGATCAAAACCCGAAAACGCTTGACTGACATAGCGTTCCGGGTTACCGCGTGAACTGGAATTGAAAAACAGAAGTACTTATATAGCGCAAAAACTTTCCTTACAAGCATGCGATCGAATGTCGAAAAGTAGGTTAGAAAGTGCATCTCGACATCCAAAGAAAAAGAACAATTGCGCAAAAACGTTTATCAAGTGCGACATTTTATGCGCGCCTATCTTGTCTAAGCGTGATAGGTGCTGTATTCTTGCCCTCTACGTAGAGTTGATTACTAGCTCGTAGACCCAGGATAGGCACAGGAGGAGACTCAGTGAACAAAGCAGAACTCGCTGCAGAAATCGCCGCCCGCACAACAACTACAAAGAAAGCTGTAGAAGAATTTTTGGCGGCCTTTACCGATGTTGTAACCGAAGAAGTTGCTCGCGGAAATCGCGTAACCCTCGTTGGTTTCGGCACATTTGAACGCAGAAGCCGCAACGCTCGCGAAACAAACAACCCGCAAAAACCGGGCGAAAAGATCAAAGTACCGGCGAAGAAAGTACCGGCCTTTGCTCCTGGTAAAGAGTTCAAAGAAAAAGTAGATAGATAAGATCCCAAAGATCTTAATTGAAAGACTTTGATGAGGGCGCGAAAGCGCCCTCATTTTTCTTATGAAGACCGGCTTTTCATGAGGATGTCAGATATCTGCTGGTGGCACTAAGAAGAAAATTGTCCCCGCTTATTTTTGAGAACTATTTGTCTTCTGATTCTGAATTCGGCTTTCTAAGAGCTCCTGCAGCATCCGAATTTTCTTTGCCGGATGAATTCGCATTTTTCTCAGGCTTATTGTCCGAGTCTGTATCTTCTTTTTCTACTTTGTCTGCTTTCTGCTCAGGGGAATCATCGCTGTCCTTATTTAAGGTTGTGTCAGTCGTGACTTCATTTTTCGGCGGTGAAGTTATGACACCACCTCTCATCAGCAAGCGGAAGTTTTCTTTTGCTGCTTTTCCTTCTTCAATGAATCCAGCCTTTTCAAGCATATTTGCAAGCAACAATTGAGCCCTTGGATCTTGTGGATTTTTTTCAGCAAGCCGGCGTGCATAAACCAGAGCCAGTGCCGTCTCACCATTCTTTGTCAGAAGAGCCGTCAAGCGAATACAACAGTCGCTGAAATCAGGGCGCCTGCGTAATGAGCGCTGGTAGCTGTTCTTTGCCAGCGAAAGGTCACCGGCCGCTTCGGCAACCTGGCCTAAATCGTACAAATAGATCGAATCGAGAACATCATGGGCACCATGAAAATCGCTATAGATCTCATAGGATTCATTGAGATACTTGGCGGCCTGCGCGTAATTGCCGGCCAACCATTCAGTCAAACCATGATCATATGCTCTGTAGGAGCGCTCCAGATCTGTGCGCTTTTCAAGATCGTTTGCGCCGGAGGTTTCCTGCTTGCGTATTTGAGCGGCAGTAGGTCCATGTTGAGCTGGTGCTCTTAGTGATTTAGCAGGCGCCCTTCGGGCACGTCCAGAGGAAACGCGCCTGCCGGAATGGACATTTCTAGAGGTCTTTGCCGAGCGCTGAACGCGTCTGGCAGATACTCGCCTGTATGAGCGAGCACCAGCCTCGAGCACCCAATCAGAAAAGAAAGATCCGATCAGCAAAAGAACCACACTGAAGCGAATCAAGTCGTTCGCGCGCGGCAGAAAAGACCGGCAAGCTCCAGTGATAGGCTCTTTCAGTAAGCTGTGAGAAACGTCGGGCCCCATACTTTTGCTGATTTTCGGGTTCTTTCTTGAGCCTTTAGATTGTCGGATTTTTGGCTTCGCACTCGGCGCGCTCTTCTTCGCTGACACCCTTCATCGTCAGGTTGACGCGATTGCGATCGTCGATCTCTCTTACTTTGACGATTACGCGCTGCCCGATTGATACCACGTCCTCAACTTTCTCTACCCTGCGGTTCTCAAGTTGGGATATATGCACCATGCCTTCCTTGCCGGGCAGAAGCTCGACAAAGCAGCCCATCGGAATAATGCGAGTGACGCGACCGCAGTAGATTTGGCCTACTTCGATGCGCTTAACAAGGTTGAGGATCTTGTCACGGGCGGCTTCTCCGCCGGCAGCCTCAACGCTGCCGATGAGGACTGTGCCGTCGTCCTCGATATCGATAGTGGCACCGGTCTCCTCGATAATCTTACGGATCATCTTGCCGCCGGGTCCAATCACAGTTCCGATATCTTCAGGATGGATGTGAATAGTGATGATGCGTGGTGCCCACTTGGACAATTCCGGGCGAGCTTTCGGCAAAACCTCTTCCATTTTGGAGATGATGTGATTGCGTCCGCGCTTGGCTTGATCGAGAGCTACTCGCATGATATCCAGCGAGATACCTTCAATTTTGATGTCCATCTGCAGAGCGGTGATGCCTTCTTTGCTGCCTGCAACTTTGAAGTCCATGTCGCCCAAGAAATCTTCCAGACCCTGAATGTCCGAAAGAATTGCGAAGCGATCGCCTTCCAGAATCAGACCCATGGCAATCCCGCCAATCGTCTCTTTGAGCGGAACGCCGGCATCCATGAGTGACAGAGACGAACCGCAGGTAGAAGCCATACTGGTCGAACCGTTAGATTCGATGACTTCAGAGACTACACGCAAAGTGTAAGGAAACTCGGCAAGATCCGGAAGAGCCGGCATGATAGCGCGTTCTGCCAGAGCACCGTGTCCGATTTCTCTTCTTCCAGGACCACGCATAGGCTTAACTTCTCCGACCGAGAAGCCGGGGAAATTGTAGTGGTGCATATATCTTTTTTCAGTCTGCGGATCGATTGAATCCAATCTTTGCGCATCACCGGCGATGCCCAGGGTGGCAATCGAAAGCACTTGCGTGGTTCCGCGAGTGAACAGACCGGTTCCATGGGTGCGCGGCAGAATGCCTGCTTCCACGGTGATGGGACGAATTTCGTCACAGCGTCTGCCGTCGGCTCTTTTGCCTGTGTCCAGAACTTGCGAACGCATAAGTTCTGCTTCGTACAGTTCCAAATACTCAGCGATCTTTCCTGAAGAGACTGTTTTCAACTCATGCTCTTCGGGCAATTCGGCGATGGCATCTACAACAGACTGTTTGGCAGCGTCGATAAGAGCACCTCTGACAGACTTGTCAGTGACGCCTTGCATCGATTCTTTCAATTTCTCGGTTGTTTTTTCGCGAATCAAATCTTTGAGCGCGGTGATTTCAGCCGGAGCTTCAAAGGCCTTTTTCTCGATGCCCAGCTGGCGCAGGAATTTGTTCTGGGCTTCGACCTGACGCTTGATGTGCTGGTGAGCGAAATCGATAGCGTTGAGCACATCTTTTTCGGTGACGAATTTTGCTCCAGCCTCGACCATCATGATCGAATTTTCGGTTCCGGCAACGACCAGGTCGAGGTCGGACTCGTCAAGCTGAGCATATGTAGGATTGGCGACCAGTTTGCCTGCCACTCTACCGACGCGCACCGCCCCAATCGGACCATTGAAGGGCAAGCCGGCAAGACCGAGCGCAACCGAGGCTCCCAACATTGCATATGTATCGGTCGGGTTGTCCTGGTCGGCGGACATAACAGTAGCCACTATCTGCACATCATTGCGATAGCCTTCCTGGAAAAGTGGACGGATCGGTCTGTCGATCAAACGGCTGATCAAGATGGCCTTGTCAGGCGCCTTACCTTCACGTCTTCCAAAGCTGCCTGGAATACGACCTACTGCGTAAAGCTTTTCCTCGTAATCGACGAGGAGCGGGAAGTAATCGATTCCTTCTCGCACGTTTTTGCTTTCTGTAGCGGTGACGAGCAACATCGTGTCGCCACAATAAATTTCAACTGAGCCGGAGGCTTGCTTCGCCATTCGACCGGTTTTTACAGTTACTTGTTTGCCGTCGATATCAATTTCAAATGACTTAACTGCATCCGGTGAAAGTGTCTGAACATCCATTTTTTCTTTTCCTTCTACTTCTTTCTGTCTTTACTTCTAAATAAATCTCTAAATGCCAAAACTCGACCGGCTTGGTTCAAGCCAGATCGATTACTTGGTGGAGATTTCTAATTGCTCTTTTCGCTTTTGGCTGAACAAACACAGCACAGGGTGTGCCGAATCTGCTGGGATCGATAATGCCTAATGTCTGCGGATCCTCTAAATGAATCTTTGCCAGATTTCAGTAGTTTTGATCCAGAGCGAAAAAAAGGGCGAGCCCTGAAGCTCGCCTCCTTAGAACTTAGCGTCTCAATCCCAGCTTTTCGATCAGGCTTCTGTAGCGATCATGCGCTGCACGACTCAAATACTGGAGAAGCCTTCTTCTTTTGCCGACCATCATGAGAAGTCCGCGGCGGCTGTGAAAATCTTTCGGGTGAGTTCTTAAGTGCTCGGTCAATTGATTGATACGCTCCGTCAGAAGCGCGACCTGCACTTCCGGTGAGCCGGTGTCTTTGCCAGAGCGGCGGTGAGATTCTACGATTTCAACTTTTTGTTCTGCTACAAGTGCCATTGACTGTTCGCCCTTATTCTTGTGTTTTTCCTATGATCTATTTCTTGGCAGTAGTAGATAATATCACAGTGCATGCGCCAGTCATGCTTTTGAGCACTTTATGACCTTTTTTGTATCGTTAAGGCCTTCTTCTTAAGCAGGATATAATCAGCACTTTGAAGATACGGCTTCGGGACATCTTCCTCAAATACCCACTACTGGACGGATTCAGGCGATCCGTACTGGTTGGCGTCTGCAAGACAGGCACCCTTTTCTCAACTTCTACTTATCCAAATACATTCTTCTATCCATCTGAGACGCGCCCCTATCTTGACAATCTCTGGCAAGAATTCAGAGGCCCGGACGGCAAGGGAGAAGACCAATCAAGTCCGGCCATTTTTGCCATCTATCACGGGCGGATGGTGGGCTTGCCTAGTTTAAGACCGAACAGTAAGTTGACCATCCTTATCAGCAATAGCAGGGACGGGGAAATTATTGCCCGGGCTCTCAAAGAAATAGGATTTTCTACAGCCCGCGGCTCGCCGGCTCACGGTGGAGTGCGCGGAGCTCTCGAGATGAAAACGGCCGCCAAGGCCAACAGCCGCCTGGCCATGATGGTAGATGGACCTCGCGGCCCAAGATATGAAGTCAAGCCTGGTCTGGTGCGCCTTGCCGAAATTACCGGCTTGCCCATAATTCCTTTTGTGACCCACACAAGACAGAACTACTGGATGGACAGTTGGGACAATTTCATGGCGCCCTGGTGGGGTACTCCCATGGTTCACATCTTTGGACATCCAATCGATATACCAAAAGGAATTTCTGAAGCGGAGAGCGAGCAGTTGACTCAACTCTTGCAATCACGACTGGACAAGATGCGTGAAATGGCAGCTTCGTTTTTCACAGACGCCGAGACTTACAATTTCAAGAATTAGGCGGTAGTCACACGGTAGCGCCTGCAAGTATCTGAAAATCAAAACGCGCCCAATCTTTCGAAAGGGCGCGAGTTTTACATATTGACGGGAAGAAGCTTAGGGCTTTTGCAGCTCGGGCTTCCACTCATCAAGGATTGCCCCTTCGATAGGGCAAACCGACAAACAGGCTCCGCAATCAATGCAGGTGCTGTCGTCAATGTATGTGTACTTCGTCGACTTAGTATTGACTTTGCCTTCTACCCAGTGGATGCACTCTACTGGACATACAGGAATACAATCACCAATACCTTCGCAGACGTCAGCAACTATGGTGTAGGACATTTTGGCAAACTCCTCATAGCTTCTTGTCTGTGAGAGCCTCACAGCTCTCCTCACTACTAAACCACAGTGGAAGAAGAGGGCCACGACTTACGGCCATTTTTTAACGAATTTTTCTTCTTACACTTCCCAAATTTCATCGCGCGCAGACTATAAAAGTAGCGTGCAGTCAGACAAGAGGTCTGACATCCGGAGGTCTTCCAACAATGTCCGAAGTCAAGGTTCAAGTTTTCTCTACTCACGGCCAACCGGTCGGCTATTTTCTAAATCCGAGTTTCGCTACCTTTCCTGAAGGCGAATTCGAGATATCAGGAGAATTCTTCGATGCCAATAACGAACGCACTCAGCGCATCGACTTCAATCCGGAAGCAGTTCCTTATTCTTGCGACCTTTCACAAGCCAAGGACATTCCTTACAGCGAACTGATCAATGTCTATGTTCAGCGCGGCAGGCAGCCTGTAAAGATGACGGGCAAGGGCAAAAACTAATTTCCGCCTGAAAAGCGGCAGAAGAATATATTGATAGACAGCGGCTGCTTGCCAACAGCCCCCAAATAAAAGAGCAGCCGGAGGGGATGGCTGCTCTTTCGGGACCTCGCGAATTCAATAAGTAAGCGTCAAACCTTAAAATCTTGGGGGGCTTTTGTGAGGGTCGAAAGACGCAGACCGGATTGATTCACGTTGTCAGATATTGTCGCGCGGCGCTTTACAACCGGCACTATTGCTTTTATAGCAGTTTCGATCCACCCTTAGATTATGGGTTGGGCAATAATTGTTTATCCCCTCCCCTATCTTCGGCGGGGTGCCCCGAGACGATTCCTGAGCATTATATTTGTAGAGAAAGCCCACACTGGCGGCGATTGGAGACCTTGAGGATACAGGGACGCTAAAGATGTCGGAAACAAGGGAGCGTCTGGTACTGCTTGTAGAAAACAACGAGGCACAGCTCAAGCTTTGCCGCGATGCCATTCTGTCGCAATCCCCGCTCTACGGGGTCAAGGGTATTGCTACCGGTGGTGAAGCGCGAGAAGTAATGGCGTCCAATCACTTCGATCTTGTGGTCATGGACTACGAAGTACCCGACATGAGCGGGGACGACCTGATTCGAGACATCCATCAGATTAATCCGAACTGCCCGATCATTGCCATGACAGCAGCGGACAGCCCGGACAAAGCACTGAAAGTATTGATGGCCGGTGCCAGCGACTATTTGCCGAAGATTGCCGAATATCATCGATTCTTGCCTCGAATGATCACGACCAACATTCAAAGAGCTTTGCTGCTTGAGAATTTGCGCGAAATGTATCAACGCGTCGAGCGTATATCTCGTGACGAGGCGCTCCTCAACCGGCTGATCGTGAACATACACGGCTCGCTCGATCTAGAAGAAATAATCGATCGCGCGGCCCAGAGCCTGGCCGATGAATTCAAAGTTTCCAGAGCGATTATCTGCTTATCTTCTGATCCGACCTCTGCCATGCGCATTGCGCGGCAGGTGACCATAGCCGATGCCACGCCGATATCTGAGAAAAGCGTCCTATTCCAGCGCTATCACGATCTGCTCCTCGATGTAGGAGAGCGTCGACCGCTCGTGGTTATGCAAGAGGATACTTTTCCTTTTGCCACGGATGTGAAAGCCGACCTGGTTCATCATGGAATTCTATCCATGATCATGGTGCCTCTTGTCTATCGCGGACGGCTAATGGGGCTTGTTCACCTCGATCAATGCGATGAAGTCAGGCTGTTCACCCAAGCTGAGATAAGTTTGCTTTCTCGAATCGCCAACCAACTTTCAATCGCAATCAGTCAGGCGCGTCTGTACCAAGATTTCGAGACACAGAGCAATTCCATAAACAAGCTGACTGATTTATGCACGCAGCTGAATTCAGTCGTCAACTCGACTCGGGACCTGACTGAGCGTCAGGAAAGCCGTGAGAAAGTAAGAGTAAAACTCTCCACACGCGAGATTGAAGTATTACGAAAAGTGGCTCAGGGGCTGTCTAATAGAGAGATTGCAGAAGCGCTGCACATCACAGAAGGTACAACCGAAGTGCATGTATCGCGCTTGAGAAAGAAGCTCAATTTAAGCAGCCGTGCAGCTCTTGTCCGCTACGCGTACGAGAATCATCTCTGCTGATCATTCGAGAATGACTGTCCCTTGATGAAAGTCGACCGTCAGCTTGCGACCGGCCATGAGGCGCTGACCCAAGACAGGATGCGTCTTGGCGCCGCCCAGGACAACCACATTCTTCAGTTCTCCGCCCAGAGACATCATGCCAATGTAATGATGCATTCGCACCCATTCGCTGCCGGATTGCACTCTTCGAGCGCCTAAGCGACGCCACCCCAGCGGCGCAGTCAGATCTTCAGGAATAACAATGGCACCGCCGAATTGCAAGTTGATCAGTGCTTCGACTTCGATCTCCAAACCGTCTGAAGCAACCAGAATAATTGGCAAAAGCACTTTTCCGGACT
>CAZBOX010000170.1:0-12737 GCA_964493595.1 uncultured Candidatus Obscuribacterales bacterium | reverse complement strand
CAGCACCATCGCCAGCAATCAGAGCCTCGACATTCGTATTCGGGACGGAAAAATCACTGAGATGGAAAGCGAGCTCAAGCCAAAAGACAACGAGTGCGTTGTCGATGCCCAGGGCTGCTGGGTGATGCCGGGCTTCGTCGACATGCACACTCACCTGCGCGATCTCGGGCAAGCCGACAGAGAAGACATTTCCACAGGCACAAAAGCAGCTGCCGCCGGCGGTTATACAACAGTCGTCGCCATGGCCAACACCGACCCACCGACTGACTGCGCCGAGATTCTCGATCGGGTAATCAAACGCATCCACGAGCGGGCCATCATCGAAGTATTGCCTGTTGCAGCCGTAACAAAAGGCTTGAAAGGCGTGGAATTGACTAATATGGTCGAGATGTCGGACATGGGGGCGATTGCTTTTTCCGACGACGGCATGCCGATTTCCAACCTGGACGTTCTGCGCCGTGCTTTTGAATATGCGCGTTTGCACGGACGACCAATCATCAGCCATCCGGAAGATAAAGACCTCTCACACGGCGGCTCGATGAACGAAGGATGCCAATCTACCTGCCTCGGAATGAAAGGCATACCGTCGGCCAGCGAAGCAGCATGCGTGGCTCGGGAGATTGAGGTTTTGCGCTACACGGGCGGCCGCCTCCATTTTGCTCACACGTCGGCAAAAGCATCCATCGACCTGATTCGCCAGGCTAAAGCTCAAGGGCTGAATGTCACAGCTGATGCCACACCTCACCACCTGGTCCTGAGCGACGCCGACATGACTCCTTATGACACATCTTTCAAGATGAACCCGCCCCTGCGTTCCAGAAAGGATGTAGAAGCAATCGAGCAAGCGCTCGCGGAGGGCGTCATCGATGCTATCGCCACAGACCATGCACCGCACTCCAAGCTGGACAAGAGCAAGCCTTTCGACCACGCACCTTTCGGCATAATCGGTCTGGAGACAGCCTTCTCGCTTTGCTTTGAAAAGCTGGTTTTGTCTGGCAAAATGCCGCCTAACAAATTTCTCGCGCTGATAACCACACACCCTGCCAAAATCTTGGGCATACCCGCCCCGCAAATAACAGTCGGCGCCCGCGCCAATATCGCAGTCGTAGACCCAGAAATGCGCTGGAATTTCGAGATTGGCGAGAGTTTTTCAAAAAGCAAAAATTCTCCCTTTACCGGGCGTTCGCTCAAAGGCAAAAACCTCGTCACGATATTCAACGGCAGAGTCGTCTACCAGGACAAGGAGCGGGCCGCCAAACGCGTGCAGGAAGTCTGCACCAGTCCCAAATAGAATGAGTCAGTACCTGAAAGAAACGCGTCGCTACCATCTGGTGATCCTGTTCGCGCTCCTCTCCATTGCGCTCTGGATGACGCCGGTGCAGCACCTCATCTCCATTGGACGCTTTCAGCATTACGCTATGGCGATCTTCCTATTCTCCTGTGGATATTTCATTCAGGCGGCATACTCATGGAGAGAATTGTCCAAATTGGCTCGTTTCTCCTATATCGCCACCGGTTTTTTCTTCTCATCGGTGGCGCTGGTTTTCTACCAGAATCCGTGGCTGGTAGACCGCGCCGCAGTAGCCAGCGACGAAAAGCTGCAAACCAGACAAAGCATGCTGGTGACATATATGGCAACCAGCGTCGCTTTGGGAATAGTCTGGCTGAGGGTCGCATATGACGAAGCAAAGGAAAAACGCCGAAAACTGATGCTGGAAAACCAGGCACAGTCGCAGGAAGCATCATAGAGGTAAAAAAGTGAAACGCATCATTCTTCTGGTTGGTGTTCCGGGCTCGGGCAAATCTACCCTGGCAGCCAAGATTGCAGAGAAAGGATTTAACGTAATGTGCGCCGACGCCATTCGCCAGGAGCTTTATGGAGACGCCGTAGAACAAGGCGATCCAGCCGAAGTTTTCAAAGTTTTTTTTGAGCGCCTGGAAAAGCTCATGGAAAATGGCGCTGATCTGATAATCGACAATACCAACGCCAATCCAATGCACCGAAAAGAAATTCTGGACCGCGCCAAGAAATTCGAATACGCGGATGTCCAGCTATGGGTCATGGAAACGCCTCTGCAGGTTTGCATTACGAGAAATAAGAACCGTGGGCGCATGGTTCCGGAAGACATTGTTGCGAAAATGCATTCGACCATAATGAGAGGTGGTCGACCTACCAGGGAAGAGGGAAAATTGGTTTTAATTCGACCGGGAAATGACGAAAACGATTACAGGTTTTTCTTTCCAAACTAGAAAAAATGGGTATGAGTAGGGTGTGGAGTGTCCTAAACCAAACTAAAACACGGCGAGGCAGACCCCGGGAATGACCACTATCCTGGAAACGCAAGTCGACAGCAATAGCTCTGCAGCGAAGGCTTTGCAGAATATTCTCGCGATGGGATTTTTCGAGACATCGACGATTCACGTCGCCAGCACCGATCGCTCGGAAGAAGGCGCCATTTATATCAGCAAAGGCAGCGCCATAAAAGGTGCTATTTATCGCGAAACATGCGAGCAGGGGCGCACGGAGAAAGGCTATGCGGCACTGAGACGATTGCTTGGGCTGAAGCAGGCCTATTTCGTTTATAAAACCGGCGGCGATCATACGCTAGCGCTCGAGAGCGAGGGACTGAACGTAGACATTGGCGATATTATCGACCAGCTGCCCAATCTGCCGGCCGAAGCTCCCGACAGGTACAAGCAGGAACAGACAATTCCCCCCAATCAAAAACAACGTTTTGAGATTGATGCCGAAGAATTGAGAAGCGGCAACCGTCCCCAAGTCGACAAGCATGACCCGGACCGGGTGGCGCGCGGCAAAAAACGTATGCGCAGACTCGAGATGCGAAACATGATTTTGAGAGGTCCGCTAATCTGGGCTTGCGTTATCGGACTCGGTTATGGCGTCTGGCATTATTTCGGACCAACCATCAAAACCGCATTCGAGTCAAAAGGCAAAACCAGTCACGCCGTCAAACACAAACCAGTAAAGAAGCGGTCCCATTAGAGGCTACCGCTAGCTAAGCGAACTAGAAATCCGAAATTTCGAGGTTTTGGAATCATTCGCATACAGGGGCCGAGAACTCAATTCCCTGAGCTTCTCCACGCGACCTCCATGTACTGGCCGCTAGCGGCGGCCGGTTTCACCCGCAGGTCTGGATTTGCTAGGCTAAATCGTCTCTTTTCAACCCTTTTCCAAAAAAACAGAAAACTTCAAAGCAACCCTGTGTGCACCTTTTCCAGCTGTTTTTGAACGCCTTGCGGCGATGGGTGCAGGCTATGTTCGAGATTTCAGTCCCTATCCGCCTGCCAGAAAGCTAGCACCCGAGCACTAGCTTCGCGAATTTGTCGCGACTAGTGCTCATGACCGAACGTCAGTGAACGTTCAGAAATGGATGATAACGATATGGAAAATAATGTGGAAATCGCTCTGGTAAATCGCGTTGCTGAGCAGGATACCTGGCTCGACCGCTTGAGTTACCGTCGTTTGCTCGCAGTTGCCGGCTCAATGCTTATCGCCGTCAAGGCTCCTGAAGCTGTCCTGCGTAAGGTCTTCAACAATGCGCGCCGACTGCCTCGCAATTTGAGACGGACAGACGCGGCTCAGGCTGCTCGGCAGGCGCTTGTGGCTGAGATGAAGCGGTATCTTCACCGGCATCGCTCGCTCGACCCCCTTCTGGTCAAGGACATTGAGCGTCCTCACGAGGAGCGCTTTCCGGAGCGTAGCGAGTGGGGAACACTACCGCCGGGATTCTGGCACGTCAGCTTCACGCAGCTTGTCGAAAAGCTCGCCTTCAACTCTCACCGACGGACTCAGGTCGAGCTGCTTCTCAAGGCACTGACTGAGCTGAAGCGCGGGGGCTGCAAGAAGGTGATCATCGCCGGCAGCTTCGTGAGCACCAAACCGAAGCCCAGTGACATCGACCTGGTCTGGGACAAGGAGGGTCTGGACAAGCAGAAGCTTCACAAGGCATTCGAAGAGGACAACGGCAGCGAACGGCAGAAGCTCTTCGGTCTCGACGCTTCGGCGGAGGAGTGGAAGCTCAAGCTGTCCATGGTCCAGTCGCTTTGGGGTCCTGACGCTCCGGAAAGCAGCGAGTTCGCGAACGACGAATACGAGCAGCTGCCTCGCTTCCGTGCCGTGGGCGTGCTGGTTCTGGACCTCACACAAGAATTGCCGGCAATCCGACGCTGAAAAACGACTGCCCCGAGACGCGCCTGAAAAGCGCAGCCCGGGGCAAGTTGTTTTTCAAACCATTCTATTATAGCATATCGTATTTCTTGTCAAAAAAAGTGCGGTGAGAAGACGCCAGTCGGAGAGAGCTGCCACACCCTCTCCGACTGCGTTTCTTAAACGAGATGCTTGGCTAAACCGCCAGGATGCGTTCCAGCTCGATCACGTCGTGCAAGCAGGTTCACTTCTTCTTGGGCGAAAAACGTTCCTGCAAGCGTGCCTGAATGGCCGTGAATGATGCCGGCAGGGAGCTTCCCACTTTTGCGAAAAACTCACGCTGCAAGCTCAGCTCCTGAAGCCATTCCTCGGGATCGATCTTGATGACCGATTCGAAGCGGTTTTCGTCAACCGCGTCGAGACCGCTCCAGTCGATATCCGCGAAACGCGGGCGATACCCGAGCGCGGAAGACTCCGCACCGCCGGCGCCCGAGGTGCGCTCGAAAATCCACTTCAGCACGCGCATGTTCTCACCGTAGCCAGGCCACAGGAAGCCGCCCTCCTCATCCTTGCGGAACCAGTTGACGCAGAAGATGAGCGGCAGCTTGCTCGACTCGCCTTCGACGAGTTTGCCCTCGATGCGCTCACCGAGAGTCAGCCAGTGCGAGAAGTAGTCGCCGATGTTGTACCCGCAGAAGGGCAGCATCGCCATCGGGTCGCGCCGCACCTGACCGACCGTTCCGGCCGCTGCAGCGGTCGTTTCCGAACCGAGCGTCGCGCCCATGTAGACACCGTCGCGCCAGCTGTACGACTGCACCACCAGCGGTACCGTCGTCTGGCGGCGACCGCCGAAGACGAAAGCGCTGATCGGCACACCGGCTGGGTCATCCCAGTTCTCATCGAGGGACGGGCAATTCGTCGCCGAGACAGTGAAACGGGCATTCGGATGGGCGGCTTTGCGGCCGCAGTCGGGCGTCCACTCCTGCCCCTGCCAGTCGATGAGCTTGGCCGGCGGAGTGTCGGTAAGACCCTCCCACCACACATCACCTTCCGGCGTCATAGCCACGTTGGTGAAAATGCAGTCGCGCTGCAGCGAAGCAATCGCATTGGGATTGGTCTTCGCTGAAGTGCCGGGGGCGACGCCGAAATAGCCGGCTTCCGGATTGATGGCGCGCAGCACGTTGTCGGGGCCGCACTTGATCCAGGCGATGTCATCGCCGACCGTCGTCACCTTCCAGCCTTCCAGTCCCTTGGGCGGAACAAGCATGGCCAGATTGGTCTTGCCGCAGGCGCTCGGGAAGGCACATGCGATGTACTTCTTCTCGCCTTCGGGCGACTCGAGCCCGAGGATGAGCATGTGCTCGGCCAGCCAGCCTTGCTGGCGCGCCATCGACGACGCGATGCGCAGAGCGAAGCACTTCTTGCCGAGCAGGGCATTGCCGCCGTAGCCGGAGCCGTAGGAGATGATTTCGCGCGTGGCAGGGAAGTGGCAGATGTACTTGGTGTCCGCGTTGCACGGCCAGGATACATCAGCCTGACCGTCAGACAGCGGGCTGCCTACCGAATGCAGGCAGGGGACGTACTCGCCGTCGGTGCCGAGCAGATCGAGAACAGCCTTGCCCATGCGAGTCATCATGCGCATGCTGACCACGACATAGGGCGAATCGGTGATTTCGACCCCGATGTGCGCGATGTCCGATCCCATGGGGCCCATGCTGAACGGGATCACGTACATGACGCGACCGCGCATGCAGCCGTCGAACAATTTCTTCAGAGTCTCCTTTGCTTGCTCTGGTTGCATCCAGTTGTTGGTCGGTCCAGCCTCTTCGGGCCGGTCGGTACAGATGAAGGTGCGTTCTTCCACGCGGGCGACATCCGAAACGTCCGAGCGCGCCAGGAAGCTGTTCGGGCGCAACTCTGCGTTCAGAGGAATCAGTGTGCCTGTCGCCACCATCTCGGCGGTGAGCTTGTCGGCCTCAGCCTGTGAGCCGTCGCAGATGTGAATACGGTCGGGCTTGCAGAGAGCGGCGACCTGCGAGATCCATGCGTTCAATCCTTCGTGAACGACAAGTGCGGCATGCGTGGACTGGGTTTCTGTCATGTGGTTTTCCTGGTTGAGATCTCTTGGCCTCCCCGGAAATCAAATGGCGGCTCTTATCTCGTCTCACCTGCGACAAGGCAAATGCGTCGAAATCGAAGCGGCTATTTAATTCGGGGGTCGGGTTGTTTCCAAATGGGAGAAGTAAAAAACTGGGCTTGAAACCTAACACTGAACAGAGCTGCGCACAAAAACACTCAAAAAGCGCAATAAAAAGAAACGATTCTTCTGAGCCGGAACTAGCGCCCTGAGTGACAAGCAACCTTTTGTCATATTGATTTTCTGTGTCGTAATGCAAAGCCCATTGCCGAGCACTCGGCAAGCGCGGCTTGCGCTAGTTACGCGCAAACGCTTTTGCTTAGCCGGACTTAACAATCAAGCCTGTTTTATTTTTTGGCTTTTCCGTGCAAATTCTTGCTTGCTTTGTCTTTGATGATCTTCGCTGCTGCAGCCAATTTAGGGTTTTTCTTGATTTTTTCCGCTTCGACGATGGCTTCTTTGAATTTGCCCAATTCAAAATTGGACATCGCCAAGATCAGCCTGGCTTGCTCATCGTCGGGATGCAATTGCAGCAGATGGTTACTTTCCGCGATTGCATCCGCGTGCCGGCCGAGCTTATGCAGAGCGGTCATGCGCAATTGTTGCAGCTTGTCTCGGGGCGGGCATCCGCCTTTGTTCAGATCTGCGTCACTGAGCAAGAGCACTTGATCTATGTCTTCCAGAGCTTTTTGCGGCTGGCCCTGAAGCATATTGACTGTCGCTCTTTGCAGAATGTACATCGGCTTGTGAACGGGATCTTTCTTGATAATCTCGTCGAATTTCTCAATCGGCATCGAACTTAAATCGACGATTTTTCCGCCTTTAACCGCCAGGAAGGGTGTCTTCTTTTCCTGATTGGTGCCGGCAATTTTGCCGCCCATCGCTTTCTTGGCCATATCAATATCGCGCTTGGCGCTCTTCTTGTCGCCTTTGCGCAAATAGCAAACGGCCCGGTCTCTGTAGGCGGCCGCTGAGGCGGGATTGAGATTGATTATGCGCGTGTAATCGGACAGTGCCAGATCGAATTTCTTCATTTGCGTATAAGCCGCCGCCCGGCGGTTGTACACATCGGCGCTGTCTTTGTGCAAGGAGATTGCTTTATTGCAATCGGCAACCGCCTCGCTGTATCTTTTCATCGCCAAAAGAGTAAGAGCCCGGTCTGCATAGGCAATACCCAGTTCCGGGTTGGCTTTGATCAAGCTGGTATATGCGGCATAGGCTTGCGGCCACTTGCGTGCACGCGCCATTTTTGCAGCATCTTGAATGTTTTTGACTGAAGATACAAGCGATTTTTGCTGCGCTGGAGTTAGCACTACCTTGGGCGGCCCTTGAGGCGCTGACGCTGCCGGTTTGTTCTCAGCCTGAGCATATCCGCCAAGCCAGAATAAACCAGTCAGGGAGCCCGCCAGTATTGCGCAATGTTTTGATTGAATCTTCATGTCTATAACCTTTGCCGCCTCCTTGTCCGTACCACATCACACCGCCACCGCTGGCGGTGCCACTCTTGCTTCCAAAATCTCTCTGAGCTGTGGATATTTCAAAACTACTCTCGTCAATTCGGCGACCGACCAGGCCTGGGCAATACAGCCGGCTGGGCGATGCGGCTCATCTCCGTCAAAGATTTCCGATATGGAGCCGATACAAGCTTCTTCACTCATGTGCTGGATCAAAGGCAGAAGCCGCTCGGCAATAAGCTCGAAATTTGCCTGATGTTGACCATGAACGGCGACTCGGGCGTCCACCCAATGACCAAGAAGGAAGGGCCAGGCTGTACCCTGATGATAGGTCAGGTCTCTGTGATATTGATCGGCTGCTCCCATAGTGCCGCCGTATGTGCCGCGATAGGCAGGATCTCGAGGAGCCAATGTGCGCAAGCCAAAATCGGTCAGCAAATCCTTTTCCACGACAGCAAGCACGCCGGCAGCCTGTTCGGGGCTGATTACCTTGAAGGGCAGACTGACGGCAAAAATTTGATTCGGTCTTATACTCGGATCTACATAACCGTCCCGTCCTATTACATCGAATAAACAACCTTCAGAGTCGTTCCAGAAGGCGGTGAAACCTAGACGTGCCTTCTGCGCCATATCGGCGTAGCGCATGGACAGACCCATGTGCATGTCGTATTCAGCACCCTCAGAACCCAGCACAGCTGAGCCGAGCGTTATATGCAAAAGCTCCAGCGTTTTCAAAAGATTGAACCAGAGAGCATTGATCTCAACCGGTTTACCCTGACGCGGAGTGACGACCAGCTCTCCGCACTTCGCGTCCATCCAGGTCAACTGCTGATGCGGTTCTCCGCCCTCGAGCAGTCCGTCCACAGGATCGACCTTGATACCATATCTAGTGCCTTGCAGGTGAGCAATCACCACTTTATCGAGCAGCGGGACTTGTTGCAAGAGAAATGGCAGGTCGCCCGTATTTCGGTAGTATTCGTCCAGAGCAAATGCCCACCAGAGTGTGGCATCCATCGTATTGTAATGGGGCTCTTGTCCGGAATCGGGGAAATGATTGGGAAGCATGCCCTCGCTGACATACGAAGCGAAAGTGGACAGGACACTGCGCGCCAGAGCATGCCTGCCCGTCTCAATAAGCAATCCGGTCACACTGATCATTGCATCTCTGCCCCAGTCGGAGAACCAGTGATAACCGGCCAGCAGAGATGCACCGCCAGTAGAGTCACGATGCACAACAAACTGATCGCCGGCGACCAGCAATTGAGAAGCCACTCGCCCTCGCACGCCGGCCGCAGAAATAATCTCCTGCTGACGTTGGCATTCAGCGCGCACGACCGCATCTATGTCATAAACGTCAGCAGCTGGCTGCAAACCGGCCGTTACAGTGTAAGTCTTGCCCGCGCTCAGTGCGGCCGTGAGAAAACCTGTGCGATAGAGATCTTCGCTGTCCGCCAGTCCTCGCTCCCACTCAGCCGACCAGCTGTATCCCCAGTACCAATCGGCATCCACACAGTAGCCTCCCGAAGAAAAGTCGAGAAACCATTCGGTCGCATCATCGTAAGCTCTGATAGAAAGAGTGTTTTGCTGCAAACTTTGTTGGAATTGCCAGCTCGAATGCCCCCGCGTTTCGCTGTGAAAATCTCTGAAATTCGCCAGAACAGCAGTTTTCAAAAGAAGGTCAGCAGTGTTTCCCTCGTCGGGCAGCCAGGTATAGCCGACCACCACTCGCTGCTCGCCGTGCACCATTGTCACCTGTTTGACCAGGTTGCCGCCTGGCAAAGCGAATTGCCAGGTTGGCACAGGCAGATTGGCAAATGCACGCAGGTTCTCATAACCGTGTGGCGCCACTGTATCGCCCTGCCAGTAAGAGGTCGCCAGTTCTATCTGCCGGCCGTCTTGCGGCGTCGCCACTTCGTCGAGGCGCGAAAGTAGCACTGTGCGGCGAAGAGGAGGTTCGAGAGAAGCAACGAAAAGCCCGTGATATCTGCGGGAATTGGCGCAAGCAAGAGTCTGGCTGGCATAAGAGCCGAGTCCATTGGTACTCAGCCATTCAAGATCGCTGCGCTCGGCAAGAGAATCTGTAGCCTGCAAATCACCGAAGTCAAGCACAGAGAAAGAGGCTTCTTCGTCACCGGTCTGCTCTTTCAGAAAGCTCTCTAAACTGAAACCTGACACGCAAACTCCTTAACTGGGCTGAGTTTCACAACCCAAGGATCACCCCTTGACAACTCCAACCAAAAAAATATGTCCTGGTGAAGGTCATTAGTTTACCCGCACCAGAACATATTCAGGAATCGAGGTAGCCATGAGAGCCCATGGAGGAGCAACCGAACTTGCGCCCTCGCTCATCGACCTGCGATGACGAGTACACAAGCCCGGCGCCCCTCCATGAAACTGCTCAACGGGACTAACGAGGCAGGGTGACGACGATATCGACCTTCTGCAGCCCGGACTTGTCGGGCTCAGCAGCGGGTGCATCATCGATCACTTTGCCGAGATCCGCTCCGGATCCGGGGACGTCACCAGCCGGTACGGGCGGGCAACCATCCGCCGGCGGCTGAGGCTGTGGCTGTGGCGGCTGCGGTTCGGCGGGCGGCGCCTCTTCGCCCTTATCGAGACCAGGCAGCGTGACTGCGAAAAATTCCCGATTGCGCCTCTGCATGTCGCTGGGAGCAGCAGCCTTGAGAATCTCCAGGAGGTCCTGAAGGATCTTGGCTGCCGCTTCCTGATGCTTCTGGAAGGGAATCTTCTTGTAGCCGTACCGCCCGAAGTACCGCTGCCAGACGAGCTGGGAAGCGATGCGGATGGTGATGAGCGTGTCGTGGTCGCCCGTCTCCTTGTAGTTCCACGTCACAACGCCGACCTCGAAGAAGGTCTTCGCTTGCGGGTCGTACTGCGGGTCACTGACCCACTCGTGTTTGCGCATCATGCGCAGTGATGCGGCCAGGCCCTTGTCCCAGACCGAGGGACGACGACCAACCTGCCAGATTTGCTTGACGAAGCGCGTCGAGCCGGTCGCCCCCGGATACCAACCAGCCGGCGGCTGATTTTCGACATCGAAGGGCGGCAGCCAGGGCTGATCGTCAGCCAGTTGATACTCGACACGGTCCTCGCCGTTCATGGAAGGGCGGAAGGTGTCGAGCCGAATGACGTCGTACTTCTTGCAGATGCGCGGCAAGTGGGCGACGATGTCGACATCGCCATGGGCGACGACATGCGCCACGAACATGCGACGTTCACCGTGAAAGTTGGGCACTTCCGGCGCCACGTCGCAACGCTCCTGACGGGAGCGCGCCTGCTGATTGTGAGAATGGCTATGGGAGTCGTGCCCAGAGCCGCTTGGACCGCTCTGGCAATGCTGACCGTGAGCCATCACGCCAAAGCCGGAGAAGTGACCGTGGGCATGATCCTGATGGCTGAAGCCGATGCTCAGCGCCTCGAAAGTGCTGTGCCCGGCGCCACCGGCGTCCGGATTGCCGTACGCGTCATGACCAGAATGCGAACCCATGCCGGCATCGTGGCCGTCATGGTCGCCAAAAGCGCCATCATTTCCGTCCATATGAGATCTCCTTTGGGCGCTGCTGGCGCCCGTTTTTCAGTTAGAACGAAACCCCGGCCGGCGATGCCGGTCGGGCATTTCAGAGAAGATTCCGAGAGACACTATCGTCTCCGGCAACAGTTACACAAAGCTCCCTGCCTTCGCAGGAGCTCAGAACCAGGCTAAGCTGGAATCGCCGCAAGCCTCTCGATCAGCTCGTCGACGACAGTCGCGATCAGTTTATCCACGGGACCTACCGTCGTACCCGTAATGCCACGCGAACGCCTTTCCACCAGCCAGTTGAGAAACAGCAAGCGGCTTAGCGTTTCGGCATGAGGCAAGACTCTGCGCACATCCTGAACATCGCGCCCGGCCTCGAAGCAGTATGCCTCGATGATGTCCTCGCTGTAACGAGCCAGTGCGCCATTTTTGTGGTGCGCCATCGTGACTGTAGCGAGGTCCATGAGCGGCACACCAAGCATGGTGAACCACGACCAGTCGATGATGAACAAGCGCTGATTGCGCTTGATGATGTTCTCTGCGTAGAGATCGCCGTGAACCAGGGAGAATGGCTCTCCGGCAAGCTTAGGCGCGAGGGTGCCGGCAAGCGTTTTCAGGCTCTTTGCCTGAGAACGCCCAATCAGCTTCCACCCGGACAGCTTGCGCGTCAGTTTCACGCTGAACTCTACATAGTCGATGGGCAAGAGCGTGCTCAAGACGCCCATCTGCACAAGCTCGTCGGTGCGATAGCAATAGGAGCGGTGCATCTTCGCCAGGTCTTCACCCAGGCGCTGCGCGATTTCCTTGGTGGCGACGTCTTTGACCTGGATATTACCCAGGTCTTCCATGAACATCGCCGTCACTTCACCAAAGTGCGCCGCCATGTAGAGCTGCGCTGAATTGGTGATGGAAGGAATGAGTATGCGCTCGTGCAGATCCTGCTCGATGTCCCAGGGCGGCAGCACTTGTTTGTAGATGAGAGAGGCGGGCAGCGCATCGCGAATCTTGAGACGCTCTACGTAGCTGAGGTCGCGGTGGCGCAGCAATTCGCGCTCTTCGATGTCCACCTTTTTGCCGTAGAACTCTTTCAACCACGCCTGAAGCTTCTCCTCCGGAACCGGCGTGAGAAGTGTAAGGCTGGCATCTTCAGGCATCGTCGTACCCTAAACTCTTTCTCTATCTTAGACTATGCCGCACGACGAATTTTTTCTATCGCCGCAGGCCGAGTCTAGAATTTCCAATACGGCGCGTTGGTCAAGCGCTCGCTTCCATCCGCCGTCACCACCAGGTCATCTTCGATGCGCACTCCGCCGAACCCGTCGATGTAGATGCCGGGCTCGTCGGTGACGACGGTGCCGACATCGAACGGATCGTGTTCGTAGTCGTATGGGTCATGCGCGACCAGCCCGAGGCTGTGTCCGAGCCCGTGCGTGAAGTACT
>CAZBOX010000169.1:0-12811 GCA_964493595.1 uncultured Candidatus Obscuribacterales bacterium | reverse complement strand
CACGTTCACGACCACGTCCCAGCCCTGGCGAGCACCGTCCGCAAGCGCATCGATGAAGTTCACCGACTGGCGATCGTCCGCCAGTTCGACCTCGCGCTCGAGAGCGCTCATGTCCGTTTCGGGAATCATGATTTTCGCGATGACGAGCGCGGAAGGCGCTGTCATGAACGAAGCCATGAGCAAGTAGGTCGGGTCGATTCCCAGGCTGACATAGGCGACGAGTGCCGAGCCGGAGATGGTCGCCATGGCGCAAGCCATGATGCCCAGAAGCTCCGACTGAGTGACCGTCTTGATGTAGCGAGAGATGAGCAGCTGCGATTCCACCTGCCCGAGGAAGACCTCGGCGCCGGCGGACAGCGCTTCTGCGCCGCTGATGCGCATGGATTTGCGCAGTGCCCAGCCGAGACCCTGCACGACCTTCTGCAAGATGCCGAAGTGGTAGAGCAGGTTCGTGAGAGCGCCCACGAAGATAATGGAACCGCCGATGACGAGCGCGAAAATGAATTTCGACTTGGCGAGCTCTTCACCGGCGACGAAGGCGACACCCTCTTTGGCGGAGTCCAGAAGGCTCTGGACGCCGTTGCCGAGGGAGTCGAAGATGCCTCTGACGAAAGGCACCTTCAAGATCAGGAAGGCAAAGACGACCTGGATGACGATGCCCGTGAGAACCAGACGCCAGTTGATGTGGCGGCGGTTGTTCGAGAGCAGCACGGTCAGACCCAGAATCAGAGCAATGCCTAGCAATCCAATCAGTTTCTCCATACGTAGACTCCTAGCGGGAGATCGAACTCCCTGGTTACACACGCCTGCCGATGCACGCACTGCGTTGACACGCTGTGCATCAGGGGAGGCGCCGTTGTGAGAACAGAGACACGAACTATTCGCATCTCCGGGACTGTTCACCAAGCAAACAAGCAGTCGCCGCTTCACTCCTGAAGTGAAGAACAAACACGAAGATGAACGGTATGAGACGTTCAGGAGTTGTTGGACGGCGGATACTTGGATGCAGAGAGTGGAAACAATAATTCACCCTGAGCAGAGAAAGGCCCCTGGAGGCAAGTCTTATAACGGGTTCTGTGTACTGGTATTGGTCGCAGTAACTCTTCGGAAGCTTATTAAATGGGGGACCTGAATAAGGCTTAATTGCCCGTTAATTGCTAGCGCCGACGCGCTAGGAGGTCTTGGCATCCTTTGACAGCCCCGCTAACCAGTACCCTGGCGCCTTAAGCCGTGCTTAGATTTTTGCTCTGCCTACCCCGAAAATACGCTTTGACAAAGCGGTCCATCTCCATTTTTCACTGAAAAAAAGAGATGATGCTTAGGAGATGTTTTGCCCCCCGGGGGGAACATCTATTTTGCGCAAGTGGTGAACTGGCGTGTAATCTACTGGGTACGGAGGTTGCGATGCCCGAGGCTGAGGCGTCTATTTCCAAAAACAAGGACGGCAGGGTGATTCGCTTCCCGTCGGAATATTCGTTCGGTCACCTATACACGACTGACGAGCGCGGCAATGAAGATTTTTTTGCCGAGGCTGCGGGCGATGTTGTCGTCCCCAGCGGAAAGAGCCTCGACTTGATGGTGAGCTGGACTGCTTCAGAAAATCTGCAGCCGCTAAGACAATTGGCTGCTGATGATTTGCACAGTCTTAATTTTACTTGTACACGCGTAAAACAGTCGGAACTGAAGAACATAAGCGGACTTAGCGGTTTAAAAAAATTGCTTCTGGGCGGAACGGAAATCGGGGATCAGGCCTTACAGCACGTTGCCGCTCTGTCCGCTCTAGAGGAGCTTGACCTCGGACACACCAACGTTTCAGATTTCGGCATGCGGCACCTGATCGGTCTGAATAATCTCAGGGTTTTGAAACTGCCCGGTACGGCAGTCACCAAAAGTGGTATCAAAATATTGGCCGGGCTGAAATCCTTGGCGGTTTTGCATCTGGATCAAACCCGTGTAAATGATGATGCCATAAGAGAATTACGTGCGCTTTCGTCTTTGCGCGAATTGCGTTTAGATGGATGCCCCTTCGAAGGCAAGGCCTTTGATGCGCTTTCCTCATTGCCCCTCACTGTTTTGCATCTCGAAGATACGAAGGTAAGCGACAAGTCCGCATCTCTGCTCTGCCAGTATCCGAGTCTGGAGCGCCTGTGTTTATCCAATACCAAGGTAACCGGCAAGGAAATGAATTGGCTGGCGCCTCTGAAAAATTTGCAGGAGCTGTGTATCTGTCGTCTGCCACTATCTGCTTCTGCGCTTTCATCTATCGGTGGGCTGGCGAAACTGGACAGTCTATGGCTTGCCGACACAGGTGTGAAGGACGACTATTTGAAAGGCTTAGAGCCGCTCTATAAGCTCGAATTGCTGTCCTTGAATGACACGAAAATCGGTGATTACGGTGTTCTTTCGCTGGAAAAACTGGTTGGGCTGCGTGCTCTCTGGCTCGTCGAAACACGAGTCACAGACGCTGCTTTGCAGTCATTGAAGAGGCTGAGGAAACTGATCCGTCTCAATCTTTTCCATACCAACGTAACCGACAAAGCTGTAGAAGCGCTGGCGGAAATGGATAATCTGGCTGAGCTGAATCTGGCTCGCACCAGGGTAAGCGATCAAGGTTTGGAAGTCCTTCGTAAGGCACTGCCCTACTGCCGTTTAATTACGACACCATTTGTTTAGCGCGCAAAATCAGTCGGTCGCTTTCTTGCGAATCCATCCCGAAATCCCTTTGATTTTTTCCTTGACTTTGTCGTCAAGTCCTTCCTTCTCGTGTCGGGCGGACGGTCTGCGCACGACTACTGGAGGGGATGTTCTGTAGGTGTCTATATCTGACTTTGTCGCCCATTCTTTGCCGCGCGCAATCTGAGTGGCAAAATCGCGGGTGGCAATTTGCAGATTGTGCAATTCGTTGTTAGTCAGTTCTCTTGCGTGCTCTCGTCTGTAATTCTGCAACTCATCTTTTGTGATTTTTCCATCTCGCTTATGGGCTCGATTGGAGCCGTCGATTATTTCAAAACTGCCGAGCAAGGTAGCAGAGATTTCAGCTCTTTCGCGCATTGATTTGATCGCTTCTTGCTGTTCTCTTGCTGACTGCTTCAATCCCTGTTCGACCGAGCGACGAACTTGATCTGCCGTTTGCTCTACGACATTGCCGGGATTGCGCCGCTGCTCGAGGTGTGACTGCAATTCAAGGTGCAGTCCGCTCGTATTGAACTGTTCTTTGAAGGGCTGGGGATGAAAGGACGAACTCTCATAATTAGACATTCGAGCTGCTCCGTAAGAGGATATGAGCATGAGCCGCTGGATGCGACCACATTTCCGCCACCTTAGTCGATGAGGCACACGAAGTTGTTATCAAAGCATTATCAAAAGATACGATAGCGGGTAGTAGCATCGAAAAAAAAAGGCAACCGGCGAGCTGTTTTCAGCAAGTCGGCTGCCTGAACGAGGAATTTACTTCCTGGACTTAAACATCTGCGCGCGAATTTCTTCGTAGGAGCGCAGGAAGCTTTCCTTTAATTCGGTCATGCTTTCGCGCACCTGTCGATAGACTTTGAGGAAGTCCTGGCGCAGGTTGGCGGCGCGATCCCAGAGGGCCCGGTGGGTGTTGACGAGAATGGGGCGCAGCCAGAGAGAGTGCTCGGCTGCGTTGAGCAGCACGCGCAAGAGCAGGTAGAACCACGGGAAAAATGCGCTTGCCGTCAGTGCTGCGCCGATGAGCGCGCCCGGCACTGAGAGCCAGAGTCCGAACGGTTGAGCGCTGTGTACGAGGATGCCCGAGTAGACACCGCATACGATGGCAGCGATCAAGCCGATCAAGGGCGTTCCGCGTTGTTTGTACAGATGTCCGACCAGAAGGTAGCAACCGACCACCGCAGTGAAGGTCGAGACGATCTGGAGCCAGAGAGCGAATTCGTAGTGACGGACCAGCATCCATACGAGCTTTGACAAGGCCGCAGTGGATGCCAGGTTGGCCAATTGCAGGAATGTCTCGCGGAAGTTAGTGTCGTCGTTGTATGTGAGCCTGGCCGCCTGCAAGAACTCGGTGTACAGGCGAACAATGGCATCGCAGAAACGCGTGTGTGCGCTCATCAGCGGATCGCGCAACCAGACTGCCAGCCATCCTTGAGTGAGTTTTCGCACAAGGATGTAGAGCAGTGGGAAGGCGATGAAGATGTTCAGGACGGCGCCGGCCACTGTCAGTGCCAGGCAAGCGGCGGTGCCATACCCCGCGGCGCTCAGAGAGCCGTAAAAAGAATAACCCCCGATTGCCGTGGCAGCCACAGCGAGCGGCAGCACGCCCGTCTTCAGCAGCCATTTGCCGCCCAGCGAGTATACGGCGATGCTCAGCACAACGGCAAGGGCGTGGGCTTGCCAGACCGAAGAGAGAACGAACGTCAGCAGCAGCTTGGCGGCGAACCACGGTGTGGCAAGAGCAGCGATGATGGTAATCACCATGAGCGGAAACTCGCGGTAGCCGCCGCTCTCCTCCATGTATGCCCATTCCGCCAATTTGCCGATTTTGCTCAAGTATTCGCTCGAATGCGTGATCAGTATGTGCAGGAGCGGAAACACGTAGGCAATCAGCACGAAGAATTCCGCTGCCGACGCCAGAACTGGAAGGAGAGTGCCCGTAACGCTGTCCACCGGCAGATTGCCAAGCAAAGACTGTGTGGACGGGATGAGCAGATAGGTGCCGGCGGCGCTGAAAATCGCTGCAAACAGCCAGACTCCGACACGCTTGACCAGATTGCCGGCCGCTTTTGCCATAACGACCGCCCAGACAAGGCCGACCGCCGCGCCCGGAATATATCCCCAGTCTCCCCATTTATTAGCGCTCAATCCGTTGAAGGGCCAGGCAATGATCGACCACGTGGTCGACCAGTTCGTCAGCGCCAAAAATACGCACACGAAGAACAGCAGTGTCGAGAATGCGCGGCCGAACGCTTTGCCTATGAGGATCAGGCACGCCAGCCAGAAGAAGGGAATCGCCACACCGAAGAGGAAGCCGACGATACAGCCGAGCCAGCCGTAGTCTCCCTGATTCGCCTGGATATGGAACGTGACCTTGAAGAACAGCGCAGCCGCCGTCAGCACGATGACGATCCTGGATCCCAAAATCAGTAAGTCGGAAAACCATCCCGGGTTGACACTTCCGGTCGTCGTTTCGCGCCATTCATCCTCCTGCCCATGGACACTCACGTGCTGCCACAAGTGTTTGGAAACCTTGATAGCGTGTTTGAAGATGAACAGATGCAGCAGCGTCCATCCATACAAAAACACCGCTACAGCGGTGGCAACAGCGCTGCCCAGCCAGTGTGTCAGTTGCGCCGGCGGTTGGTTCGTCCACCCGAGCGTGTAACCGACATTGATGGCGCCAATCAGAGCGAGCAGCACTCCGACGAACATATTGAGGAAGTTGGTGTCTTCGCCGTCGGCACTTTTATAGGTCCGCTTGTACAGTCCTTTTGTGGTCTCCCAGAAGATCACCACCAGGCCGACCAGCAGGAACATGAGAATCCGCTTGGGCCAGGACTGCGGCTGGTTGTTGTTCGGCGGTGTGATGATAAGACCGCCGTTTTCTTCATTAGATACAGGGTTGTTCATAGCATCCTTAATGTCCGGGAACCGGAGCTCTTGCAATGAATGGCTCTCCACCGCTTGCGCGCGGCGATTCTTCAAAAGCCGATATCCGTTGCTGCACGTCCGGCGTGAGTGCCGAAACTTCGTCTGTGCAGATGTTCAAGGGATAGGTCTTTGGGTGAAGAAATGCGCGAATTTGGAAGGAAACAGGTAATTCCAAACTAGAGTTCTGCTTGCCGCAGAACAACGACTTTGCGCCCTACAGCCAGCCTGTCGTTTCATTCTCATCTTTATTCGCCTGGCAAACATGGAAGCGGTACGTTTCGTACTGGAAAAACTGGTTAGGGAACTTACGCAGCCGCACCCAGTCCAAATCCACAACGAAGGACAGAGAATTTCTGGAGGTCAAATAAATGCTTTATACACTTATCACCATTTTGCTTGCCGTCTGGCTAATCGGCTTGCTGAGCCACGTCGGCGGCAGTTTCATCCATGGATTGCTGGTGCTTTGCGGCATCCTTTTCATCTTCCAAATGGCCACCGGCCGTGATGTCGCCTAGACGCCGACATTTTTCGAATGAAGGCGGTTGAAACGAATTTGCAGGGGCGCATTGAGACCGTGCGCCCGCAAATTTTTCCAATTTGCTTTGCTTACCAGTTGGGTGCCCTTTCTGCGACCTTGCACAGCTAACGCAAGGTCGTTCTTTTTCGGGAAGAATTCTTAGCACTATTTGAGTTGCGCTGACGCAATTCTCTAAAGGCTCATGTCTCGACGATGTTGAACGCTGCTGGCAAAGCTGCCTGCCAAAAGCAAAGAAAAATGTCGGGCGTTAAATACTAATTCTAGCTAAGCGATCTAATTTCTTAGCCAGGAAAACTTTTAAAACACTAACTAATTGCTTGTTTCACGCACTTTTTTGCGCGTAGAGTCGAGTTCTATCTTTCAAGATTTCCTTAGCCGATACGAGTCACTGAAACCGTAACTCCTTAGCCACATACCGCCCGAAACGCGCGCCTTCTCACGAAGTGCGTGGGCGTCCGCGTGTGTGTCCGGTTTGTACGGTTTGTTTCTCGGGGATCGGCATTTCGCACCACCCTCCGCCAGAAAGCGGGGGCGCATGTCTGTTCGGCCAAAGACCGGACTAGTGAAACACAAGGAATACACGCAATGACCACTAAAGAAGCTCTCAAGCAGCTCAAAACTTTTGTCGCCCGCCTCGTCAGCGACCGCGTTTCAAGCCCTCAAGGTTGGAGCGATTGGAAGCGCGTGGCGGCCAACGAAAAGTTCATGGCTCAATGTCTAGGCTACAAGCGCGAAGCGGGAATGCCTTCCGTGACCAGCTTGATTCGCCCGTTCTTCCATCGTGAGCTTCCGCTTGTCGGGCTCAATTACACTGAAGTCGCCCACGTCACGCTGCATGCTTTCGAGCACGGCTGGACGCCGGCGATTCGGCTCTGCCGCGGCATCGTTTTCGACCGTCGCGGCACGCTTGTTGCCTTTCCATTCCCGAAATTCTTCAATGTCGGCGAGCACGCCGAAACGAAGGAGCTGCCCGGCGGTCCCTTCGAAGTGATGGTGAAGGAAGATGGGCATCTGGCAATCATTTTCCACTACCGCGGCCAGGTAATCGCCACCACCCGCGGTTCGTTCGAGAGCCGGTCCGCGCAGATCGCCAATGAAATCCTCGCCGAAAAGCAGGATCAGTGGGCGGCTTCGTTTCCTGCCGGCATGACTGTTCTTGCCGAATTCATCCATCCCGAAACGCAGGTCATTCTCGATTATGCCGGCCGGGTGGAATTCTGCCTTCTGGCCGCATACAGCAAGCGCACCCTCAAGGACCTCGATTACGGGGACCTGCAGAAACTCGGCGAGCAGCTCGGCCTGCGCGTCGTGGAGCGCTGGCAGTTCAGCTCAATCGATGAGCTCAAGGCTTTCGTCAAGCGTCCGGAGTTCGAGAACAAGGAAGGCTTCGTCGTGCGCTGGTCTGACCGCCGGGTCAAGTACAAGTGCGCTGGTTACATCGGCAAGATGATCCAGGAGAAGCTCAATCCGCGCTACATCATGCTCCGCGTGTTGGAAGGCAAGTTGGAAGAGAAATTCGCCGATCTGCCTTTCGAGGTCAAGGATGACGCCGAGAAGATCGTCGCCACCCTTATGGCCGTCACAGACAAGCCGACCAAGAAGGAGCAGCTCGCCTATCTCTACGGGCTGGTTCCCGCGGAAGAGTGCACGCAGTACCACAAGACCGTGTGCCAGAAATTCCGCAAGCATCTCGAGACGAGCGGCCGGCTAAAGGCTGCTTAGAAAGGAAATCTGTACTATGAGTCAAACCCAAACCGCGGATGCTCTCCGCGTGGCTCTCGTCAAGACGTCAGGTGACTTGAAGACGCAGATCGCGCTTCTGGACGCCTGTATCCAAGCCAATCGGTTGCCCTGGGCGAGCGAGACTCTGGCGGAGATCGCCAAGCTCGCTGCCGCCGGCAACCCGCTTGCCCAGGCTGTTATCGCCGGCAAAGAAGGCGAATTCGACAACGAGGCGGGCGAGAAGAAGAAGCCCGGCGGACGTCGTCCCTGGGTGCCTGCCTCACCTGAGCAGGTAAAGGAAGTCGTCCTCAAGATGATCGGCGAGCGCCCGCTCGTCACCTACGAGGGCAACCTCGTCGTGGTCAGCTTCAACGGCTATCTGCTCAACAAGGACAAGGCGACTCGCATTCTCGATTCGCTGGTCGAGCTGGTAAAGCGCGCTCACATCGTGCTTTTCCAGGAGACCAACATCGACGCCCTCAAGGTGATCGCGAAAGCGGCCGGCTATGGCGTCTGTGCCAGCCACCGCAACAATCGCGAGCAGGCATGCGGCATGCTGCTTCATCCGCGCCTGGAGTACGTAGGCAAGAAGGCGGTCTACCACGACTACTTGCTCGAGGTGCCCGGTCATCCCGAGTTCAAGTACACGTTGCGTCCCGCCATCCAGCAGCGCGTGCTGGATACGCTCACTGGCGAAGTCTACGACTTCGTCAATGTGCACACCAAGTCCAACGTCGGCGGTCCCGACGCTACCCGCCCCATCCGCGAGTTCTCGAACCAGCAGATGGTGGAGGAGTTCAAGCGTCAGGCCGCCAAGTCGCCGTATCAGCGTCGCAAGGCGCCGACTGCGGGTCAGGCGAAGGCCGGGGCGGAAGCAGGTGCCACCGAGGGCGGTGCCGAAAAGAAGGCTCGTCCGGCGGTCGATTACTCGGTTGCCGATCTTCCGACCACGAAGATCATCATGGGCGGCGACTTCAACGCTGCCCTCGAGAAGGCGACAACCACCGAGACAAAGCCGCTCTACGACTACGGCTTCAAGCTGGAGCCGGTCGTCGATGGGCGTCCTTCCTACCAGTTCCGCAACGAGAGCGGTCAATTCGACGGCTTCTTCACGAAGGGCATGGAAGGGCGCACCGTCCTCTGCTGGATCCCTGCATTCCCAACTCTGAAGCGCGACCTGCTCTTCTGGACGAAGGATTTCAGCGACCACCTGCCGGTCTTCATGGAAGTCGTGCCGCCCGTGAAGGCTGACGATTCTGCGGTAGCGGCGGGCAATTAGTCGCCACTATTTCGCGCAGCGCCGGGTGTCCCCGCCAGTATACGTCACTGGTGGGCGGCATCCGGCACCTGCTGTGTATTCCTCCTTTTCGATCGTCCGAGTCAGGAGAACCAAAAATGAGACAACAGTCCATCGAACGACTGGTTCTTGGAGGAGGCAACTGCCAGAGCACTTCCGGCAAAAGGACGCGGGTGAGAAATCTGTATGCGCGGCTGGTCCGCTCGCACAGAAAGACTCCCGTGATCCTTGCCGAAGAGCGTGACAGGCGCGTCACCATGGTCATGGGTCCGAGCGGCGTCCAGCGCTTGCTTGGTAAAAACGGTTTCGACATGCTCATCGAACTCGGTCACACGGCCGAGTACATCGGGCATGAAGTCGCCGCTGGAACCAAGTTCAGCCTTGTCGTCTTCCGCCGCCAGAAAGGCATGCGAGCAGCCACCTGGAATGGTGTGTTGGCTGCAGTGTGCGAGCATTATCCGGAAGTGAAACACCTGATTGATGCCGCCGCCGGCGAGCTGAAGCGAACCGCTTTTGAAGATTGGCAGAATCAAGCCGGTTTCAAGTTCGCTGAAGTTCATGCCGAAGGGCCCAAGGATCCAAGATTCATGACCGTGGCGCGACTGCTGGAAAGTAAGGGCGATGCCCTTGCCGTGCGCCGTTTCCTCTATCACACTGTTCGACTCACCGAGCTCTTTTCTGGCGACGGGTTCACCCGGCGTCACGACGGCAAGCGCGGAGTGCGTGAATATGTGTTGGAGAACAAAGTGCTCGCCAGTCTTGGCGAGCGCGTGATCGTCGACCTCGACGTACACGTGCCGGAGTAGAACCGGCTATCCATACCTTCGGATTCGGCTGGGAGCCGGGCGGAGCCAGTTATCTGGTTGATGCCCTGCTTCCGGCCGTTTCCATTCGTAATCGCAGAGAGAAGGAATCTGACTATGCTGTTCAAGGTCGATTCGCTCTTCGGTCATGTCATCGAAGAGACTGAAAAAGGCGTCGTCTATCAAGCCGATGGCGTTCTTGTTGACGGAGCGAACTTGCGCCCGTGCGTCGGATGCAAGGCGAAATGCTCGCCTGGCGAGCACGATCCGTGCATCGCCAATCTGCCTGGAACGCTCAACGCGTGCTGCGGTCACGGTGTCGAGCTGACACCTGTGTCCAAGCAGTGGACCGGGTATGTCGCGCTCGAAGATGGGCGAACTTTCCGCTTTTCCGGCTTGGTCGGAGGAGCGCGCATTCGCGAGGTGGTGGATTCTGTCCTCAGAGGAGAAGCGCTGCCTGATGGCTTTGTCTTCGATGAGGAAAAGATGTGGTGGGCGGGCCTCAGCGCGGCTCAGCGCCAGTATGTTCACGACAACAGCACCGCCGGATTGGCGCGCGTCGTCACCGAAGTGAAAAACGGTGAACCGCCATCCGCCGCTTTCCTTGCCGGCGAAGCCGCGTGGTGGGATGGACTCACCGAGGATGAGAAAGAACAGGTCTGGAGTCGCCTCGGCGACATGATGAAAGACCTGGTGCAGGAAGCGCTGGAAAAGGCGTAAGCTTCCCGGCCACCCGGTAGTCGGCTGAAAAGCTGTTGGTAGAAGGCGGCGGGAAAGTCTGCGAGCGCAAATGCGTCGTGGGCTTTTCCCCGTCTTTTGTTGTGTTTAGTGGTACTAAGCGATATGGTAGATACGTTCTTTTGAAAAACTCTACAGATAAGTTGTCGCTGACTGAAAGCAAGCGAGTATACCCAGCGCGTTCTTCAGGTTCAAAGCGAACCGGCAAACGCGCTGGGATGCAACCAAGTCTATTTGTCGATCTACGGAGTTGTTCTCAGTCCCATAGAGCCACAAATGGTCTCAGTCTTCTTGTTCTTCGTTTTGAGATTTCTCTTTCTATTTGGCAGTAAACAAGGCGATGAGCATCACAACTGCCCCGGCGAAGCACCCCATCCCGATTTTCAGCATGATCAAGAATGCGAATACACCGCCGATTACTCCGCAGATTGCCGCCGCAAATACAAGCAGTATTGCGCCGAAAAAATTGTCGATGCCGTCCAGTGCGAATGCACAGCTGCCAACCAGGATGCCTGCAATCACGGGAGTCCACATGGACTCGAAGAAGAACGATTCCATTGTTTTTCTCTTTTGCTGTCTATGTTGAATTGACTTTTAGTCGCGAACTTCCTTCTTTTCCTCGAGATCGTGCGCGCGACTCAGGTCGCAGGTTGTCTCTTCGAGAAGTGCGTTATTTTTTTGTGAGAGTGGTCGTTTCTTGTTGCGTGAGAAGAAGAGAAGTTATTTGAATTCTTACGCCTTTGCTATTCAGTTTCAAAGCTGATTGGCGAGAATCTGTATGTGTTTGATCAGAAACCCGCTTGTTTTAAGGTGTCGTATGTGTGCGTTGGTGTGATAGCTGAGATAGTAAGTGATACTGTATGTAGTGGCGTCTATGCGCAAAATGTCCGAGCTTTTCGCTCGAACTGGCATGTTTGAAATACAGTCATTTCTGACTGTTGTTGCTATGGAGAGAGGCGAGAAGAAGATAACGCGAAGATCGCGTCAAAAGATTCCGAGAGAGATATGGGGAAAGATGCAGACAGGAGAAGCCGAGTTCAGAGAGAAACTCCCTGACCGTTCGCAAGAGTATGGTGCACCACGTGAATCGACCGTGAATATTCCAGCATCAAGAACCCGGATCTACTTAACAATAGCCGGATCCCCGTCAAATTTGTTTACTTGTTTGCGGGCGCCGGAAGTGTTACCAGAGATTATCTGAGTTTTGATCCGAACCGTTCCCCCCCCCACACAACTTCGAAGAATAATCAGACCCGAGCTTTCAGAGCACTGAAAGAGCAGCAGCAGCTGTGCGTCTCAGCCCGATTGTGTGAGTCGGAGATGATGTCGCGTTCAAAACCACAGATTTCTGCAATTCTTCCGGATTGCAGCTAGCGGCGCGTTCTCAACTGTCACCGGAACGTGACAGATTGACGCAACTGAATGAGTACCAGAAGCAAAAGGAAACACGATGCCTACAAAAATCGAATTCGTCACCTTCGACCCGTATGCACCCTCTTCGGTCATGCTGGGTCACGCAGACGAGATCATTGGCGTGGACACCAAGGTATACAACACTGCTCGCCAGCCGTATCTCATCATCAAGCGCGCGTCGCCGTCCGGTCAGGACGAAGACGTGGTGATCTGGACAGTGTCGCCGCAAGCGCTTAAGGAGACGCAAGCACCAGCCGACATGCAGGTGACGGAGAAGGGCAAGCTCTTCGTCTTTCAGCGCATCAGCGACGGCGGCGCCAGGACAGGCAACTACTCCAGTTATCTCGCCTGGATGATTGCTGTCGACTGTTCCGGCAGGCGAAAGCCCGTCAAGTTTTCCGTGGTGGAGAACGGCATGGAGCCGTTCGAGTTGCGGCATTATGTCGGCACATTCGGCAAGATGGACCGGTTGTTCAATCTCTTTGCCGAACGCGCAATCGACTGAGTTATTGCCGAGCATCGGGATGGGGCCACAGTGCCCCATCCCGATGCGAGCACAAAATTTTTTTCGAAAACGATCTTGTACTATGCAGCGCAGTATATTTCTGCGATTGTCAGCGTTTTGGGGTGTACCCGATTAAGTAGACAGTGGCGTGAGAACAGCACTCCTTGTGAAAC
>CAZBOX010000168.1:0-12835 GCA_964493595.1 uncultured Candidatus Obscuribacterales bacterium | reverse complement strand
CAAGCTGGTTTTACAGAAAAAACCACCCGACAACTATATGTATGAATAGACCAGGAAAGAAAGAAAACACGACAGGGTTTTGGAAGATTCCGCCACCCTGTCGTGTTGTTGAGTTAATCTACGGATGGTCGTTGTCTCCGTCCGCCTGCGCCTTGTCGAAACCGTCGCCGACAAAAGCCATGCAGATCATGAGGCCGATCATGCACAGGAATGCGCACGGCCCTCGGGTGTAGACGCCGCCAATCCACTCATAGTTGACACCAATGTAGCCGGTGGAGAGCATGAGGATAATCCCCATTCCCACCTGCACCAGCTGAGGCCAGGGAGGCGGGCTGCCACGACCGGTGTCGCGCGGCCCGTACTGGAAGGGAAAGCGTTCTTTTTCCTTAGGCATTTTCGCGCCCTCCTTCCTTGGCAAGTGCGACCTTGACCGGGTCGACCGCCTGCTCTGGATATTCCAGATTGAAGAGCTGCTTGATGTCGGGCTCGAGCAGAGTCTCGTGCTCCTCCACAGCTTCGATGAGCTTGCGCAGGTCCGCTTCGTTCTCCTCGATGACGCGGTAAGCAGTCTTCTCGCCCTCGTCGACGAGAGCTTGAACAGCCTTGGCGATGCGGTCGCGGAACTCGTCGGAGACGAGCCCGGCTTTCTGCATCGATGCCAGATTGAACTTCCCGAGCTCGGACATGCCGTACTGGGTGACCATCTGAATGGCGATATCGGTCGCCATCTGGATGTCCATGGAAACGCCGGAGTCTTCCTGCCCTTTGCGGACCAGGAAGGTGGACGCGGCGCCGCCCATGAGAACGGCAAGTCGAAGCTTCAAATGCTCCTTCGTGATCAGCGTCTCGAAGTCGTCAGAGTAGGCTACGTGCCCGCCAGATTGACCGCGAGGGATGACCGTGAAGCGCAGAGGCGCGCGACCGGACAACTTCATGTACACGAGCGCGTGGCCGCTCTCATGCACCTTGACCGTGTCGAGCTCCAGCGGAGTAAGAATCTGGCGCTGACCGTCGCGACGCACGCCGATGGTGACCTTGAGGACAGCCTCGTCGAGGACAGCCTGAGTCACCTTCTTGAGACCGGCGCGAACAGCGAGGATCTTCGCTTCGTTGGCGATGTTGGCGACGTGAGCACCGGAGGCGCTAGGGCAAGCCTTGGCGGCAACCTTGAGGTCCAGCCCGGGAGCACGCAGCTTCTCAGGCAGATAGATACCGAGCAGCGCTTCGCGATCCGGACGGGTCGGATTGAAGAACTGGATGTCTCGGTCGAAACGGCCGGGGCGAATCGCCGCCGGGTCGAGAATGTCCTTGCGGTTCGTGGCCGCAAAAGTGAAGACGCGCGGACGCGCGACAATGCCGTCCATCTCCTTGAGGAGCTGGTTGAGCGTTGTCTCGGTTTCCTGACCGCCGTGCGTGCTGCCGCGGGCGCGGGCAATCGCATCGAACTCGTCGATGAAGAGAATGGCGCCGCCGAAGACTTTGACCAGCTCGTCCAGGTCGTCGAAGAGCAGTCTCACGCGGCTGGAGCCGACGCCGACGAACATCTCGACGAATTCGGAACCGGCCACTTCGATGACGGGCAAGCCGCAAAGCGAAGCCAGCGTGCGAGCCAGCATGGTCTTGCCCACGCCGTGAGCACCATGCATGAGCACACCACGGGGAAGCTTGGCTTCCATCGTCTCGTACTCTTCAGGATGCTGCAGGAAGTGCAGAAACTCCTGAATTTCCATCTTCGCTTCGTGCTGGCCAATGACCTTGTCGAAGCTCAGATTGGCAAAGCGGCGGTCGCCGGGCAGGATGAGCGTACCGACGTCACAGCGCATGGGAGGAAGTTTGACCTTCTTGCCATTCACTTCGACCTCAACAGGCTCCTGCTTCTTTGCTGCATTGCGCCGGCCGCCAAGCTGATTGATGGGCGACATCGCCATGCGAGTGTTCTCGACACGGTCGATGTGCTGTTTGCGCTCGACGGCTTCCTGACGCCGCCTCCAGCGAACCTGGTTGACGAACGCAAAGCCGACCAAGGGAATGCCGAGATAGAGAAGACCGGAATGCAGCATCCAGCCGGAGAATCCGGTGGGCGGAATGGATTCCGCAGGAGCCTCGACGGTGACAGTCGTGCGTCCGCGCTGAACCTTGGTGGGGTCAGGGCGCATCGGTCCGTTCATGAGCCAGAAGAGCAGGCAAGCCGCACCGATGATGAACATCAAGCAGTTGCCGATTTTCTTCCAGGACTCTTTATCGTTAATTGGGGGTTGAACAGAATTCTGATCAGACATGACAGTACTTTCCTTGTCTATTACCGATCAATCGGAGGTTAGAGAGAAGTAGATCGCTATTGCAAAAGTCTTCAGCACCGTATTCAGTGCAGAGACGCTCCTGGTTCGACGCGACATCGACCAGAGAGGTGAAAACTCCAGACCAGATTCACTCGCGCAATAAGCGCTCAAACCCGCCCCCGTGCGCGCACGAGGTTCTGAGATTGAGAGCAAGGCGGAGGATATGGGTGAGTAAAGCTTGCGCGTTTACGTCCTTGGTCAAGAGTTGGAAAAGAGTAGTAGCTAATCCTTATCCAACAAGGGTTTACAGTTCTATTAATGTTTCCTTTAGAAATCCCCTTGGCACGAAATTGGCGGCGGCAAAATAGCCGACAGGCTTTGGTATTGCGAAAAAATGAAATGCCGCAAATTTGCCTCTTGCAAGAAAACGCTCAATTGGCGGGGCTTGCGGAGCACCATCGAAGAACGGCATGGGCGGTGATTATTGAATCCATTTCATCAAAACACGCACGGTGGCGGAATCTACGCTAACGGCTCTGCATTTCTCAAGACAAGAATTAGCCCAATAAGCTCTAAAAGAATGGTTTTCATCTCTATGAGAAAAGAGATCCAAACGTCAAAAGAAACTCTGGTTGTTCTCAGTTAGTTCAAAAGCATTTGAACAGCGGCCGTCGTAAACACCAGTATCTAGCGCTAACTTCGCTAAAGCTTCTTGATAACAAGACAAAGGCACAACAGGTCTTTATTAGAGAGGTTTCCAACAAGATCTTCCAATATGAACAGAACTTCCATAGCGTCCGGATTTCTCAATTTCATATTCTCGAAAAGCTTCATTCCTGCTTCTAGTTAACAGTCAATTCCTCACCAAGTCCCACGCTCCTCGTCCTGATCAACTCCCAGACACGCAATCCGCGTGCCTGAATTTTCAGTGACGAAATTTCGGGTTGCCAAGGAGTTCTCACTGAAGGCTAGAGGTTTCTTGAACCATCTGAACGCGAGTTCAGGTGGCAGTAGGAGATCACATGAATCGTAAGTTCCAACTGTTCATTCCTGTGATGCTCAGCCTGCTCGTTGCCTTCATGGTCCAGGATCGCTCGACTGCGATTTTCGGGGCCCTGGCATGCGCAACAGCCGGTCTGACCGCAGGATGTATGTACTTTGGCGGCTTGACTGCGATTGCACGAAAGCCGTTTCACATGCTCTTCAGCGCCATTCTGCTCTACGCAATTGCGCTGGCGATTGGCATGCTCTTGCCCGGATCGACTCTGGCACTGCTGGCATTCCCGCTTCTGGGACTGTTCGGCGTCTTCCAGTTCGGTCTTTTGGGCAAGAAATTCGCTGTTCTCGTCATCGACGGTCCGGCAGCCCAGCCCGGTTATGAGCCCCTGCTCGAATCGGCCAAGGCAAACGGCATCCCTGTCGTTCATGCACGCAACAAGTTCCGCTCTTTTCCGGTAACGGTCGAAGACGGCGCTCATGTGCTTGTGACAGGTGCCGCCACACCACACCGGCTGGCTCTGGTCTGCGCACAGCTGCGCGCCAAGGGATACTCAGCCATCATCGTCGTGGACGCGGTCAACATGACCCCGGCGATGCACAGCAAGCTCCTGGAGCTCAACGAAGACCACTACCAGATGACTGTGTCAGGCGCCGTTCCGGCCTTGCTCACTGCCATCCAGCTGAAGGTCTACGCTTATCCCAAGGCGGATTGCACGACGACGACAGCGGTCGTTCTGCCGCGCTCTCGCAAAGTGCTCGTCATCAAGCGCGGGGGCTTTCCGTACAAAGACATGGACAGCCTGCCGGGAGGCTTTCTCAACGTGCACCTCGAGAACCTGCCCAAGGGCGCCGCTCGCGAGGTCACTGAAGAATGCTTCGTCCGGCGCGATGGCGGTCCGGGACATTCGAAGTTCACGTACGAAGTGAGCGAAGACGATGTCTTCCTCGTCGATGTGCGCTCGGAACCCAACCGCGACGCACGAGGGCACGTGGTCGATCACGGCTACGTCTACATCGTGCCGCCCGAGCGCGAAGCCGAAGTACTCGCCAATGTGTCGGCGGGCGATGATGCCAAGCCTGGCTCGGCGCGCTTCGAAGACCTCGATGAAGTGCTGGCCAATCCGCTCGCTTTCGACCACGGACAGCTGCTCGCCAAGGTGAAACAGGCGCTCGAAGACGGTGCCGCCTGATCACGTCCAAACCCGAGACGGGCGTGGAAACTCCGCCTGAGCAAAGCAAAACGCCTTGCACAGGCTTTGGGCGCCCGTAATGCGCCTGATCCACGCCTGTCTCTAACCTTCTCCGCAAGGAGAACTTTCCCAAGGATAAATAATGGAAACACAAGTCGAGAAAATCGATTCGGTTCGACGCAACCTGCAGGCACTGATCACGCGCCTCAACGATACGGAGGGCAATGCGCGCAGCCGTAACTGGCCGCACAACGCGCTCTCCGGAGTCGTGCGCGCCTATGTCATCCAGCAGGCGGCCGTAGCCCGTGGATTGATCAGCACCATCGCATCCCAGCTGGGCTTCCGCGGCCCGAGCATGATCGAGCAGCCGCTGGAAGGTTCCACGGTCACGTGTTTCATCGGCACCACCATGATGCTGTCCCAGACCGGCGGTGTGACGCAAGAAGAGGCTGAGCAAGCCACTTTCGTCGCTGCCGACCAGCTCAAGAAGCAGGTTGCCGAAATCGTAAGGCACCTGGAAGCTGTCGTCGATGGCGAAGAGACCATCGAAGGACGCCAGCTCAACCACGGTCCTCTGCACTACAAGTAAACGGGAATTCCGGCTCAGGGCGCATCTGCAGCGTTGCAAGAAGGCGCCCCGCCCAACACATTTCTCCGGCTGAGCACCGCTTCAGCCGGGTGCACTATGTGCACTCCAAGCCAGGCGGCATCAACACAGTTCATGCCGCCGCGAAGGAGACCAATCATGAGACCACTGATTCTCGCTTTCATCGACGCGCCGGATCCGGACAACTTCGTCCAGCTCCTGGCACTCTACAAACTCAACCCGGAGGCTGAAGTAGCCGTCTGCCTGACGGGCAGGCCGGTGCGCTTCAATGCCACCCGAGAACACAAGCACTGGGAATGGGACCACGAGTCCTCGAGCATGGCTCAACAGGCGTCAGCAATGCGCGCCAAGAATTTCCTGCGCAATTTCGGCATCTCGGTGACCAAAGTGTACGACGGCGGCATCGCCCCGCGAACCCTGGTTCCTCACTGGGTGCATTTCGCCGAATACTACAAATTCGCCGATGTCGACCCGCTGGCAGCGATCCGGCACAGCGAACTGGAGCCGCAGGAAGACCTGGTCAAGCTCATTCTCGAACAGCCCGAAGGCTCCGTCATGGTCGCCGTCGGCGGTCCGATGACCGGGCTCAAGCAGGTGATAGAACGCTGCCCTGAGGTGGTCAGCCGCTTCAAGGAAGTGCATGCGATGTTCGCCACCTGGGGCAATGTCTCGTTGATGGACTTCGGCGACAAAACGCCGCGCGGCGCCGTGCAGTTCAACGTCGCCTGCGATCCGCTCTCGTCCAACTTCATTCTCATGGGACTCGATTGCCCGGTCTACTTGATGCCGACGGAAGTCACACGCGTCAAGGACATCGGCTTCTTCAACGTGCAAGCATTGCGCGAGGCTCTTCCCGACAACAAGGGAACGCGCGCCCTCTGCCTTCTCTACGCCCTCTGGTACGACGCCGCCGTGCGCCCGCGCCAGGAGAAGAACCCGGACGAACTCATCTTCATCCACGACGTCGTGGCCGCTTTCAGTCTCGATACGGAATTGCGCAACGCCGTCTACAACGTCGTGCCTGTGAAAATCACCGCCGCCCCCTGTCTGCCCAGCAAGGCGGACATCCCCAACTGGGGCAAGGTGGAGATGAAGCAGGTCAAGCGCGCCGCCAAGGACAAGCCGCGTTTTGCGGCGATTGGACTGAAGGCGGACGGCGCTGCCCGCTATCTCGATGCCCTCAAGCGCATCTGCGCTTGCTGAGCAGTGGCATTTCTTGCAGAACCGAACGCACCAATTGCGCATCAGAGTGATGGGCGGTTGGTGCCCAAGTAAAGCCCAGCGTTCGCTGAGCGGGACTGACTGGCATAGAAATTCCGGTCAGTGCCTCCAGCGCGCGCGGAAGTCCCAAGCAAGTAATGGGACGCACGGAGAAAACCAATGAACACGAACGACAAGCCCGCAGCCGCAGGACCCGACGAGCGCCTTCGCAGCATCATCGGCAGCATCCTGGAAGGTCTGAGCGCGCAGGAGCTGAACATTCGCCTGTCCGAGGAGAAGGTGGTCACCACCGGCACTCTCAACGGGCGAACAGCCACCTTCCGCGTAGAAGGGCTGACTTCAGACAACAACTCCGAACCGGGGACTCTGTTCCTCACATTCTCCTACTTGAGGGAGAACGATCTTCAGGCGGCCATGAACCCCGATCTTTCGGTCGGCAACCGCTACCACCCGGCGCGGCTGGCCAAGCGCATCGGCAAGCCGGTCCCCAAGATCTTCGACATGGCGGCACTGGCACTGCAGCAGGACTACTTCCGCGTGGTCACCGATGAAGATCGGCTGCCCGCGGACGTTACCGAGTGCCGGCTGCTCTTCTCGCGCGGCAACTGGCACCCGCAGGTCGAGAACCTGAGCCAGGGTCTGACCGCCGACCTCAAGTGGGTTCCTGCCGCATAACCGCGTCCTGGCGGCAAACAGTATTCGAGAGCAAAACTGGAGGAGGGCGGGCGCTAGCAATATCGCCCCGCTCCTTCTCTAATCGCTCTTCGCAATCAGGCAGAGTCTCTGCCTAAACCGAGGAGTCGAAAATGACTACTAATCAGACGAATTCGACAGGAGCAGGCGGCGCGTCCGCTACTCCCGTCTCTGCTCATGTATTTGCTATCGGCCCCGAGGAAGTCAAAGAAACCACCGGTCTCACGCCCGCCGAAATCAAGGCGCTGCGCGGCACCGTGCCCGTGCTCTGGGTAGACTTCGACGGACCGGTCGATGAGGAAACCCTCGTCGAGTTCGGCAAAATCTTCGAGTTGCACCCCCTCTCGCTGGAGGACGTCATGCACGCCCGACAGCGACCCAAGGTGGAGCACTTTCCCAAGTATCACTTCATCGTCACGCGCATGGTCTCTCTCGAGGAAAAAATCACCTCGGAGCAGCTGAGCCTCTTTTTCGGGAACAACTTCGTTCTGACGTTCCAGGAGAAGGCCGGCGGGGATTGCCTGGAGCCATGGCGCCACAGCCTGCGCAACATGCGACCGGAATCAATTCGCAGCCTGACTGCGGATTATTTGGCTTACTTGATTGTGGACACAGTCGTGGACGGTTTTTTCCCGGTGCTCAAGACACTGGGCGACCGCCTCAACGACCTGGAAGAAGAGATCTTCCGCCGCCACGATCAGCACCATGCTGCTCGCATCCACGCCATCAAGCGTGACATCTGGGCTCTGCGCCAGACCATCTGGCCGGTGCGTGACGCGCTGGCCACTCTGCAGCGCGAAAATATCAATCTCGTTCAGAGTGAAACGCGACTGCACCTGCGCGACTGCTATGACCATGCTCTGCGCATCATCGAACTGGTGGAAAGCCATCAGACGATGTGCTCGGACCTGATGGACTTGCAGATGAGCCGGGAGAACAGCCGCATGAATGAGATTCTGCGTGTTCTGACAATCATCTCGACGCTGTTCATTCCGCCTACATTCGTGGCCGGAATCTATGGCATGAACTTCCACGGCGACAAGTCGCCGCTCAACATGCCGGAGCTCGACTGGCAATACGGTTATCCGTTTGCCCTTTGCGTGATGGCACTGATGATGGGCGGCTTGCTCACCTGGATGTGGTGGAAGGGCTGGCTGTGGGGGATTCGCTCGAATCGCCGCTTCACGAAGCCTTTCCGTCAGGAAATCAAAGACCGCGCAGAACGACAGTCTCACCTTAAGAAGTGAGCAGCCGGAGCGATCAGCGCATCGCTTCGGTGGTTGGACTTCAACTCCGCAGAGGCTTGCATGCGCGACTGTTTTGAACGCCATGCCGGACTTCACGGAAATCATAATAGCAACCAGCGCCACCAATTGCGGTGTCGCTCATGGCGTCTAGACGCAGAGCGCAGGGCGGGGCGACCAAGGAAGTTGCCTCGCTCAGCTTCTGCTAAAATAGACGGATCGGGAGATTAAAGTGAAAGAAGCTACCACACCGAGTCAATTCCTCGCAAAGACGTTTGGATTGACTTCCGCCCAGCTGGAAAGAGTGCTGGGTATCGCCATCGGCAGCCGTGACAAGGGTGCCTTCGCAGACATCTATTTCCAGGTCGGCACCACCGAAGGTCTCGTCTACGACCAGGGGATTCTCAAGAACCCCTCTCGCAGCGACGTCTCGGGCGCCGGCATTCGCGTCGTCATCGGCGACAAGACCGGGTATTCGTACACCGATCATGTCAACGTCCGCAATCTGACGACCGCTGCCCGCAATGCCGCCACCATCGCCCTTCACTCGAAGGCGGTCGAGCCCATTCAGGTCGGACCGGAGCGCAAGCCGCACAACCTTTATCCGCTGGACGGCATCCTCATCGGGCTGCCACTGCCGCAGAAAGTCGATCTGCTCACAATGATCGACCGGGAGTGCCGCAAGTACGACCCGCGCATCAAGAACTGCACCGTCAGCCTGAGCATTCAGGAAGAGACGGTGGTGATCGTCACTTCGCTGGGCGATCTCATCCTCGATCGCCGCCCGCTCGTTCGCCTCGGCGTCACCTGCCTGGCCGAGGAGGGCACCCGCCGCGAAACCGGCTCGTCTTCGGGCGGCGGTCGCGTCGACTTCGAATTCTTCCTGGAAAACGACCGCTGGAAGAAGCATGCTCACAAAGCCGCACAGGAAGCCATCGGGCTTCTTTCGGCAGTGGAAGCACCGGCCGGCGAAATGACGGTCGTGCTGGGCAACGGCTGGCCAGGCGTCCTCATTCACGAGGCGGTCGGGCACGGTCTGGAAGGCGACTTCAACCGCAAGGGGACGTCGGCTTTCTCCAAGATGATCGGACAGAAGGTGGCGTCCGATCTGTGCACCATCATCGATGATGGCACTGTCCCGGGACGGCGCGGCTCGCTCAATATCGACGATGAGGGTGTGCCCACCGGCAACACCGTCCTCATCGAGAAGGGCGTACTGAAGGGCTACCTGCAGGACCGGACCAACGGCGGACTGATGAAGCACGGCTCCACGGGCAACGGTCGCCGCGAGAGCTATCGGCACGTGCCGATGCCGCGCATGACCAACACCTACATGGCCGGCGGACAATCGACGCCGGAGGAGATCATAAAGTCCGTCAAGAGAGGGCTTTATGCTGTCACTTTCGGCGGCGGACAAGTCGACATTACCAACGGTGACTACACGTTCTCAGCCACGTCAGCCATCCTCATCGAGGACGGCAAGCTGACGAAGGCGGTCAAAGGCGCGACCTTGATCGGCAACGGCCCGAAGTCCCTTCACCATGTGTCCATGGTCGGCAACGACATGGCTCTGGACGAAGGCACGGGCACTTGCGGCAAGCGCGGCCAAAGCGTGCCTGTCGGCGTCGGCATGCCTACTATCCGCATCGACGGTGTCACCGTCGGTGGTACCGGCCGTTAAGGGAGGACAAGTTATGAAAAACGACAAGGCTCGTTTCGAAGCGCTTGCCCAATTCGTCATTGGCGAAGCCAAACGGCTGGGAGCAAGCGACTCTGATGTTTCCATCTCCACCTGGAGTTCGGTCGACACGACCGTACGCATGGGCGATGTGGAAAAACTGGAAACCGCAGCCCAGGGGCGCTCGCTCACTGTGCGCGTTTTCGTCGGCAAGGTGGTGACCACCGCCTCCACGTCGGACTTCACGCGGCGCGCTCTCACCAAGATCGTGCGCAGCTTGATCGTTGTCGCCAAGGCGGCACAGCCCGATGAGTATGCCGGACTTCCCGACAAGGAAGACCTGGCTTCGCTCATCCCCGACCTCGACCTGGCAGACACCAGCATGTCCAAGCTTTCCGTGGCCGACAAGATCGCCATGGCCAAAGCCTGCGAAGATGCCGCTCTCGGTTTCGACGGGCGCATCAACAATTCGCAAGGAGCCAGCTTCTCGGACAGTTTCGGTCTGACCGTCTATGCCAATTCGCGTGGTTTCACCGGCAGCTACAACGGCAGCCGCTGCTCGCTGTCCTGCTCGGTTGTTGCTCAGCAGGGCGACAGCATGCAGACGGACGGCTGGTCAAATTCCAACCGCAAGCTGGCCCGGCTCGGCACTCCCGACTCCATCGGACAGGAAGCGGCCCGCCGAGTGCTGCGCCGCCTGGGTGCCGTGCGCGGCAAGTCGCAAGAAGTACCGGTCGTCTTCGATCCGGTCATGGCCGCGCAGCTGCTCGGTCAGTTCGCCGGCGTCGCCCACGGCTCTGCCATCTACCGCCGTACGTCCTTTCTCGTCGACAAAATCGGCGAGCAGGTGGCTTGCCCCGAGCTGACCATCATCGATGACGGGCTGATGCCCGGCGGTCTGGGTTCTCGCCCGTTCAACGGCGAAGGACAGGCATCGCGTCAGCGCACCATCGTCGACAACGGCAAGCTGGCCAGCTACTTCCTCGACAGCTACTCGGCCCGCAAGCTGGGCACCCGTCCCAACGGCGGCAGCCAGTCCAACCTCTACATCAAGCCCGGCACCAAGAGCCCCGAGGAGATCATCGCCACGGTCAAGAACGGCTTGTACCTGACGCATGTGTCCGGTCCCGGATTCAACGGCGTCACCGGTGACTACTCGCGCGGTGCCTCGGGCATCTGGATCGAGAACGGCGAACTCGCCTATCCGGTCCAGGAAATCACCATCGCCGGCAACGTGCTGACGATGCTCAAATCTGTCGAAGAGATCGGCAACGACCTGGAGTTCCGCTCCTCGGTCGCCTCGCCGACGCTCAAGATCGGCAGCATGATGATCGCAGGCAAGTAAGAGAGCGAAAAATTCTTTCAAGAGAATCGCCGGTGCAAATCGGCGATTCTCTTTCTGCGCTCTGGCAAAGCCTGATAAGGAGCGAATAATGAGCACAATGGTATTTATCCTCACGATCGCGGCATTTCTTGTCGCCTCAACGACGCTCACGGCATCCCTCATCTTCTGGGGGCTCTGCAAAAAAAGAGAAAATTCCTGGAAGAGCGAGGTCCCCCTCGAACGCGAAGCACGCTGGGATCTCGAGCGGCGTCGCACGCGCTGGGCGCTTGTGTCCATCTGCGGCTACGCGATTGGCATGGTCCTGGCGATGGTCCTCAAAGGACTGGTGGGCGATTCGCAAAGTCTCAATCTCACCCTCATTGCCCTGAGCACCGGAGGCATCCTCATCACATCGCTGCGCGCCCAGGTTCACAATAGTCGCAGCTTCGAGGCTTCGCTGGATCACAGCAACCCGAACAGGCCACCCTTCTAAGTTCTGAACGAGCGGTGGGCAAGAACTGCCGCTCAACTGGCTCTTTAACCAGGAGGCAAAATGTCTCAAGATGCACCAGCCGACTTTCAAGCGAAAGTCGATCAATTCAGGCGCCTGTACGTCAACGCCGAAACCGGCATCGCCAGAGCCGATCCGACAGATGGCCACAAGCTTTCGGTTTGGGTCACCGACTGGTCGGCGATGGAAAAAATTCCCAAGCCGAGCAGCGAATACAAGGGCATCCCCCTCGTCTGGGCTTATCACATCCCGGACGGAGTCGCTCTGGCTCCCGGCTTCCAGGTTCAGGGACCGGCACCAGTGGCTCGCCGCAATCATTCTGATACCTGCGGGTGCAGCAATTGCACGCAGGCGAACGAAGAACTCGCCCAAGCCAGAGCTCTGAGCAAAGCAAAGAAGAATGCCCAGGCACGCCGCCGACTCACTGTCGCCATCAACATACTGGAGAAGATCCGACCACTAGGAGAAGACATGGCCGATGCTTATCGGTCGATGGCCTTCCTTGTGCTCTTTGCTCGTGCTCGCACGAAAGCGGAGAAGCAAAAGAACGGCGCCCTCGCCGCCTCGTGGTACGAAAAGGCGATCAAGGTCTGGCAAGACAACGGTAACACCGACAGCCTGGGCGGCAATCTGACCAATCTGGGCTCGCTCTACTTCCGCATCGGCGACTTGCAGGCGGCGCTTGCGTGCAATCTGCGCGGACTCGAGCTGGAAAAGGCGAAGAGCAAGGAGCAGCTGGACAACGAGAGCTACAATTCATTCAATCATGTGGCCGGCACATACCTGGCGCTGGGCCGGCTGGATGAAGCGGAAGCTACCGTTCGCGAGGGTTTTGCTCTGCTCGGCGATAACACGCCGTACTCCGGTTATCTCTGGAATACTCTTGCGAAAATCACTGCGGCACGCGCGGAGCAATACCGCAAACGTGCCGAAGAGCTCGTGCCACCGGACAGCTGCAGCATCGGTTGATGCTCAGCTTCCGCGGGCTATCCCATTCGGCATCGCTGCGCCGGCAAAAGCTTTGCCGGTTGCAATATTCGGGCTGTAAGGACACCCGAGAAGATGGTGTCGCCGGCAGTGGCTGCGCGA
>CAZBOX010000167.1:0-12883 GCA_964493595.1 uncultured Candidatus Obscuribacterales bacterium | reverse complement strand
GAATACCGCATCGGCGAAGGTCCGCCGCCGCTCTTTCTTATTGTTTGCTTCTTCGTCATTGTTCTTTGGGCAATGTTCTCCTGGATTCCTTTCTTCGGTTACGGAGTGAGTTATGACACATACAAAAAAACCAGTTTTTACGTTTGAAACATTCGCCGGGCTGACCACATCTTTGCTGGCGCTATTGTTGGTGGTGTTGCCGACAGTGACACTAGTGAGCGGCTGCAGCGATCAGGTAACCGTTAAAGGTGACGATACTCAGCTGGTTTCCAAAGACGTGACAAAAGGTGGACGGGAAGCGATTTATCCCGACGACAAACCGTCCGAGCCGGACGGCAAGGTCGTCTATGAGAAGCTTTCCTGCGCTGAATGCCATGGAGCGGACGGTAAGGGTGTGAGCGGCAAATCATCTGTCGACTTGACCTCTGCCGAGTACATGCACAAACAGAAGCCCATCGATCAATATATGTTCCTGGCTTTCGGCAAGGATGGTGTCAAACACCCGACCACCCTGGCCGACATATCCAGTCAAAAAACCTGGAACCTTGTTTTCTACGTGCGCTCGCTGGCCGCACCGCTGCTCTCGGCAAAAGAATATGCCGCAGTCACTCCGATTTACGGTGCCAACTGCGCAGTCTGCCACGGTCCTAAAGGTTACGGAGACGGGCCGCTCAACAAATACAACGTGCTTGAGCCCAACCCGGCAAACTTTCAAAACTACAAACGTTTCTATGATCGTACGGACGATGTTCTGTTCGATCACATCGCCAATGGCATAAAGTGGGAAGGAATGCCAAACTTCCTGGGCAAAGAGGATAAGGCCAAAGGAATCAAATTCGATGAGCCGTATATCTGGAAGCTCGTTGCCTATGTGCGCGCATTCCACTCAACCAACAAACAAATCGCCGAGGCCAACATTGGTTCGCCGACAGTAGGCGCTCCCGTCGATAACACGAAAGAGGGTGCCAAAGCCGAAGATGCTAAGCCAGCGGACACAAAACCCGCTGATGCTAAACCTGAAGAAGCCAAGCCTCAGGGCGAGACAAAGTAACGGAGTTCTAAAAATGGAAGGCACAACTAGAAGATTAGTACTGAAGACGCTGGCAGCCATTCCGCTTGCCGCGACCTTTGGTCTGGTGGTATCGCCACTGCTCAGATACATGCGTCCTACACTCAAGCCTCTGGATGTCTTTGGACCTTCCGATCAGCCCGGTCCCGAGGAGGACGTCAGCTTCAGCGACTCCGACTTCCCGGCAGCTTGGACGTGTATCGACTTCATGTTCAAACAGAAATATGTCGAGTACAACCCGGAAGGCAAAGAAGTCCGCGAAATTCCGGGCTTCATCGTCAAACTGCCGTCCGGCGATGTAGTTGCCTACAGCCGCATCTGCCCGCACCTTGGCTGCGTATTCAATTTCGTGAAAGACCCTTCGGAATGCGCCAAGGGTTACAACTTCAAGCCGCAAGGTCCTGTATTTGCTTGCCCTTGCCACTTGAGCGTGTACGACATCGCCCAAAACGGCAAAGTAGTGTCTGGACCAGCGCCGCGCCCGCCGCGTAAGTTCGACCTCAAGAAAGAGGGCAATGCATACAAGATTGTTGGTTTAGAAGCCGGTTCAATCGCCTGAGGGAGTCAATCAATAAATGTCAGCGGTAAATGCAACCATAGACTGGGTTAAGACGCGGATCAACAACATCGATATTTTCGATGAGCACCACCGCGAGGAAGCGAAGACAAACCCCTGGTATTCACTGGGGCCGATCTTCTACATGGTCTGGTTTATCGTCATGTTCACAGGTTGCGTGCTGATCATGTGGTACGTGCCGACCAAAGCGCAGGCATTCGATTCTATTCTCCATATTCAGACCGCCATTCCCTTTGGCGGTCTCATGCGAGGCATGCACAAGTATGGTGCCGATGCCATGATCATCGCGGCGACGATGCGCATGTATCGCATGTTCATCTGCGCCGACTACAAGCCAGGCAAAGAATTCAACATAGCGATTGCTCTTGTCGCGCTGCTTCTATCCATGTATTCCGGTCTGACCGGTTATCTCTTGATCTGGAACCAGCGGGCATTCTGGGCGACCAAGGTATTCGCGACATTCCCGACCTACATGGACCAATTTCCGGTCATGGGCGACTTCTATCAGCCGCTCGTCAAATCAATCCACATGGGCTGGAATACAGCGGAAGTTCTCCTGGGCGGTGGAGCTGCCATCACGCAGGAAACGATTACCCGATTCTTCTCCATTCACCTTGCTTTCTCGCTCATTCCTCTGATCTTCGTAGAACTGTATTTCTACAAGAACGCTTATAAGCGTGTGCCGCTCAGCTGGGCCAAGCGCACCATCATCACTCTGATGCTGGTTGTAGTCGCCATCATCCTGCCGGCAGCTCAAGGAAAACGGTCCGATCCGGACGTCACTCCGCTTCCGATCTTGTCCGACTGGTACTTCCTCGGTTTGTATCAGATGTACAAATATCTCGAGCCGGTCGTGGCAACGGAAATCACCATCGTCCTTCCTCTTATCGTCGTCGGTCTGCCCTTCATGGATGTCTGGCTGACAGGTGCAGAGAAAGACATCAACAAGAGACCGTTCATTTTCTGGGTCGTTATCATGGCTCTGGTCAGCTGGATCGTATTCTCGCTGCTGATCATCGCCAACATCGCCAACATCCACACAGACCCTCCGTACTGGAGAGCCTTCACATACCTGACCGTGAACGTCGGTATGGGACTGCAGCTCTGGCTGATGTGGCAGAACAAAGACGCTGTCCAACGTGCAAAACAATGGAAAGGCGCACTTGTTATCACCATCATTGGTGCCTCGCAAGCATTCTGGGGTTTCGTCTATTACTACATGGCGAAAGTAGAAATGTTCCGCGGACCGATGTTCCAACAGTGGTTCTACGGCGTGATGCGCCCATTCCTTCCGGATGCTGAAAAACTGGAAGCAGCAATGCGCAAAGTTCAACCAACCTCGACTTATTTTGCCTCCACATACAAAAATGATTGGCAAGATTGGGTCAAGGACAACTACGTTGCTAAAGGCGGTCAGGATGTACAACAGGCATTCGATCAGGTCTTGGCTCACTGCAAACTGACATCACCGGTAGATTGGGTGGTCAGCTGGATCCCGACCTTCACGCCTGAGCACCCCAAATACTTGGGCATGGTCGACTACCTGGTCACCAACCGCTGGGCATATGACTATGTCGTATTCTGCGACCGTATGGATCCTGCAAGCAAGATAGAAACAACCACGAAAGGTGTCTTCTATCCGCTTCCCATTCCCTTCTGGGATTGGACCTGGATGATTGCCGGAGCCTTATTCATGGTTGTCGGTGCGTACATGACCTACACCTTCAAATCCGGCAGCCAGCCTGCTGCTAAACCAGCCCCTGCGCAACCGGCATCCGCATCAACCTAATCGGAGAAAAACATTGACCGGCAAAAAGGACCCACGCGCGAGCAGATCTGACATCACCAAAAGTGATGCAGGCGCCGCTGTGGAAACCAAAGCGCTGGTCAAGCCTGCGAAAGTGAGACTGCCCATCAGGCTTTTCGCTTTCTCTCTGACAGTGATTACACTCTCCTGGTTTTTCGAGGGTTGGCGTGAAGTGCAGAAAGAGCCGGGTCTCATTCCCTGCGCTTATCTCTTCTTCGGAACCACTCTCACCATGCTTCTCTTAGGAGTTCAGGCTTACTGGATTTATATCGAAGAGAAGTCGACAGGAAAGTTGGTGCGTAAGGTCAAATTATTCGACAAAATCGAAGCGAAGCTTTTAGAAAGAGTAAAAACGGAACCAGGTAAAAGGAATTCATTGTGATTAAGTACATACTTTCACCGAAGGGCATCATACTCCTGGCATTCGCCGGCGCCGTTGTCGCCGTCAGTGTTCTGATGGCCTGGTCGGAATTGGGTTTTGCAGGAACCCTGCCTGATTGGTTGACCGACTTGACGACAAGACTCGGTCTGCACGGAACTATCTCCGGTTTCTTCAATTCACTCACCCCCTCATTGGGCGGCGACCTGACCAAATATCTGCAAGAGAAGGGCGTCTCTGTAAATCCGAAATCAACTGCCAGCCTCGGCGACTACGGATACATTCTCTTTATGGGAGTCGCTCTCACGATAGCCGGCATCGCCATCATGATCATCGGCAAAGAAGATGCTGAAGAGAAGACAGTTTTACCGGTAAAGAAATAGGTAATAGCAGGAAGTTTTAGCGAAGACGCATAGAAGAGGATGACCCCAGTGCAAAAGATTGTCGATAATCACCCGCTAAAAGCCTTAAACGGTTTGACGCTGGCCATTGAAAACGCGATTAACGCGTTCATGACCAGTAAATACAATCCGTTCTACTACCATGGAGCTCTGCCCCAGTACTACCTGTGGGTGCTCTATCTGTCAGGCTTGCTGCTTTTTGCATATTACATTCCGACCATCGACAACGCATACAATTCCAAGCTTTTGACCAATGCCTGGACGTCAGTCGATTACATCACCAAGTCCTTGCCTTTCGGCGGTGTCATTCGCGGCATACACCGTTACGCAGGCGACGCCATGGTAATAACCATCCTGCTTCATGCTCTTCGTGTCTGGTTTACCGACCGCTACCGTCAATATCGCTGGTTGCAGTGGGTTTCAGGTATCGTCCTGGCTCTATTCGTTCTTTTCATTGGTCAGACAGGCTTCTACCTGGTCTGGGATGATCGCTCGCTCTTGCTCACCAGAATGACCGCCGGAGCTTTCGAATCCTTGCCGGTAGTCGGACCCGGGCTGAAAACATGGTTCTTGAACGGAGACCAGATCACAAACCTGACTCTGTCCAACTTCCTTTTCATTCACATCGGTCTTTCATTCTTCCTTCTTTTCGGTCTGTGGATTCACTATCTGCGCATGACCAGACCGGTTCTCACGCCACCACCGGCAGTGAACTACATTTTGACGGCGCTGGTTCTCATCTGCGTCTTCGTATGGCCGCTCAGCAGTGGAAGCATGGCTGATCTCAATCAGCAACCGACCACCTTCGACATCGACTGGTTCTTCCTGTGGCCCTACGCCATGCTCAGCCAGATGTCTGCAGGCGCTTACTGGGGTGTCATGATCGTCGGCACTATCGCGATCACGGCATTGCCCTGGTTGATGATTCCGAAACAACCGGCAATCGAAACAGCCGAAGTAGTTCTGAACAAGTGCACAGGCTGCTCGCTCTGCTTCAAAGACTGCCCGTACCAAGCAATCGAGATGGTGCCTGCTCCGGCCGGCTCCAGATTCAAACTGCTGGCGACAGTGAAAGATTTCCGCTGCTCAGGCTGCGGCGTATGCGTTGGTGCTTGCGCATTCGACGCAATCGATTTGCCTGACCTTCCGGATGCGGAAGTAAACGCGAAGATTAAGGCTCTTCTGGAGGCGAAAGGGTAACACCAATGTCTGATGCAAAGAAAGTAATTACACTTATCTGCGAGCGCGCCTGCGATTTGAGCAGCATTGTCGATGACTCAGGCAATTGCAAAGAAGTGCCGGGAATGAAGGTCGTCAAATTTCCTTGCTCGGGCATGATTCAACCTCTGATGATTGAAAATGCCATCAAGGCTGGTGCCGACGGTGTCGTTGTCACCGGTTGCCAGATCGGCGACTGCTACTATCGCGAAGGCAATCGCATGATTCGTGAGCGCCTGCTCGGCGAGCGTCCTCCAACCTTGAAGAAAGGCACCGACAGACGTCGCATTTTGGCTCTCTGGCTTGCAAAACCACAGCGTCAGCGCTTTATCTCAGAGTCGAAAGAATTCATCGCAACTTTGAACAATCTCACGACGGAAGCCAAGTAAAAGCTCCGCGGGTCTCAGAATCAGAAAAGGATTGAAGTCATGGCAGTCGAAAAGAAAGAGAAAATGTCCGACATCGAGCTGAATATTCGCTGGATGTGGTTCCTTCTGCTCTATTTCGGATTCATCATCATGATTGCCTGTTTTGGTCTGGTCGCCGAATTCTAATTCGGTCTACCGACCTTTCTAACTGGGCTTCCGCAATCGATAACCGACTCGAGCAACGTTTTCTATTATGGACTCGTTGGGGTCATCGCTGATATCAACAGCTTTTCGTATACGACGGATCGCGGCTCTGAGACCTTCAGGCGACGCGTCAGAGTCGTAACTCCACACGCGAGAAAGAATTGTCTGCACGCTAAAGACATGTTCCGGATTGCGCAGAAAGAACTCAAGAAGAGCGAAGTCTTTAGGCGTCAAGTGAATATCCTTGCCGCCTCTTGTCAGGCGATATTTGACGGGGTCAAGCTCTAAGTCGCCTACTATAAGTGTGTTTCCCTGAGCGCCGGCAGCGCCTCCCGGACGCCTTAGCAGGGCTCTCAGACGCGCCTGCAACTCACGCATATCAAAAGGTTTAGTCAGATAATCATCGGCGCCTGTATCGATGCCTTCTTCTTTGTGGTCGATACCAGATTTACCAGTGAGCATGATTACCGAAACCGGCTTGCTCATGAGGCGCAGCTTTTTCAAAACGTCGATACCGGATAGCTTGGGCAATTGCCAGTCTAAGACGACTAAGTCGTACTCCTCACTCTGCAGCAAATGCATAGCTTCTTCGCCGTCAAATGCGCAATCAACTACATGCCTTTCCCCTTCCAGTCCGGCTTTCACCATCATGGACAGGTCCTGATCATCTTCAACGAGCAGTATCTTAGCCATAGTTTCGCTATGAGCGACATTGGTAATAATACTGAGTATACCCATAGTGATCTGTTAACTTCGCATGCGACGTCCACGTTTATCACTATCGACAAAGGTACTGGCGCTTGTTCTTGTGCCTCTGGTGCTGCAATTAGCGACTTTATTCTGGGTTGCTAGATTGGAAAACGAAGCCGAAGTGCTTCTCTTAGAGTCTATCCACGCCAAAAAGATATCGGACGCAATCAATGTTCTCTCTCAAGACGTTTATGACTTTATCGGTGAATTCGGGCGCGACAATCCTCAACGTCAGGTAAAAACCGGAGACGAGAAGCTGCAAGTTTTCCACCGCCGCCATGAATTGCATTACCAGCAACTGAAAGACACAGTGCAAAGAGACGCCGAATTATACGAATGCGTGGTCGCTTCTGAGCAGTCTGCATACAAGACATTTGCTCTTATCAGACGGCTGGAAGAGTTGCCCGAGGATGGTCCTGAGCAGATTCAAAAACTGAGGAAAAAACTTTGGAAAGAAGTGCGCAGAGACGTCAAAACCATACTTGGCGGTGGGCTTCTCCAACACGCAGCGCAGCAGAAAAGAATTGCCGAAGTCGATGCAATGGAGCAAGCGCGGCTGCGTGAGCTGTCAAAACAGCTGATGATTCTCATCGCTGTAATCGATACTGTGATTGCTATTGCCGTCGCCATTTACCTGACAAGAACCATCGCGCACCGTCTCAGTATCCTCAACGAAAACAGTTTGCGGCTGGCGGCCGACGTGCCGCTGCATAGCCCGCTCGGCGGCAATGATGAGATTGCAACTGTAGACAAAACATTCCACAACATGGCTGTCTCGATGAAGGAAGCAGCAAAGAAGGAGCGCGCCATCATCGACAATGCACGTGACTTTATTTGCTCAGTCGACTCCAACGGCAAATTCTCAGCCGCGAATCCAGCCAGTCAAGCCGTTCTCGGGCGCACACCGGAAAGCTTGCTGGGCACGTATTTTGCTGACTATGTCGCAGATGGCAGAGATAATGTTCTGCAAATATTTTCTGATCTGCGAACGCAGGGAGACAGCAGCGCGATCGAATTAAGGATGAAAAGAGAGGATGGAAGCATAGTCTATGTCCTTCTTTCTGCTCACTTCTCCAAAGAAGAGGACACCACTTTCTGTGTCATGCACGACATATCGGAGCGGCGAAAAGCCGAGATATTGAAGCAAGAAGTTATGGCGATGGTGACTCATGATTTGCGAACACCGCTTTCGACTCTCAGGCACATTTTCAGTTTTCTCGAGACAGGCAAGCACGGAGAGCTCGACGATAAAGGCAAAGACTTCGTTCAGGCGGGTGGGCGCAATGTTGACAGACTTCTTACACTGGTCAACGATTTGCTTGATGTAGAAAAAGCCGACAGCGGGCAGATGCATCTGGAGAAAACAAAAGTATCCCTCAATGAATGTTTTGACGCTTGCCTTTCCAGTCTTTCAGTATTTGCCGAATCAAAGAGCGTCAATCTGGACTTTGAAGAAACGGACTTGATTGTGATAGGGGATGAGGAGCGAATTGATCGTATACTCAATAACCTGGTCGGCAACGCCATCAAATTCTCGCCGTCAGGCGGAAAAGTTACACTTTCGGCGCATAAAGAGACTGAGAAGGACAGGCAATTCGCAGTAATTTGCGTCGAAGATGAAGGCGATGGCATTCCGGAAGAGAATTTGGAGAATATTTTTGAAAAGTTCCATCAAGTTGAGCGGCGTTCGGACAGTAAGCAGGAAAAGGGCTCAGGTCTGGGACTGGCTATTTGCAGAGCCTTTGTTCAATTGCACGGCGGAAAGATTTGGGCGGAAAGCAAAACTGGTGAAGGCAGCGTATTCAAGTTCACTCTGCCCTTGGACTAGAATGCCTGTGCCTAATCTTATTGCCTTTTTGACGTTGCTGGCAGTAGTAGTCTGCTGTCCACAATCCGCTTGGGCAGAGAACCTCCCTTCTCAATCGACGCAAAGCGCCTGCGGCAAAGATCCAGAGAAGACGGTAGATCCTCTCAGTGAGCCACGCATCGTCATGAAACACGATGCACTTATGTATGTGCTGGACGAAACTGGCATGATTCCTGGCGGTAGCAATTCAGCATACGGTCTGTATAGAGATGATACAAGGACTTTGAGCAAACTCAGATATGTGGTCAACGGGCAAGCACCAGAGCTTCTCTCTAAGGACATAAAAGGCTTCTCCGGCACCTTTATTTACGGAATAAGGAGGCACAAGACGGATGCAGATCGGTCGATAGTGCTGCGAAGAGAAATAGCAATGTACCAGGGGATAAGTGAGCGAATAACAGTCACCAACTATTCCTCGCAAGAGTTGACCGCAGTTCTTTCCATCTGCACAAATGCAGATTTCAAAGATATGTTCGAGGTAAGAGGCTTTCAGTCTAAAGAGAAGCCGCGAGCAATTGATACCACTATTGGTGCATACCTGAGATATGGTTATGCAGCCAATGATGTATGGACAGAATTGAGTGTTGGTGCACAACCCGCTGCGATTATGTCGCCGGGCGGTTTCAACTGGACTATTAGTTTGAAACCAGGGCAATCGAGCTCATGCGAATTGACAATAACTTCACCGACCAGTGTATCAAGCGTCAATGAGAAAGAAAGTCAGACCTGGACGTATGATGTGAGGCTGGAGCAAGCCAATAATTCCTTTAAAAAATGGCTCTCGAATTGCGCTCAAGTGTCTTGCGACAATTCTAGGTTCAACAGTATGCTCGAACAAGCATATCTCGATCTATACCTGCTGCGACAGCCCGTCAAAGGCGGTATTGCACTGACGGCGGGACTTCCCTGGTATGCGGTTCCATTTGGAAGAGATCAGGCAATTACGGGACTACAAACTTGTCTTTTCATGCCGCAATTGTCTAAGGAGATCTTGCTCAATCTAGCAGCCTATCAAGGCACAAAGAAAAACGCTGAGACAGACGAAGCGCCCGGCAAAATAATGCATGAGTTAAGGACCGGTGAACTGGCGAGTCGAGGCATCGTTCCCTTTCATCCATACTATGGAACAATTGACGCCACTCCGCTCTGGGTGATGTTGATGAGAAAGTATCTGCACAGCACTGGGGACATGGATACAGTCAACCGGCTAATGCCGAATCTCGATCGAGCCGTTAACTATCTTCTCGACGCTTCAAAGGACGGTTACTTGACCTACGGCGGTGAAGGCGCTCTGGCAAATCAATGCTGGAAGGACTCCGGCAATTCGATGATGCATGCTGACGGTAAGCTTGCTATTGCTCCGATTGCGGCATGCGAAGTGCAAGGTTATCTATATAAAGCGCTGAAGGATGCCGGCTTCATTTATGGAATGTTCGGAAAAGTAGACAAGCACAAGCTCCTGGAAGCGCGAGCAGCAAAGCTAAAAGAAGATTTCAATAAAGCATTCTGGATGCCCGACAAAAATTATTTTGCTATGGCTTTGGCTAAAGGTGGCAAGCAGTGCGACGTCATAGCTTCAAATCCTGGACAACTTCTCTTTAGCGGAATAGTCGCTGAAGATAAGGTTGAGACTGTTGGCAAAACACTTATGGATAGCCAGCTGTTCAGCGGCTGGGGCGTGCGGACTTTATCGAATAGAGAAGTTGCATATAATCCTGTCAGTTATCACAACGGCTCTATCTGGCCGCACGATAATGCGCTGATAGCTCTTGGACTGTCGATGAATAAGAATAAAGAGGACGCAGGAAGAATTTTTTCTGGGCTTTTCGATGCAGGGACTTCATTTTCGGACAATCGACTGCCTGAACTGTTTTGCGGTTTTCAAAAGGTACCAGGCGCTCCGCCCGTTTCCTATCCAGTGTCGTGTACACCCCAAGCCTGGGCTTCAGGTTGCCTATTTCAAATGCTGGAAGCCTGTCTCGGTATAGACGTTGAAGGCGCCCAGGGGCAGCTGAATGTGAATCGCCCATTTTTGCCGAATTTCATGAGCCATATAAATATCAAGTCATTGCCTACCGGCAGAGGAAGTGCGGATTTCGGATTGAAGAAGACCAAGAACGGTTTCTCAATCACAGGGTTTAAATCCGAAGGCGGTGTCAATTTCCATATGGACTCCGGCATAACGGTGGGTCCAGAGCCCAGCAAACAGCCTTAGATGGCTTACCAGGATAACTCTTTAGCGCCTGTCACAGTTCTGTCACCGTTTCGTCGCCTCTCTATCACAGCTGCCTCCTAAAGTGATAGTCACGAGGCAGCAATTCGCCTCGCTCCCCCAGATCTTTACTAGAGAGGCCAGACACCCATGAGCGAACGTGATGCTTACGCAATTAGAGAAACCCCCAGCGCTCGCATGGACGCAGCTGAACTGCGCACTTCCATCCAAAGTATCCTCCAACATGAAGGCAACAAGCCCACATATGCAATGACTGTTACAGATACATCAGGCTCCTATCTTCCGGCAGTCGAAATTTGCGGCTCCAACGCAGAAGCGAAGATAATCAAAGCCAAGAAGGTCGCAGAATTGAAGCAGGAAGCTCCAGCTGCCTCAGAACTAGAGGGTGGTATTCGCGGGCTTGTCGATAGAGCAGATACCAACAACGACAATCGTCTTTCCCGTGAGGAAATTGTAAACAGACTGGGCACCAAACTGAGTGTCAGTGAAGCAAGAGCGCTGAAGGACGTCTACCAGAATTTCTCCAGCATGGACTGGGACGGCAACGGAAGAGTCAGTGCCTCGGATGTAGAAGGCAGAGTCAGAGGCGAGCGCAGAGCGCAAGAACAGCAGGATCACCTGGCCCAGTTCGAGAAAGCAGTCGAAAGAAATCGCAAGCTAATCGATAGCAATCACGACGGTCGAATAAGCTTGGCCGAAGTAAGAGTGGCTGGAAGGAATAGCCAAATCAATCAGACAGACAGAGAGTCGCTCAGATGGGGCGGACGTAACGCATAGAAGTGTAGACTGGGGATGCTGGGTCGCCAAGCTTGCGAAAACGCAAATTTGGCGACTCTGGCCATTTCGGCATTGACAGGCGCCGATAATGACCTACGGGCATGTTTTTTGGCCTAAAATGGTAATGCCCTTCAGCACTTTCTACATGTCAAATTTCGAATCGCCAGACGAACAGATAAAGACGCGCATCAATGAGGCGACTGAGACCTCCCTGGCGATGCAGCCGGGCGATATGCTGATGGGAAAATTCAAAATAGTGGAACTTCTCGGTGTAGGCGGCATGGGCAGCGTCTACCGTGTTGATCATCTTCTGCTAGGAAGGCAGTTCGCGCTTAAATGTCTGAACAAACAGCAAGCCAATGACGTTAGCTGGAGAAGATTTCAGAACGAAGCTAAAGCAGCAAGCAAGCTTGATCATCCTAACCTGATCAAAGTGCACGAGTTTGATCTGTTGCCGGACGGTCGTCCATTTATTCTTATGGATCTGGTCCAGGGAAAGACCCTGGAGGATCTCACAAAGAGCACTGGTCCACTGCCATTAGAGCGCGCGATCTCGATAATTATTCAAGTCGCATTTGCAGTTCAGTATGCTCACGAACAAGGCATCGTTCACCGCGATTTGAAACCGACAAATATAATGGTTATTCCTCCTGTCGATGAGGGCGAGAAGGAAACCATCAAGCTTGTTGATTTCGGGATTGCAAAGCTCACTGGTATCGATGAGTTTAATCAGCAAACTCTGACCAAAACAGGTGAGATATTTGGAAGTCCGCTTTACATGAGCCCTGAGCAATGCATGGGCACGCTCGTCGATCATCGATGTGATCTCTACTCGATTGGCTGCGTTCTCTATGAATTACTAACAGGTGCGCCGCCATTTATCGGAGAAAATGCTCTCAGTACGATGATGAAGCACCAGGGCGACAAGCCTCTTTCACTGAAGGAAGCATCTCTCGGCAAGAGCTTTCCTCCAGCCCTGGAGCAGATTGTAAGCAAGCTTTTGGAAAAGGATCCGAACCTGCGCTATCAAAACGGCAATGCGCTTGTTTTAGATCTAATGCCACTTGTTAATGAGGATAATCAAGTCAATCCTCTCATACAGCTGAATTCCTCGCTTCAACTGCCGCTCAGGCAGGGACAGACAACGCAGTTCAAGAGTCGAGACGAAAAACCAAAAACTGAAGGAGGCAATTTTGCAAACCTAGCTATCGCGCTCATTGTCGGGTTTGCAGC
>CAZBOX010000166.1:0-12886 GCA_964493595.1 uncultured Candidatus Obscuribacterales bacterium | reverse complement strand
GTCTCAACAAGATCAATGCGCGCGAGATGCTCTCCGACGGTATTGCAGAACTTGCTGAGTTGCAGGATAAGCTGTACGCGCAAGACATTTACGGACTGCTTCTGATTATCCAGGCGATGGATGCCGCCGGTAAGGACGGAACGATAAAACACGTCATGTCCGGGCTCAATCCGCAGGGCTGCCAGGTCACAAGTTTTAAACCACCGTCCGATGAAGAACTCGATCACGACTATCTATGGCGTTGCTCCAAAGCACTGCCGGAAAAAGGACGTATTGGAATTTTCAACCGCTCGTATTACGAAGAAGTTCTCATCACTCGCGTGCATCCCGAGTTGATTGTCCGTCAAAAATTGCCGCCCACGATCAATGTCAAAACTCTCTGGAAGCAACGCTTCGAGCAGATTAATAATTTCGAGAAATATCTGGTCGAAAATGGCATTATCGTTCTCAAGATTTTCTTGCACGTATCCAAAGAAGAGCAGTTGAAGCGCTTTCTCGAGCGCATCGACAAGCCAGAGAAAAACTGGAAATTTGCAATGAGCGATGTGTCCGAACGCGAGCACTGGAAGCAGTATATCCAGGCTTATGATGAGGCAATCAGTGCCACAAGCACTGAGTGGGCACCATGGCATGTGGTTCCGGCCGACTACAAACCTTTCACAAGACTGGTGGTGGCACACCTGGTGGCAGATACATTACGCGGACTGAATCTCGCTTATCCAACCGTCGATAAAGCTCGCAAGTTGAAATTGCATGAGGCAAGAAAAATACTGGAAGCGGAAAATAACTAGAACTCAGAATACTTGAGCAAGTTTGCGCTCTGAGACACTGGATAAATAACGCTTACCAATCGCGTCAGCAGCGATAATGGCATCGGCAATCAGAGGGGCTGTGACTACAAATGGCTCATTGTGAGCTGTTTCACCTTCAGCCACGGCCCGAGCGGCAATCTGCAGCGCCACATCATAAGCAGCATTCTTCAACCCGATTTCTTGCAGGCTGACCGGCAGATTGACACTGTAAGAAAAACGCAGGACTTCATCAATCAGAGCTTGCGGTTTTCCTTCCGCCACCAGTTGAACAAGCAGACCAAAAGCGACCTTTTCACCGTGCATGAAAGAATGCGTTTCGGCAACAGTAGTCAGTCCATTATGTACTGAATGGGCAATCGCCAAGCCCCCTGACTCGAAGCCCAGACCGGACAGGAGCGTATTCGCCTCGACGATGCGCTCGAGGGCAGGCGTGACAGTTCTGTGCTCTACAGCCGAGAGAGCAGCACGTCCATCCTGGATCAAAGTTTCATAGCAAAGCTTGGCCAGAGCCTGTGCACTGATTGTGGTGGCGCCGCCCAGTTGATTCTTTTTGCGCGCGTCGATTACTGTTTTTGCCTCGAACCAAGTAGCCAGAGCGTCTCCCATTCCGGAACTCAACAATCTTGGTGGTGCCTTGGCCACAACGGCAGTATCAACCAGCACAAGATCGGGATTGCGCTTGTAAAAGAGATAAGTTTCGAACTGTCCATCATCGCTGTAGACAACGGACAGGGCGCTGCACGGCGCATCACTGGAAGCGGCGGTCGGGCAATTCACGACCGGCAAACTCAATTGACAAGCAACTGCACGAGCGGCGTCCAGCACTTTACCTCCGCCGGCCCCGACGATCACCTGAGCACCGATCTCGACTGCAATTTTTGCTACCCTGTCGATCTCATTTCGCGAGCATTCTGCGCCAAATGCTTCGACGGAATAGTCTATATCAGCCGAGCCAAAAGCTTCTTTCCACTGAGAAGTCAACAACTTTCTGGCAGAAGCACTGGCTAAGATCAGTGTCTTTCCTGCAATACCGAGTTTGACCATCTCTTCAGCCAGAACCAGGGTGGCATCGCGCCCCTGCACATATCTGGCCGGCGAACAGAAAACCTGATGCATCTGACCTACCTCTTCGGAAAGGTCAATATCTTATAGCAAAGACGGCCTGCCGGCAGTCGAATATTAGAGCGGCAAGAAATTGCGGATCATGGCGACCAGAAACAATGTGTAAATGCCGACGAACATAATTTGCTTCTTCATGTTTACCTGCTTTGCCGGGCTACCGGGTTGCCTATACTATTTCTTCTGGACCAAGAGTCTGCACGTTCGGTTCCCGAACGTTTTAGGAGACGTCTCATTCCTTCAGGTAACCCGAGAACAGGCGTCTGCTCTTACAGTATGCGCCATACAACTGAAATTTCCGTGAAAGCGGCAATTACCACCCAGGACCGGTTTTTCAAAGATGAGCAAGCAAGAGACAGCTAAACAAACATTCAAAGAGTTCGAGCACGAGGGCTGGCAAGCGGTGGCTGGGGGTTATCACGACCATTTTGGCTCTCTGACACGCCAGACTATTGAGCCCATGCTCAATTCGCTGGGCGAGCCGGGTGAAAAAACAAAGCTGCTTGATATTGCCACAGGACCTGGGTATGTGGCGGAGGCAGCCAGACAGAAGGGCTATCAAGTCACGGCTATTGACTTCTCGAGTGAGATGGTCGAGCGCGCCAATAAGCTCTATCCAGGCATCGATTTTCAAGTGGGAGACGCCGAAGCGCTGGAATTTGCAGCGGAAAGCTTCGACCGTCTGACCATGAATTTCGGGCTTTTGCATCTTGAACAACCGGAAAAGGCGCTCAAAGAAGCTTTTCGGGTCACAAAACCGGCAGGCAAACTGGCACTGACAGTCTGGTCAACTCCGGATAAGGCAGTTGCTTTCAAGCGGGTAGTCGATTCCGTCAATCAGCATGGCGAAACTTCCGTGCCTATCCCTGTCGGACCGCCGTTTTTTCGCTTTTCAGATCACGAGGAAATGCGCAAATCTCTCATAGAAGCAGGGTTTAAGACTGTGGATATCAAAGAAATAGAGATGACGTGGGTCTTGAAAAGGGAAGAAGACCTCTTCTATGCCTTCTTCACAGGCACACCCAGAACGGGCGGGCTTCTGCGTGCCCAGCAAGAGGAAAAGCTGGCGGTCATCAAGAATGCCGTCGCCTCGTGCGCCCGTGAATATAAAGACGGCAGCCTGATAAAGATACCGATGTCATCAGTGTTGGCTACAGCAACAGCTTGACGTGACTTCTTATTACGGCAGAACACGCCAATTCCCCTATTGGCGCGGCTTACATGCGAAAATAGGCGGCATTGGAATTTTTAGAGAGATTGAAGAGTGTCTACAAAAGAGCTGAAAGATTCAGAGCCAATCATCACCGACTTTGATTTGCACCTGTTTGGTGAGGGGACGAATTACAAAATCTACGAAAAAATGGGGGCGCATAAAGCCACCGTCAACGGCAAGGAAGGCACTCACTTTGCAGTCTGGGCGCCGAATGCAAAAGCCGTGTCCGTAATCGGTGATTTCAACAAGTGGGACGCGTCGGCAAATCGAATGGCGCAGATGAGCCAGTCCGGAGTATGGACTCTCTTCATTCCCGGTCTGCACGAAGGCACACTGTATAAATTCCATATTTCATCAGATGCAGGCGGCAACGAAAAATCTGATCCGTTCGGCTTCTACAGTGAAGTCAGACCGAAGACGGCATCGATTGTTTACGACCTGGACAAATATAAATGGAACGATGATCAGTGGGTGAACGAACGTAAGAAACGCAATGCGCTCGATGCTCCCATCTCCATCTATGAAGTGCATCTGGGCTCATGGATGCTCGTTCCGGAAGAGAATAATCGCTGGTTGACTTACAGAGAACTGGCCGACAAGCTGGTCGCCTATCTGGAAAAAACAGGCTTCACGCATGTAGAGTTTCTGCCCGTAGCCGAACATCCTCTCGATATGTCGTGGGGCTATCAAATCACAGGTTATTTTGCCACCACGAGCAGATTCGGAACTCCTGAGGACTTCATGTTCCTCGTCGACAAATTGCACCAGGCAGGCATTGGGGTGATACTCGACTGGGTGCCGGCTCATTTTCCGAAAGACGGACATGGATTGGGACTGTTCGACGGTTCGCATCTTTACGAACACGCCGATCCGCGCCAGGGCATGCATCACGAGTGGGGCACCTATGTTTTCAATTTCGGCAGGCATGAAGTAAGAAATTTTCTCATCAGCAATGCTCTTTTCTGGTTCGACAAATATCACATTGATGGCTTGCGAGTAGATGCGGTAGCCTCGATGCTCTACCTCAACTATGCTCGCAAAGACGGTGAGTGGGTCGCCAATGAATATGGCGGCAGGGAGAATCTCGAGGCGATTTCTCTTCTTCGCACATTGAATGAAGTCGTCTACAGCACTTACAGCCACGCGCTGATGATTGCAGAAGAATCAACCGCCTGGCCGCAAGTAGCTCGTCCGACTTATTTGGGCGGGCTCGGATTCGGTCTCAAGTGGGACATGGGATGGATGAACGATACGCTCAAGTACATGGCGCTCGATCCTATCTATCGCCGCTATCACCATAACAATCTCACTTTCCGCGGGCTCTATCAGTTTTCAGAAAATTTTGTCATGCCTCTTTCCCATGATGAAGTAGTACATGGCAAATGCTCATTGCTGAACAAAATGCCCGGAGACCATTGGCAGAAATTTGCCAACCTGCGCCTTTTGCTCGGCTATCAATGGACATTGCCAGGTAAGAAATTACTCTTTATGGGTGGAGAATTCGGGCAGTGGATCGAGTGGAATGATGCTCAAAGCCTTGATTGGCATCTTCTCGAATATCCTCTGCACGCCGGTATGCAGCGCTGGGTTTCCGACTTGAATAAAGTCTACAAGCAGAATCCGGCGCTTTTCGAATTAGACTGCGATCCTCGCGGTTTTTCATGGATAGATTGCCAGGATCATGATCAGTGCATTCTTGCTTACTCCAGACAATCACAAAAGGCTGGAGATACGGTCGTCATAGCTTGCAATTTCACACCTGTTCCGCGATACAACTACCGCATCGGTGTTCAATCTCACGCCTTCTACAGTGAAGTGCTCAACAGCGATGCAGCCGAATACGGCGGCAGCGGTCTGGGCAATTACGGCGGATTGCACAGCGACGAATGGCAACATCACGGTCATCCTTATTCAATCGCAATTACTTTGCCGCCACTTTCAATGGTTGTTCTCAAAGCAGACAAGTAGGCGCACGGGCGCTTTCCAAGGGAGGTCATAGTCCTATGTCCACAAGTGTGAGCAGCATTTTCCAGCTCGGAAAAGACACTACTCAATACAAAAATCTGGGCAAAGAAGGAATTTCCGAAGAGACATTTCAAGGCAGGAAAGTCTTGATGGTCAAGCCTGAAGTTCTGACAAAACTTGCAAAGCAGGCTTTTACTGATGTTTCCCATCTCCTGCGCACAAGCCATCTGGAGATGCTGAAAAACATACTTGATGACAAAGAAGCCTCCGACAACGATAAATTTGTCGCCCTGGAACTCCTTAAAAATGCCAGCATCGCCGCTGGTGGCACTCTGCCTATGTGCCAGGACACCGGCACGGCCATTGTAGTGGCACACAAAGGCGAACAAGTATTTACGGGCGCCGACGACGCTCAGGCCCTCAGCGATGGGGTGAAGAAAACATACAACGAATGCAATCTGCGCTACAGCCAGATGGCGCCAATAACAATGTATCAGGAGTCCAATACGGGCAGTAATCTGCCGGCCCAAATCGAAATCTATTCGGATCCCGGTGACAAATACGAATTCCTTTTTATAGCGAAAGGTGGAGGCTCGGCAAACAAGACCTTTCTCTACCAGGAGACAAAGTCTGTACTCAATACAGAGTCACTCAAGAAGCTGCTCACTGAAAAGATAGCAGGCTTGGGTACATCAGCCTGCCCACCCTATCACCTGGCAGTGGTAATCGGCGGACTATCGGCTGAAATGACTCTGAAGACGGTTAAACTGGCCAGCACCCACTATCTCGATACTTTGCCCACTGAAGGAGATAAGTCCGGCCGCGCTTTCCGCGATCTGGAGCTGGAAAAGGAAATTCTTGAAATTACTCGCAATCTGGGCATCGGCGCTCAGTTCGGTGGCAAATATTTTTGCCACGACGTACGCGTAGTACGCCTGCCGCGTCACGGAGCAAGCCTCCCCATTGGACTGGGTGTCTCCTGCAGCGCCGACAGACAGATTCTGGCCCGCATCGACAAAGATGGTGCCTGGCTCGAGCAGCTGGAAACAGACCCGGCACGTTTCCTGCCCGAAACCGAAGAAAAGGATCTACCCGACCAGTCGCTGAGAGTCGACCTCAGTGAATCCATGGATGAGATTCGCAAGAAGCTTTCCGGCAAGCCACCCGGCACGCGATTGTTGCTGACCGGCACGATGCTTGTCGCTCGCGACATAGCGCATGCGAAATGGAAAGAAGTAATTGAATCTGGCAAAGAATTGCCGGATTACATCTACAAGCACCCGATTTATTATGCCGGTCCGGCCAAGACTCCAGAAGGCTACGCGTCCGGTTCGTTCGGTCCGACTACTGCAGGTCGGATGGATTCTTACGCCGATCTGCTCATGTCCAGAGGAGCCAGCTTGATCACTCTGGCAAAAGGAAACCGCGGCAAGAACGTTCGTGAAGCCTGCGGCAGATGGGGTGGCTTCTATCTCGGCACCATTGGTGGTGCAGCAGCCAGACTGGCGCAAGATTCGATCAAGAAGGTCGAAACTATCGACTATCCGGAACTGGGCATGGAAGCAGTCTTCAAGATCGAAATCGAAGACTTCCCTGCCTTCATTGTCATCAACGATAAGGGTGATGACTTCTTTGCTGAAGTACTGGAGCGTCACGTTTCGCTAGCGAAATAAATGGATGTCGGACACGAAAGCTTCCGAATCGCAAGAACTTACTTCTGGCACTCATTTAGTTGCCGCTGATGGCAGCATCCATCTGGCCAAAGACTCAATCATCCTCGAGCGCTATCAGGTTCTTGGACTGTTGGGTCAGGGAGGTATGGGCAGTGTCTTTCATATCCGCAACCTGGAGTCGAGCCAGGAATTCGCGTTAAAAGTTCTTGCCCGACAATCGGACGTCACGACCTGGCGACGATTCGACAATGAAGCGAAAGCTGCCGGTCGTTTGAGTCATCCCAATCTGATCAAAGTCCATGAATCCGGACTTTTGCCTGACGGTCAGGCGTTTTTCATAATGGAGTTGGTAAAGGGTGAAACCCTTGCCGACCTCATTAAGAAGAGTGGTCGTCTGCCTCTGCAGAGCGTCATCAAGATTTTCATACAAGTAGGTTTCGCTCTTTCCTATGCGCATGAAAACGGCGTCATTCACCGCGATCTCAAGCCTAGCAATATCATGATTGCCAAGGAAGAAGGCGGTTCGCTGATAAGTGCAGTAAAAGTGGTTGATCTCGGAATCGCCAAACTAACAGGTATCGACGAGTTCAATCAACAAACCCTGACGAAAACCGGCGAAATTTTCGGCAGCCCTTTATACATGAGCCCTGAGCAGTGCATGGGCATTCCTGTCGATACACGAACAGACCTCTATTCGTTTGGATGCTCCATGTACGAAGCATTAACAGGAGCACCGCCCCTCATCGGCGAAAATGCGCTTTCGACAATGATGAAGCATCAGTTGGAAAAACCTCTCACACTTAAAGAAGCATCATTGGGAATCGTCTATCCACAGGAGATTGAGCGCCTGGTGGCCCGTCTTTTGGAAAAAGAGCCGGACAAGCGATTCCCGAATGCACAACTACTCACCCACGATCTGGTGCATCTGGACCAGCTTTTAAGTGAAGGAGGATATCCTGACGAGTGCTCATCCAATGAGAAAGGTCCGCGCCCTGTAGCCAGGCGTGCACAAGCAAAGGCATTTAGTTTTCCAAACGCAGTAGTGGTCATTTTCGCTGTCGGCGCTTTTATTCTAGGTTTTGCAACCAACCGCATTCTCAACGCACCAGCGCCTGAACACACTCCAGTCGAAAAAAGGAGTTCTTTAGACAATTCGCTAACATCTCCCAAGCGCGAAGAATTAGAGCCATCAGTTGAGGCACCGGACAAAGCCTTCTCGCATATCAGTGCAGACGGAAAGTATCGAATTTTCGAATTTCCTATCGCCGGACGTTATGAAGTCGGTCGAATTAGCGACGGAACCAGCAACATAATGCACGCAAGAGGCCGTTTTGTGTTCCCAAAAGAGTCGCTGGTGATTTTTGAGCTGAACCCGAGATATATGCAGAACCCGGATACTCTCGAACGATTTGCAGATGACGACATAACAAATTTGAGCCTTGTCGACGAGATGCAATCTAATCCAAGTGTTCTTTCCGCACTGCCACGCTTCACAAGGCTGAGGTCTTTGAAGATCGCAATGTCAACGGATGACGGAGCATTCCACTATATAGATGAAGTTCCGAATCTGACTGAACTTATAATCTCCCACACTAATTTCAAGGGCTCTTCGATTGCAAAAATGAAGCGCTGGTCGCAATTGAAACTATTATGCTGCAACTCGATTCCGGAAATTGAGTCAATAGTCGAAAAGCTGCCGAATTCGAGAATAACCGATCTCAGAATTGCCGACAACGACTTGAAAGTGGATGACTTGAAGCAAATTGCAAGGATGAAGAATCTAGAAACTTTGTCTATTGGCGGCAATAAAAGCGTCAATGACGATACGATAAAGCTGCTCACTCCGCTATCAAATCTTACGACGCTCTATGTCATTGGCTGCCAGGTTTCAGCAAAGTCGGCTGAAACATTGAAGTCGTTCAAAAAGCTACGATATCTGGAAGTCTCAATTGCCGACCCTGCTGAATTTTTAGCGATGAAAAGGCAACTTGAGCATGTAGAGATAAGGAACGTTCTCCATGCCATCCACACGGACTGAATGGCATAGATTTTCACCTGGCTGCCTTCAAGAAGCAAACAGAGGCGCAATTTCGGGCAGCAACAATGTTGCAACAATTGTTTGTTATGGTGTTGTCATCAGGAATCCCTCCCCCGCCAAATTCTTACGCAATGCCTCCCCAGGTCTTGTGTAGAACGTTTTTGCCTCCCCAGGAGCCATTACTATGCCAGAGCAAACTCTCAAACCCCAAGAGTCCGCCCAATTGCACGAAGAAGCCAAAGTTGGCGTCAATGAGCAAGAAATTGATACGCATAAGCCGGTGTATCAGCATGATTTCCACACGCCGGTCTATTCTTTCTTCTCGAATTTCAATAATCGCTAATACTATTTCAGTGCCGCCTTCACCGGTATTGAAAGCAGCTCGGAATGGCGAATTACTGTGAGTGTGCTCTCTGTTTCAGTCTTGATTGTGAGCATCATGCGATGCAAGTCATCAACGGAATTGACTGTTTGACCATTGATGCTCACAAGCGCATCGCCTTCCTTCAGCCCCGCGCGCTTCGCAGGAGAGTCTGGCTCGATGCCGATAAGCAGTACGGCGCCGCTATTGAATATCTGATGAAAACGCGTCAAACGAGTTCGCAAGGTGATTGTTTGCGCTGCAACACCAAGCCAACCTCTTCGTACAAAACCGTCACGCATCAGTGCGAAAGCTACTGATTTTGCCGTGTTTATCGGAACCGCAAGGCAGATGCCCTGAGCTGGAAGAATAACTGCAGTATTTACGCCAATCACTTCGCCACGCGAATTGACCAATGGTCCGCCGGAGTTCCCGGGATTGAGTGCGGCATCGGTTTGAATGACATTGTCTATTAAGCGACCTGACTGAGCGCGCATCGATCTGCCGAGTGCGCTGATTATTCCTGCAGTCACCGTACTCTGAAAACCAAATGGATTGCCAATCGCAATAACGATCTGTCCAGGTGTAAGCGCTTGTGAGTCGCCGAATTTCACTGGTTGTACATTTGGTGCCCAGACTTGGACAACAGCGAGGTCGGTATCTTCATCTTCACCAATGAGTCGTCCGGATACCGTTCGACCGTCGCTGAGAGAAACCTTTATCTCCTTTGCTCCATGAACAACATGGCTATTGGTGAAGATGTAGCCGTCCGGAGTGAAGATAAATCCAGAGCCACCGCCAGTTTGCTCGCCGCGCGCTCCTTGCTTTGTCACTTCGATATAAACGACAGCAGGAGAAACCTGATCGAGCGCAGAAATGACAGTCTTGGAATAGATGTCCAACAAATCCATGTCCGTATGGACATCCGGGCTGGTCATGGCAATCGCGCCATCTGCGCCCTCAGGCTCACCGTCTAGAACTCTAAGTAATCTCGTGCTTTCCATACTCTTGCCCTCCTTGTAAGGCAGGTACATGAAGTAAAGCACGCGAAAAACTTAGTCGCCACAAATCCTATTTTTGCTAAGCGACCTTACGCCAGCCGCCATTTTTCCATTCAAGCGAAATTTCATTGCGATCACCGATTTGCTTCAATCCATGTTTGAAGCAAAGCTCCAGATAATGAGGTTCAGTCGGGGCAATATGATCCCAGGCTTCAGCAATCAAATGGCCGAGCTTCGACCAGTAATGAATGATGAGCACTCCATCTCTATTTATGAAAGCCGTCTCGCGGTTAACGCGACCGCTGACTTTGGTCTTGCGCAAGGTGTCCAGTGATGGGACTGCTCTGAATGGTTTCGGCATTTCCAGAGCTTCGCAATTCATCCCATATTCTTCCAGGATACTGTCCCCAATTTTCTTTACGATTTCGCTTGAATACGTGTCCATATCCTTTCCTTACTAAATTAGAAACCGGCCGATGAGCCGAACTAGTTATGTAAGTAGACTGGGATAAAAAGGAAAGTTTCCCGTCCTTTGATACTTTTAACAATAAAGCCAACCCGACGGCATTTAGATTTGAGCGATGTTCTCTATGACCTGCATGTCTTCATTGGTAAGTATGAGCTTTTCAGATGAAAGGTCTGTTTTCATGTGCTCGGGATTTGATGTTCCAGTCAAAGGCAGCATGCCTATCTGCATCGAGAACTTGAATATGACCTGCTCGACTCCGGTGCCCAGACGTTTTGCAATGGCGCGCACAGAGGGATGCGACATCTCTCGCGTGTTTGCAGTAAGCAAAGAAAATCCTTGATAGATAATGTTTTCCGAAAGACAGATCTGGCGAACTTCCCTATCCCAACCGCGCACCGCATAGCAGCGATTCTGGCAGAACATAGGTTTTACTTTCGCTTTCGAAACAAGCAGCGCTAGCTGCTCGGCACTGACATTGCTCACACCAATCGACCTGGTTTTACCCTTCTGGTATTGATCTTCGATTGCAGCCCAGACTTCCCAGTCGGAGTCGCTTAGACCATATCGTGTGTATGGCCCGTGCAAAACATATGAATCGAGAACGTCGGTGTGCAAATGCTGCAGCGAACTGTCAATCGACTGATTGACCTGCGTTGTCAGATTGGCTGTTGGATCATATGGAGTGTGATCTCCCTGTCCGTCCTTGGAAGTAAATTTAGTCTGGAGAAATAAGGACTCGCGCTTTATGCCTTTCTTCGCAAGTTCGACCAGGGCTTCTCCTACACCGATTTCATAGTAATGCCGGAGTTGATTAGCGGTATCAATGGCGGTGAATCCCGATTCGACTGCCAACTCGACCAGCCCTTTGGTAGCATCCTTCTTCCAGGCAGTTCCGTACATAAAAGAGGGAACTGAAATTTGATTGTAGGTCTTGATTGTCATATTTAAGAGCTAAATGCTGTCGGGAAGAGTATTTTCGTCTTTGTTCTGGAGCATAAAAAGAGCCATGCAGCGGGGTCCTAACTTGAACTGGGTTTGCGGCTCCCAGCATCCAGGTCCCAAACTTCCTGTGGTTTCAATCATCAGTTTCCAGGTCTTGTCCATCATTTGCGGCGCGAACATTCGCCAATATTTGTCGACCTGGCTGGGAGGAAGATGGAAACTCTTCTCTTTCCAGTGAGAATTGAGCAAAAGAAGCAGAGTGTCACCAATCACCTCATTGCCCTCTTCGTCCATCTCTTCCATGTGTCCGCCCTCGAAAATAACGGCGAGATGACGTCTTTCTTCGTCATCCCAATCCGTTTGTTTCATCTCGGTACCATCTGAATTCAACCAGATGATGTCCTTGGTTTGCGACGGACCGACGCGAATTTGCCCTTTGAAAAACTTTCTTCTCTGAAGGACTGGCTGAGATTTTCTTATGGCGGCGAGTTTTTGTACGAAAGCGAGAAACTCTTTCTCCTTCTCGTTGAATTCCCAATTTGTCCAGCTGATTTCATTATCCTGGCAGTAAGCATTATTGTTGCCTTTCTGCGTGCGTCCTAACTCGTCGCCGCCGCTTATCATGGGCACACCGAGAGAGAGCATCAGGGTCGCGAAGAAATTCCTTCTTTGCTGCAGGCGCAGATTGATTATCTCTTCATCGTCTGTTTCGCCTTCAACGCCCATATTCCAGCCGTTGTTGTGATTTTCGCCGTCACGGTTATTTTCCAGATTGGCCAGATTGTGCTTCTCGTTATAACTGACGAGATCGCGCAGAGTAAATCCATCGTGGCATGTGACAAAATTGATGGAAGCGTGCGGACTGCGCCCGCTGTGCGCATAGAGGTCACTGGAGCCGGTAATGCGAGTGGCCATCTGCCCAAGCATATTCGGATCGCCGCGCCAGTATTGACGGACGGAGTCTCGATACTTGCCGTTCCATTCCGTCCACAAGACAGGGAAATTGCCGACCTGATATCCGCCCTCTCCGATGTCCCATGGTTCTGCAATCAGCTTGACCTGAGAAACCACCGGGTCTTGCTGAATAACGTCGAAAAACGCGCTCAATTTGTCGACGTCATAAAGTTCACGCGCCAGAGCGCTGGCAAGATCAAATCGAAATCCATCGACGTGCATTTCCTGGATCCAATAGCGCAAACTATCCATGATCAACTGAAGAACACGCGGGTGCATCATGTTGAGCGTGTTGCCGCAGCCGGTGTAATCCATGTAAAAGCGCTGATCTTTCGCCAT
>CAZBOX010000165.1:0-12911 GCA_964493595.1 uncultured Candidatus Obscuribacterales bacterium | reverse complement strand
AGCGCGCTTCAATGGCATTGAAGAGGTCACCGGTTCGACCCCGGTACGCTCCAAATTTTTAGTCTTGCGACGGCGCCGGGTTCGGCGCCGTTCGACTTTACAGAGGTTTCGCAAGGAAATCTCCGGTCCGGTTCTTTTTGCCTGACAAACAGATAAAATTGCGCTTACCAGTGTTTTAATGTCTAATGACAGCTAGTGGACTTTCGACCGACTTTTACTAAGTGCTCAGCACGCCAGCGAGGTTGAAACTTTGACCGAACGCAACGGCTTCTTGATGAAAGCTATAGGGCTTTGCGTACTGGCTCTCGGGATTCTTCTCGTCGGCTTTCAACTGATAGGCGACGGCTTCGAATCGCTGGAGACACTTTTCGTCAAAGTCGAAACGCCGACCGCGTATCGCTTCGACAAGTATTCGCAGCTGCTCAAAGAATTCGTCAAAGACAGCAGCGTCGATTATGCGAAATTGAAAAAATCGCCACTGCTCAAAGAGAGCATGAAAGAGATAGCGCACATCAGTCCTGCAAAAATGCTGGATGACAAAGAACGGCTCTGCTACTGGCTTAATGTCTACAATCTGATTGTTATCAAAGAAATTGCCGACCGTTTTCCCATCACTGACTTAAAGGAGCTGGGCAATGATCCGACCCGCCGTAAATTCACTGTCGGCGGAGAGAAATTATCAATGCAAGCTGTTCAGATGGATAAAATCCGCCCGCTTTTCAATGACAACTTTCCCGAAGAGATCTTTCTGATGTGCGGTGGCGCCATGGGTCATCCAGCCATTCTGGACCACCCGGTGGTGCCGGACAGAATGGACAAAGATATGAAAGAAGCCGCCTATAGATGGGTTTGCGACCCCGGAAATGTGCAATTCGACAAGTACAAGAGCCGGCTGGACATCGGGCCTTTTTTGCAATGGCACCAGGGTCTCTTTGAAAAGCGTTTTGGATCACCAATCGAATTTGTCATGTCATTTCTAAATCCTGAAGCGCAAGAAACAATAGGCAGCGTCGCTATCATCAAAGGCTATGGGCTGCCCTTCAACTGGACAGTCAATGACGCCGAACTGAAGAAGCGAATCGAGAAAGCGCGCCAGGAAAAGGAAAAACAGCTCAATCCAGGCTAAACTTCAAAAAAACCGAGAAAGGTGACAGGAGGCAAGATGCATTTGAAAGGCCCGGATTGGCGCTACTGCACTGGCGCTGTGGCGACCGGACTGGCAATCTACACCTTCTTGCTTTGCCCTCAACTGGGCGGCAGAGGTAATGCCGCAGCGGCGGAAACTTCCAATTCAGCCAACATTTTTGTCGCATACCCGCCCGATAACGGCAAGGTACCTGCCTCTTCGTCGTATGTCGTAGGAGCGATAGCACCGGGCGCAGGACTCTCCATCAACGGACAAGAAGCAAGAGTCGGTCGAGCCGGTTTTTTTGCACACGTGGTGAGCCTGCAGCCCGGTGCCAACAAATTGAATCTGCAACTGCTGGACAGACCGAGCAGCCAGCAGGCTTCTGGTCGTCCATACGGACCAGCAAAGACCATCACCGTCAATAGAGAACTGCCACCGCCTCCGGTGTCGGCAGCAGAACTAAAGATATTGCCTGATTCTATTTCTCCTGCCGTCGAGCGCGCAGTATTGCCAGGAGAATTAGTGGAATTTTCCGTGCGTGCCACCCCCGGCGCCAAACTGACCATGCAAATTGGCGGTCATACCGTACCGTTTTATCCCTCGGTGGCGCTCAAACAGCAAATACAGCAAAGGAGACATGCAGCACGGCTTTCCGCTTCTGCCCGCGCGCGCGGAAAAAATGGCGCCACTAAAAGCGGTGCCACGTCGCCCAAATCGAGGGGTTTTGTCAATCCTTATACGACAGTGGGAATGAGCCCGGTCGACACAAATACCAATTCAGGTGTAAATATCGGTCTGGATGCCGCCTATGGTCAGGTTTACCAGCGCCTGCCCGCGGCTCGCAGCGATCGTTATGTGGGCTTCATCAAAATCGGCGCTCTGGAGCAATTCGATGAGACCAATCCTGTTTTCATAGCTGAGAAAGACGGACGCAGTGTAAGTGTGACATCACCTTACAAGCTGACTGTGCTCAGGCAACCTTTTTTAGTGCAAACGGCGCACGACAACACGATAGTCAGAGTCGGCCCGGGAGCCGGTCGCATTACGCCGCTAGTCCGCGGCGTTCGCCTTCTGGCTGACGGCTGGCATGGAGACGAATTTCGCATTGTCTATTCGTCGACCAAACACGTGTACATCGGCAAGAATGACATGACTGCCGCAGGGCCTGCCTGGTCTCCAGCAAATCCAACCGCTTCCGGCGCACTGCCAGTCTCTAATGTCAGAACTATAAACACCAAAAAGGATGCGTACGGGGACGCACTGATTCTGCCTATGAGTCAGAGACTGCCTTATCAGGTAGAGCAATCCGTGCATCCCAACAAACTCACTTTGAAAATCTATGGAGCAACGCAAGACACCGACTGGGTCAGCCCAGCCGACACGGATGCCGATGAAATCAGCAAGCGCTCCAGCCTTGACCTGGTCGACGGAATTTCTTTTCGTCAGGTTCAAGATGGAGTTTTCGAAGTAACCGCCCAACTAAAAGGAGACAGGCAGTGGGGCTACAAAGTCGACTATGAGGGAACGACTTTGCGCCTGCGCATCAAGCACGCACCCAAGCTGGCAGCGGACGGTTCGCTGACCGGCTTGAAAATCTGTGTCGACCCGGGGCACGGAGGCACCGAAAGCGGCTCTATAGGCTGCAATGGACTGAAAGAAAAACAGCTGAATCTGGAGATGGCTCTCAAATTCAAGAACGCCTTGGAGCGTGCCGGAGCTCAGGTAATAATGACCAGGATAAGCGACGGCGAGACCGTGTCGCTCGACGACAGGGTCAATATCGCTGCCCGAGCGGACGCTGATTTGCTGATTTCCGTCCACAATAATTCCTTGCCGGACGGAAGAGACCCCTGGAAGGAACACGGCACTTCCACCTACTGGTACCACCCGCAATCGACCGAGCTGGCCAGAGGCTTGAAAGAATCTGTTATTAGCGCCGTGGGTTTTCCGGACATCGGCTGCCGCTTTCAAAATCTAGCTCTCTGCCGCCCGACTGCAATGCCGGCAGTGCTAGTTGAAGTGGGTTTTATGATCCATCCGGACGAATTTGCCCAGATGCTGGACCCTTCAGTGCAAGAACGCGTAGCTGAGGGTTTGCTTAAGGGCGTACACAGATATCTATCTAAGAAGTAAAATCCCTGTTGTTAAGACGCAGCCGTTTTTTTCGGGAGCGTCCCGATCCCTGTCGGTTAACCAACGCTAATGACTCGTATCGCGGTAGACGTAGGCAACAGCAGAATATCGAGCGCCGTAATCGACGGCGGCAAGATACTCGACATTTTCCACAACGACACCCTTTTGCCTAAGGATGCAGCCGATGCCATTCTCTCAGGCGCCCGGGCGCATAAGGCAAAAGTGGCGATAGCGTCAGTGGTGCCGGAAGCCTCGGACGTCATCCTCAAGCGCTTACTGGAAGCAGGCGAAGAAGCAGTGCAGATAACCACTCAGAGCCAGCCTCTCATCAGCGGCACCTACAAAACTCTGGGCATCGACAGGGTAGCCAGCATCAGCGCTGCCGTGCACATCTTCGGCAAGGGACGCGGTGCGTTCGTAATCGACTGCGGAACTGCCACGACTTTCACGGCAGCCAGTGCCTCGGGTGAATTTCAGGGAGGCTGGATAACACTCGGTCTGGGACGCACTCTGCGCGCTCTCAACGAACACACGGACCAGCTTCCCGACCTGACCGGAAAAGTTCGCTCAGTCAATCAGCTGGCGCCTGGCCACCGCACCGAAGACGCAATATTATCGGGCACTCTGCTTGCCCACATCGGCATCATCAAGCAATGGATAAGCACTGCAAGAGCAGTTCTGCCAGGCGAGCACACCACTGTAATTACCGGTGGTTACGCCAACCAGATCGCACCATTTCTAACTGATATCGAACACCTGGCTCCGACCCTGACGCTACTAGGCATCGACCTTATAGCGAAGGCGGAAGCGGTCCGAGCGGATCGAGATTGAAAATACGTTCTAACTCACTTCTGTAATTGAGATTGGTGAGCGCTTCAGGCGAAAACATTTCGTCTTCCCAGTAGCTCGATTCCTTTCCTCTCAATTCCTCAATGCGCTTTTGAAGGTTCGCCGGAAGGCTATCTTCTTGCATCAATGCCGCCATTTCTAGTTTTTACCTTGGGAGTGATAGTGGGCTAATTTCTTTGTTTCTTCTTTTCGACCTGTTTTCGTCGGCGGCTTTTTTGATTGAACTCGTCAATACGACATCTTTCCGCGCACTGTTACAGGAGGTTTGGTTATCGCTCAGAGATCCCTGCTTTATACGGTGGACATACCGATAATTTTCTTTCGATTGATCTCGAAAAGCTTCACCTGAAGCCAGTTTAGCCCGTCTATACAAAAAATGAATGCTTGACTTCCTTGCAAGTTCTTTAATTGAACTCAAAGATTTTTTGCATATCCTTTCTAGCTATCATCTATTTCGGAAAGCGGCTTGGTCGCTAGTTTCCACGCTTGACACGACGCCATATATGGTGGTGTGTTCCCGATAGAAATACATCCGTACAGTGGTGCCACAGTTGTTGCCCTGTGGCTCTTTCCGGATACGAGCTCGCGGCGGCGGCGACTTATCGGACACGATGCTAAGATGAATCCAGAGCAATTATGGATAAACCGGCAAGTGCCCGGTACGAAATCGAACTGGAATCACTATAAAAATGAATCTCAAACTCAGACTTGAAAAACTTGCCGACAGCCGCTCCTGGGTGCGCCTGCATTTTGCAGACGGAACCACTGTAATTGGGCGGGTTTTGCGTATCGGTCATGACTACATCGAGCTTGAGTCATATGGTGATACAGACAGACCCCACTCGCGTGATTATTCTAAGCACCTGATACCGATGAATCTGGTAAAAATGCTGACTATCGAGTCCCCGCAATTTGCCGAGGCAGAACGCCGCCGACTGGATTATCTGGCCAACAGCGAAAGCGCAGAGCGAGAAGAATTTCCCGAGCTGGAAGGCTGAATTTCAAAAGAGGTTCTCAATTGGTCGAAAGGTACGAGCCTCCGAAAGAAAGCGGCATCGACTTCGATTTAGACAGCGCTCAAGCGGCCAATGAGGCTGCCGCGGCAGAATCAAGAGTCTCCGCAAAAGAAGCCACCACTGGTGGTGAAGAACCTGCACAAAAGAAGTCCTCAAATTTCTTTGCAGATGATGGACTATTCATGCGCTTTGTCTGGTGGACTCTGCGCACTGCCTGCTCCTTTCTAATACCGCTGGCAATGTTTTATGCCCTGATCAGAAATCCCCAGCTTGTTGAAGGCGCCTACAAGATGATCAGCCCGGGCGTCAATCCGTATCCACTGCTGATGAAAGGCGGATTAGCAAATTTCATGGCGTTCTTGATCGCCATTGTGCCACCACTTTTCGGCATATGGTTGGGCTCGGTGATGTCTCGCATCCGCAGCTTGAAACCATTTATCGCAGTCTGGATATGGTTCATTATCATGTTCTTCTTCACTGTAATGTTCGTTGTTCTGGCTCGCTACTTCAGAATAATCTGAGTCTTTAGTAGTCTTGCTCGAACACTTTTTTGACATGCTTCGAGACTGCAACCACTCTTTCTGACGGCATCACTATCTTTCTGGCACCGTAAATCGGCACAGGAGATGTTTCCAGAGTGCCGTTAACGTCGTAGACATCCGGGTTGTATCCATATGCAAGAGTGCGCTCGTTAATCGGAATAGGAACGCCGTCTTCATTGTCCTGTCCCTTCCAAAGCTTCAAATGGTGCTCGCAAACAGCAGCGACTATCATGGCGGCACATTGCGGATCGAGCAATGCCCTGATTTCATAGTCTAAGCCGACATGATTCTTCCGCTCGAAATACTGGCGCAGGATAGGAAACTCGAGCACATACAGCTTAACTGCATTGATAGAAATTTGAGTATAGCCAAAAGTGTGGCTATTGCTTTTGATAACCCCCTCACGGGCGTTCTTGTCTCGCTCGATGTCGATGGGGTCGTAATAATGAATTTCGTTGCCGACCAACTGGCGCAAAAGTCGCGGCGCCCACATATATCGGCTCAAGTCTTTGTACAGCGCCGCAGCAGTCAAAAAAGCCTTTGGCTCTGTCTTAGTACACTCAGCAAGTTTTTCAGCTTCTTTGCCGCGAAAAGGAAAAACAAATCCTTCGGTTTTATCGTAAGCCTTATTACCGGCGGTCATCGTATCGTCTGGGCTGGACGGAGCATTGGGGTCGCGCTTGAAATAGCGCTCTGCCTTCCGCTCCATGTACATAATGGAATAGAGACCCTGCAAGTCTTCAAAATCTTCCGGACGGGCGTCCTTCGAAATCGCCTTCAGTCCTCGATTGAATGTATCCGAGGGTTGAGGCATGTCGTTATTGGGATTGGGCGAATCTTCAGAAGAATCGGGCGAATCCGGCTTCTTAGAAGCGTCAGCCGATGAACCGGAGCCCGCGGCGCTGGACAAATCTTTATTGGACTTCTCATCTGCCATGTTCAGCCCCTTCCACCTTGGTCCTTTATGCCCAGACACAAAGATTCTGCAAAGGATAACTGCAAACCCCCACCCCTTGCACTATTGAAAACCCCCGGGGTTTATCCAGATCTGTACAGGTCTTAACCTATAACAAAAGGGGATGTGGTGGAATTGGTAATGAGGGTGTCCACAAAAAGTAACCGCTGTTGAATAATTCCCGAGAAATCTTGCAAAAGAAATTCGAGCGCGTGCGTATTGTGGGCGGGTCACTGCCCCAAGAAGCGCGCATAGCCGTATCGAAGAAGAAGATGATGAAGAATGAAAACATGCCCGGTGAGATGCTCTACCCAGAAACGGTAAAAGTGAGAGCGAACTTTTTCATTCCGATAATCTCAATCGCTTCGTTCACTGCGCCTTTTATCATTCTCTGGCAGTTTTACTCTAATCTTCACGCGCTCCCAGGCCTTTCACAATTGCTCAAATCCACGGAAAGCTCAGGTTTCTGTATACGCATCGATGGAGAATTTAGCTATGGGCTGTATTTGCTTCTCTTTATGGGAATGCCATCGGCAATGGGATTGGCAAGCTATCTGTTGCTTTCCAGAATAAGAAAGCCAAACGCACCGACAAAAGTCCTTCTCTGGTTGGTAATTGTTATCATTGCTTGCCTTGTAGAAAGCGTGCTCTCTACTTTTGTTCATTTCGGCAAAGTGCCGGCACTAGGCAAATAGAACCTCTCAAAGGCAAGTAGGAATTAGCTTTTCTTAGCCGCTTCGAGCTTTGCAGCTTCGGCCTTTTTCCGGCGCTCTTCAGCCCAACCTTCGTAGTGTTTCTGAGGTGTTCTGGTAATTGCCAGAGCCCCTTTAGGAACAGACTTCGTAACTACTGTTCCAGCCGCCACCACTGCACCTTCTTCAAGAGTCACGGGAGCGACGAGAACAGAATTGCTTCCCGTCGATGCGCCATCACATATGGTGGTACGCTCCTTTTTCTTGGTGATGTGATCGTAATTTGCAGTAATCGTACCGGCACCGATATTAACACCGGAGCCAAGGGTAGAATCGCCTATGTAGCTCAAATGCGAGGCATTCGTCTTATTGTTGATGATGCTCTTTTTGACCTCGACAAAGTTGCCGACTTTGACTTGATCATGCAGGACAGTGTGTTCTCTAAGGTGAGAAAAAGGTCCGACCTTGCAATTGGAGCCGATATCGGAATTATGGACTAGTGATTGGGCTACAGTCGTGTTATCGCCGACATGCACCACTCCTTTCATGACGGTGTTGGGACCGATGACACATTTCTGGCCGATTTCGATTTCACCGGTCAAGTAGCAACCGGGCAGAACAACTGTATCTTTGCCGATTTTCACTTCGGGTGCGATCCAGGTACCTTGCGTATCAACGATTGTGACACCCGATTCCAGCGAGAGATTATTGACTGCAATGTCTCTCATCAAACGAATCGCTTCGGCAAGTTCCAGCCTCGAATTAATGCCGGCTACCTCGCGCCAATCAGCAACTTTGGCAGAGGCGATTTTGTGAGAGTTATTGTGCGCCCAGCCGATTACATCAGTAAGGTAGTACTCTTTTTGCTGATTGTCGTTCTTCAATGTTGAAAGCGCCGCTTCCACTTCCGGCCAGGCAAAGCAATATATGGCCGGATTTATCTCTTTGATGGCACGCTGGGCCTCTGTCGCGTCTTTGTGCTCTACGATGCCGGTAACTTCACCCTTCTCGTTACGCGTAATGCGTCCATAGTTTTTTGCATCCTCGACATCCGTCGTCAGAAGCGACACGACAGCATTACTTTTCTTGTGCGCATCAACAAGAGATTTGAATGTAGCACCGCTAAGCAAAGGCGTATCAGCGACAGAAACAACGAGAGTTCCCTTGAAGTCCTTCAAGCTGGGAGCCACCTGCATGAGGGCGTGCCCTGTACCCAGCTGTGGCTTCTGTAAATGAGTCGAGACAGGCGTTGCAGAAGGATTATCCTGAATAAATTTTTCAACCTGCTCGGATTCGTGCCCGATGACGATGTGTATATGCTCAGGCTTCAGCTCGTCGGCGGCGGCCATCAGGCGCCCCAAAATAGTTTTACCAAGCACCTCGTGCAGAACCTTTGGCAAGTCCGATTTCATTCGCTTGCCCTGTCCAGCCGCTAGAAGAACTACTCTTGTTCTGTCACCGGAGCCATCTTTCATATATACAACCTGCCTGGAACGCCCAAAACGAGGGCTTATTATACCGATTTGGGGGGATGTGCAGCATTAGCGATTCGGCCAAAAATAGAACTAGAGGCGCCAGTTAGACGCCTACTTTGCGGCCAATTTAATTATGACGTTGCTGTGGTGAATTGACGTTATGTCTAATGTCGAATATGAGATCGCGGAGCTTGAGGAGCAGCTGCGACAGGCAGACTTAAAGCCGAATCAAAATTTCTTTCAAAATCACCTGGACGACCAAATGGTACTTATGGTTGACGGCGACATTTGCTCGCACTCCCCAAAGGCCTATATAGTCGACAAGCATCATCCGGCAAAAGCACAGCGATTCGACCGTGTCGAAATTACCGAAATGAAGATACTCGAACAGGGCGATACAGCCGTCGTCACCGGATTTGCCAACTATGAAGGTCCGGACGGCAGATTCTCCATGAATTTCATGCGCATCTGGGTCAAGAAAGAGGACGGCTGGAAAATCGTGGCTGGCTCAATGACTCATCTGGACGAAGCCCGTACCGTACCGGCCAGCAGCCGTGTGACGGCAGAAATAACCATTCACTAGATTTCGAATTGTCGTGGGCAACTAGAATTTCATGACCGCGTTCATGCAGTTGAAGAGGGACTCGAACTTCATGAATGCTTGCATTTCGCTGGTTATTTCCTGGCTCTCTTTGCTCTGGATAAACTCTTCATCGAAGACTGCCAACGGCGGCGGAGAAAAGCCGGGTCCGAATATAGAGACACTGTTCTGCACTCTTTCAAGCTGCTGACCGATTTTTCTGCAGTTGCACATGTCGCTTGTCAGGGCTCGCCACTCTTTCGCCTTGCTGGCAATGTCGGCGGAGTATTTGTGCAGATCGGAAAGTGCCACCATTTCATCGACAGTCGATTCGGCGTTCTCGAATCTGCAAAGAGCCTTTTGAGCTTCCAGACGGCTTTCACCCGACAAAGTCAAAAAGCACGCCGCGATTTCTTGCTCTAGGCGGGCAGCCTGGCGAGCTGCCTCGGTCCAGGCTTTCATCTGGGCCATTTGCAAATTGCGCTTACGCAGTTGGGTTATACGTTTTCCAAAAGACTCCATTTCCTGAGCTGTAAGATGCAATCCGAAAAGAGTAAGGTGCATCTGGCTGAACTGACTCATTTCAGAAATCAGCTTGGTCGCCTGGTCGAGATCATCTGTATCCATTGCCAGACGAAAACGAATGAAGAGCGGCAAAAGCTTAACAACCTGGAGCTTGCCGATTCGCCCACCCGCCAGCGAATTCTCCAAAATTTGCAATTCGCCTCCCACTATCAGTGACAGACGCGCTATTTCATCTTTTCTGATCCGCAGAAAGCACTCTTTGTATTCGCTTCTTTCGTGAGATTCGAGACGTTTGATTTCACCCAAAAGAGCAATTACTTTCAGCCGTCTGTCTGCCTCCAGACGCTTGAGGAGAGCAGTAAGACGCTCCACAGACTTGGTGGCATCGGGCGAGGGGTTAGAGGCTTCCAGACGGCGAAGCGCTTGTATCAGCACATCAATGTCGGCAGGGCGCAACTCGTCCAGAAAACGCAATACAGCCAGCAAACCGGCTTCAGGACGAGGTCCCCTGTTGGAGCGATAACGGTCATAAGCAACAATGAAATCGTCGTATAGATCAAGTACATGCTGAAGCCTGGATGCCAGTGCGTGGCTGAGAATCTCTTGGGTTTGAGTCTCTGGAGCCGGCAGACAAACTTCATCCAGCCAGGTCTGAGAGACGCTCGGACCAGAACTGACGGCAGAAAAAGCAGCTGAGGAATTTAGTAATTGCATAGCAGTTAGAAACGAGTGCAGGAGGGGTTGATTCCAAAGTAATCAACGAGAGTTTCAGATTTGTTGCAAGGGATGCACTAGAACATTAATACTGACAACATGAATTTGACGTGAACGCCAGCCGTCAGGCGCCTGCTTGACTTTCGAGCGAGGGGAAAGACGGGCGGCAAGGTCGTGGCACTGTGCCGCCTTGCCGCGTCTTTGCCTGTAACTAGCCGCGACGCCGGAAGAATCGACGGAACGGGCGGACCGGCCTATCGTCAGGGTTATTGAATCGATCGGGACCGGGTCTAAAGTCGCTGGGCTTCACGTTGTCGGCAATTTTGAATTCCTTATTCCAGGCAGGAGCGAAGGAGCGCTCGATACGCGCGTGCTCTCCGGTATTCAACCATTGCTTGAGGTCGCGGATCACTGTAATGACACGGTCACGCCCGTCATATTGGTCGCCTCGGACAATCGCCCAGGTATCCCCGATTTTGCGCATAGCCAGAGTAGCAACGTGCCCGGGCCCTCCGCTGCGCTGGGCACCGCCTGCCTCGAGCATAGCCAACCTCTCTTTTCGGCTATTCGGATAATTCGTATAGAGAAGCTCGTCGCCAGTCACGCGGCGCATTATTTCGCGCTGTCCGCCACCGCCAGTGCGTATGCGCTGCGAATTGCCGGCACCGCCGTATCCGGCACCTCGATCCATGACCGACAACGTCCTGTCAAGGCGATGGGCAACAGGACTCGGTTGCGAGTTATCTTGTGTGGCATTTTGAATGCTCCATCCGGCGCCATCGGCACGAGAATGTATGCCCAGTTGGTCGCGGCGGAATTCGTAAGTATTGCCCTTCTTATCCGTATATCGTCCGGTCAAACTCACATCGGCCAGCACTTTAGCCATATCGTCCGCGTGCTTACCAAGCCCGCAGGGAATGTAGCCGGATTGCAGCCAGCACGAGCCCCAGCCTTGCTGATTGACGGTCTCCGGCTCCCAGGCGTGATACATGAATGTTTCGGCAAGCATGACGCGCGTTTCTTTGCTATCGATGCTCGCGTCGTCCGCTTGAACCATTCTGGTCAGATGGTCGTATGTCGCCGCCACCTTCTGCTCCATTTTTTCACGTGCGCCTGCTTCATCCTGACCAGCGGCCACGCGCAATTCGACAGCGTCATTGAAACGTTTTTCAAATCCGTTCATCATCAATTCGAGTCTCTCAAGCTTGGACTCGTCTTTGACATTCATGCGCATTTCATCCAGAAAGTTATAGTGCGCCTCCTCGATAGTGGCAGACGCAAAGCCGTCACCGCTGCGGCGAAAACGTTCCGAGACTCTTGATTCGCGCTGGCGTCCTTTCTCGTCTTTGAATGTATAATCGCCGGACGAATCGAACCTGACATCAGCGCGAGACTCTACAGAGCGTCCATCCTGCGGGCGCAAACGTTCAAATGTATCGGTAAACTTGCCGTCGGCTTGGGGTGGCTCGGGATTTTTCCTCCTTGTCCAGTCGTCAGTGCGCTCTCCTTTTTCCGTCTTTGTCACATCGGAAATTTTGACGACCTGTCCTGTGTTCGAGTCGTAAGAAAAATCGCGATGTGAGCCGTCAGGACGTGTCACCCTGGAAATGCGCCCACTAATATCGTGTTCCACTCGCGAAAAATTCGACTTTTCTATAATGGTGGCACCGTTGCCATCCACATGCTTGAAATCGCCGTTAGCGTCAAGCGTCGCAGCAACTCCCCTCAACTCGCGTTTCACAGCACCAGCCTTGTCATAGTCGGTAAAGCCGACAATGCTGCCGCCATCGCGTGCGATCACCCTGTAATCGCCGTTCGATTGAATTATTCTTTCCAGCTGCCCTCGAGAGTCGCTCTCCAGAGTGGCACCGTCCCTGGTGACAATGCGCTCCCTGCCGTTGGTAGAAACAAAATGAGTTGAGCCGTCGTCGGTCTTGAATTTCAGGTTACCGCCGGCATCTACAGGCTCAGTTTTGGACTTCGCAACTCGAGGACTATCGCACGACCAAGATTTATCGCCGGCATCAAAAGCAAAACTGATTTTACTTCCGTCCGCTCTTGTTTCAGTGACGTTCTTAATCTGAGCACCGTCTCTTGCAATTTCCAACTTCGAATTGTCGGGACGCAAAACCCCGAGCAGTTCTTTGTCCTTATTGCAAATGAGAGTCGAGCCGTCGGCGTTCTTCTTCTCTAGATAAGTCTTCCCATCTGTCGGAGTCTTCGTTACGAACCCGTCGACTTTTCTTCCGTTGCCCTCTCCATCCTTGATGGCGAAGGTGCCGTCTGCCTCGTAAACGATAG
>CAZBOX010000164.1:0-13021 GCA_964493595.1 uncultured Candidatus Obscuribacterales bacterium | reverse complement strand
TGATTTCCATACTGTTGGTCAGGCGGACACGAGCGATCTTCCGCAGAGCCGAATTCGGCTTCTTGGGAGTAGTCGTCTTCACCTGCGTGCAGACGCCGCGACGTTGCGGGCATGATTTCAACGCGGGTGATTTCGTCTTATAAGTGACTTTCTTCCGCTCTCTCCGTATGAGCTGATTGATGGTAGGCACCACAAATCTCCTGAAATAGAACGTGATTACAGTGTCTGCCCGCAATAATGCTAAGGCAGGTCGCGTAAGCGGTTGGCAATAATAAATGCAACGCCCGTGCGATGTCAACGCGAGCCTGTTGGCTTCGGGCTCTCAGCGACCACGAAATGCAGCGCACAAGAGTTCGAACTGCCGAGACAGACAGCGATTCAGCCAGAGTATCAGATCTGGTACTGCTTCGCCCTCGGCCTTTACTTTAGTTTAAGAGCCTGGGGCGAATTCTTTGCAAAAGTCTTCAAACCTTGCCCTTTGAAAGCTGCTTGATGAGCGGATTATAAGCTATCGTCCTTCTCTTTGAAAAAACGCGGGTCGCTGGAAAATACCCGCAGTTCAGCAGGCAAGAAGCGCCTTTCCGCCGGCAACGGCAAATTAATGCCGGGGCTGGGCAGGGTAATCGGTGCCTCCTTGCGACCCACACGCTTCTGCTTAGCGCGCACCCAATGGTCACGTGCAAGAAGCGAGAACGTTCCTGTGCGCTCCAATCCTAGCTTTTCGATGGCTTTGACCACATGCGGCTGATAGTCGAAGCCCTTGATTGATATGACTCCGCGCATATTCAACCGGCGCATGATGCCGAGCGTGAAATTGATCGTGTCATCAGTCGTGTGAGCCCAGCCTGGGTGGACGGCAAACTCGAGATGGAAATCCCCTTCTCGGTGAGCAAGTACACGCACTGCTGCTGTCAGGCTCTTACGGTCCGGGTCTTGAGAAACCCAGTACCAAATCTTACGATTGATCAGCTTACGCGTCAGCTTCTCGAAACTCTCGGTCGGCACCTCACTGACCAGAAAGTCATCCGGAACATACTCATAGGTCAGCCTCAGATCAGGCGGCAGGCACTCTTGAAATAATTGATAGAGACCCTGGCGGTCTTGCGGAATAGCAAGACGAAAAGCGGAGCCTTCATCGTCCTTACCCCCTTCGGAATTTCCAGGAACCTCGAAATCCACGGGAACCTGATAGTGGGTGACGCGATAGCACCTTCGGAAGCCCGTATTGCCAAGCAGAGAGAGCGCCGCCGAATTCTGGTCCGAAACCTCAGCTACAAAGTGAGCCGCACCCTGGCTGGCAAATGTCGCAAATGCATATCTCAAAAGCTCTTGAGCTATGCCACGCCCTCGATGATTGGGATGCACGACCAGATGCTCAATACGCCAACAAGCTCTTGATTTGCCGACAGAACTGATGGATATGAGAGCCAGGACTATGCCGTCTTCCTTGGCGATGTAAGCCATCGGCGCAAAGTGCAAATTGCAGGGCATCCAATGCTGGAAAAAGGTGAATCCTCTTAGAGCCAGTGCATCTTCAGCGCAAAAACTTTCGAACGGCATGGGTTCGTTCTGATGACGCAAAAGAGCGCGCGTCTGCGCCGTATCAGTGGCAAAAAGTGGACCGATCTTGATCATTCAGTAAGCCTGCAAATGCAAACAATCGATATTCAGTAAGTATCTGCATCATCCTTAAAATCATAACATCCGGTTCCCAAGAACCACCAATCTCGCCGCCCAAACACATCCGACTTAGAAGTTAGACCGATAACGGTCTAACTTCTAGAAAGGGAGTGGCGGGAGTAAACCTCCCAGAGCCGGTTGAAAAGGGGTCGCTCGCGATATCAACCAAAAAGCTGGGCGCTTCCTTCTGCGCTCAGTCAATGTCACGTTTAATGCATAGCTTTTGAAAATGAGCGGATCGGCACCGCATCAAAGTTTTATACTGAATGTTTGACTCGATAAATAGAGGCCTTACGCGTATATCTCTTCGATACCGATGAAAAAAAGTACCGGCGCACAAGCAGAACGAGAAGGAAAGTCGGTGAAAATAATCGCCGACAATCGTCGTGCGCGTCACGAGTACGAAATCATCGAAGTTTTTGAGGCGGGCTTAGAGTTGCACGGCACGGAAGTCAAATCGATGCGCAACGGCAAGGCCAACCTGACCGATGCTTTTGCCCGCATTGAAGACGGTGAGGTTTGGCTTCACCACTGCCATATTGCCCCCTACGATCACGGTAATCGGTTCAATCACGAACCATTGCGCAAGAGGCGACTGCTTTTGCACCGTATGCAGATTTTGAAACTGAAACAAAAAACTCAGGAGAAGGGATTGACCCTCATTCCGCTAAAACTGTTTTTCAAAGGCAATTGGGCAAAGGTTGACCTTGCCGTTGTCCGAGGAAAACAGCTTTACGACAAACGCGAAGCAATCACCAAGCGTGATACCAAACGACAGATCGACAGGGTGATGAAAGAAATGCGCAACAAGTAATTGAAACCTTCTCTTTAACAGGATCCGGCAAGTTCAAAAGAGTTATAAGAAGAGAATCGCAGCTGAAGGGGGTTTTTGGAGTGACAGCAAGAGAAGTGGCAAAACATGCTCTCAAGAAGATGATGCATCCGTTCATAAGATGCCTGCTCATCATGGGCGTGTTTCTGCTGATGCAGAGTCCGGCTCTGGCAGCCTCGCCAATTGGGGTTGTGAAAAGTGCGCGCAACGCGCAGAGCTATCAGGACCTGCACCTCGGCACATTCGACGATGACTATCTGCTGTTCAGGCATGCACTGGAGAATGCCAACGTCCGCTACGACGAGTTGAGTGATGCCGACTTAGCGGCAGGTAGCGGAAAATTGAGTGCATACAAACTGATCGTATTGCCTCTTTCCGTCGATTTGACTCCTGAAGGCTTGGGCGCCATAACCGAATTCGTTCGGGGCGGCGGCAAACTCGTAGTCACCGATGCAAATGGAATGCCACAACCTAACGGCATTGCCATTGATGGACTGGCTGGAGTTACTGTCAGCAAGCAGAGCAATTTAAGCGACAAACAAAAAGTCGAATGGCCTCGCACACCATTTGCGGTATCAGAAGAATTTGCAATCGGCACAGTCAGATCGGACGTCTCAGTCACCGAGGGCGCTCAGCAGATTGCAAAATGGCTGGACAGCACTGGGCGTGAAGTAGCTCCAGCTGTAGTTCGCAAGGGCGGCTGCGTCTTTTTGACTTGGGCTCCTGGATTGCAAGGCGAAATCACAGCCAACTCAAATCTAATCTCTCTGGCTCTGGAAGAACTCGTTCCTGGGATTACTCAAACTGCAGCAGTACAAATTAGTTTCGCTGATTATCAAAGCATCAGCCAGGAATTGGAATATCTGACCAAGCGGACGGAAGAAACGATCAAAACGGCAAAACAAGCAGAGCTTGCTGTGCCATTTAAACTGATTCAGCAGTTTTACGATTCTGCGGTCGGTCACGTCAATGCCTTCAAAGATGCCTACCAAGCCCGCAAATTCTTCGAGGCAGACAACCATATCTCACAGGCTCGCCAGGATTTCTCGATGGCATTCGCTCAAGCCATGCCCGTCCGTCCCGTGGAAGCGCGTTGCATCTGGTTAGACAGAGGCACGATCGTTTCCATGCGAAATCCGCAACAGCTCTCGGCACTCTTCGACAAACTCAAAGCGTCTGGAATTAACGTCGTCTATTTCGAGACTAATAACGCCGGCTTCCCTATCTACCCTAGCAAACTCGTTCAACAGAATCCGGCCATGGTCGGCTGGGATCCGCTTGGTATTGCTGTAAGAGAGGCCCACAAGCGCGGCATGGAATTACATGCCTGGTGCTGGATCTTCAATGTCGGCAACACCAGACACAATCCTATTGTAGGCAAAGATGCCGACTATCCGGGACCGGTCCTTTCCAGCCGTGACTTCAGCTGGGCCCTGGCTTACAAAGACGGTCAGCTCGTTCCACCGAGACAAACCGAATTCTGGCTGGATCCTGCCCTTCCTGAATCTCGCCAATACGCGAAAGATTTGATCATGGAGATAGTCACCAATTACAAGGTTGACGGCATCCAGCTCGACTACATCCGCTATCCATTCAATAACAAACCAAATGAAATGGGATTCGACTGGCAAGGGCGCCAGCGCTTCGAGCAAGAGACTGGTTTATCACTTGATCGCCTGGACGATAACACAAGGCAGATATGGATCGCCTGGAAGGTCCAGATAATCAACAATTTCGTCAAGGACATCTCCAGCACACTCAGAAAGTTCAAACCCGACATAAGAATTTCAGCAGCCGTCTACGGCATGCCCAAACGCCTGCGACTGGCAGCCATTCAACAAGAGTGGGAAACATGGGTAGCTAACGGCTGGGTAGACACCCTGAATCCGATGACCTACGTCAAGGATCCAAAAGAGCTTTCCATCGCCTCCTCATATGTTCGCGAGTCGACTGCCGACAAAGCTCTCGTTTATCCGGGTCTGTCTATCCGCCAACTCGACACAGCCGGACTTATCGAACAAATGGATTCGGCTAGAGAAACAGGTACGCTCGGCACCACCATGTTTGCCGTTGCGCATCTCGACGATAAGAAGCAGAACGTGCTCAAAGTTGGACCGTATAGAAAACAGCCACTGCTGACCCCACAAGCCGAACCGTTAAAGGCCGGTCGCCTCCTGGTCGATGATTTTGCGGCCATGGTCAATCGCTATTTGCAGGACCCGCGCACTCATATTCTTTCCGACCAGGCCAGCACCAACGATGTGCTCACCCAGATCGACGGAATACAGCGTTCATTGCACCAGCTAAGCTCAAGTGCCTCGTCCGACGAGATTGAATCGGTGCTCAAGGACGTCACCAGCCTTCATTCGACGATTAAGAACTGGCTGAGGTTAGAAGCATTTATTCAGCGAGGTTTCCGTGCTCAATACATCGCCAGCTATTTAAGTCAGGTGGAAGCGATTCTCTCTTATGCATCGCATAAAGTGAAGTCTCAAATGCCTGCACCAATAGCCGGAGCAGCTCCATCTCCTACTAAAACTCAGTAATCGGCGGATAAGCCTTAAAAGAAAAACCCCAGTAAATACCCTGGTATCACCTCAGGGACGAGCGTGACTTGGTCTCAGGTCTGGGCCCATATAAGCGCGCGCTTATTTCCGATAGGCTGTTTCTATCGCCAGAGAGCTCGACACGCACTGGTTAGAGGAGTTGCACATGAATTTATTGCCCAACCATCACCAGAAGCAAATCAACTTAGAGTTCGGCAAAAGCGGCGGTAGCACCGTTCAGTCGTTTGACATTCATGGGTCAAGACGCGGCCTCGGAAAAGAGCAGAATAACCCTGATCAGATAGACAACTGCCTTATGGACAAATGTCTAATGGACAAAAGGCTAATCGACAAAAGACAAATGGATCAAAGACAAACAGATCCGCTCGTTCTTTGGTGGGTAAGAAAGCTCAAACCGGAGTATTCGGCTGACGGAACAATAAATATCAGCTACCGCCGCTCGAGGTGGGGACGAGCTCCCGAAAAGAAAGTTTCGCCCATACAGCCTTTCCTGGCTCTGCACAAAGAATGGCGATCAGCTTCCCGCATAGTCTTAATGGCTGCATCATTAATTGCTTCACTGAATATGGTGGCACAGGCAGAAACTATCGCCCACGACGCAGTCAGTCAGAGAATATCGCCACTCGAAATCCGCGCCGCCGAGCGCTTTTCCATGATGAAAGACTTCGTCGGTCTGCACAATCAATGTTTGGATCTCTCTAAACTAAACGAATTCAAATGGTCAGAGGAAACCAAAATAGCAGCCGGTGGGAGTGTTGCCAAACCGCAGAATATGAGCATCTACACATCAAAGACGGGCGATGCTGACGCGCAACCGCAGGTGGTGCAATCAAAGGGTCAAACTGACCCTAGCCGCCGGCTCAGATCTGAAGCCGCGCCTGGCGCAAATATACTCTTTCGAAAAAACAAAAAGGAAAGGTCCCTGCGTCAATGCAAGGACCTTCCAAGAAACGAAAGGAGGAACGTACTGTTGGATTTACAAGATTAGCTGTTGAATCCCCAGTCGTTCGTAACCGGTGTTTGGAACGGTTGAACGTATGGAGTTGGTTCTACAGCTACCGGCTCTTGTACCGGGGGGGCAAAGGAGGTTTGCGGTTGAGCTTGGGGAGCTACCGGAGCTTGAGCTGCTTGTGCTTGTGCAGCGGCTACAGCGGCCTTGATGCTTTCATCGAGCAAGCCTGCTTTTTCGCGCAGCAGATACTCGATATAGTCGCCGCGGCTCATGCGAGAAGCAGCTACTTGTTCGTCGAGCAGTCTGTGTGCCATAGGTGTGACACATACTGCGGTTGTTGTACCTCTATTCTTTCCGAAGAAGAATGATTTGGCGCCGCCCTTAGGACCAGTCTGCTTAGCGGAAGCAGGCAGTCTAAGAGGGTTCATGCCAGCGCGCTCACGAATGAGCATTTCGACGTAATCGCCGTTTGACACGCCTGCAGACGCCGCTTGTTCCTTCAACAGTTGACGGCCAAGAGCGGTCAAGTTGAATGAAACCGACCCTGATTCCTTGCCGGGGAAACGGGAACGGCGAGGGGACGTTGTCTTCACAGAAGTGTTTGTTTGCACCGTTGTGTTCATTGACTTTTCGGCAGCAGCAATAACGAGAGCACTATGCTTCGACTGATTGTTCTGCCTTTCCTCCTTTTCTGAGAAAATCGGAACCCGACTGGTATCGCAAGTTCTAGCTTGCTTTTACTTTTAAACGGCAGCTTCGCTTTTTGTTTTACGACAGCTTCGCTGCCTGTAACCCGTAGCTTTTGCTACCTCCCAACGCACTCCGTCGATTACCGCGCATATTAGGAAACGCGTTCAACGGACTTCTTGAAATCTCTTCCAGGACCATCACTCAAAAGAGCGCATGACAAACTAGAGGAAATAACCTCCAGCTCCCTCCTCTTAGCGTTTTCCTCGTTTGAGGTTTTCTAAGAGTTTTCCTGGCAACCCTTTCCAAGACCTTGATTATAGAGCAACTTTACCGGAATAGAGCAGTAGTCATGTATCACATGTTTTTAATAAAGCGCAGCGTTTTAGACACAAACGCAATCCGGTCAAACACGTGGAAACGCGCTCAGGGCCCAGCTATTGAATACTACTGCAATGACCGCGCCGAGGGCTGCACCAACCAATACCTCGACTGGCGTGTGTCCTAGAAATTCCTTAATGCGCTCGGAAGAGAGCTTCGGATGCTCTGAAAACAGCTCTGTCATGATCTGATTGAGGACCTTGGCTTGCAGTCCAACAGTACGTCTGACGCCGGCTGCGTCGTACATGACAATCATCGCCAGACCTAATGCAATCGCGAACGAAACTGAATTGAAGCCTTCAATGAGCCCGACGGAAACAGCCATTCCAACGGTGCAGCAACTGTGGCTGGAGGGCATACCGCCCGTTTTTGCAATCATCCGGAAATCAAGATGACCCGTACGTAGAAGCTTGGTGGCAATCTTGGCCAGTTGAGCAATACAACTGCACAGAACGGTGACAGCGATTACTTGCCAGCCGCGTTGGTCATGGGGTGCAGAACCTTGCATGGCGCTCTGCAAGGCAGCTTGAGTACCGGGAGAAGCCTGCGCATAAAGTGCTGCAAGCCAAGAGAGCGGTACCGACAAAAAATCCATAGATTGTCAAAGACTCCGTTAATTCGACCTGTGAATAGCATACTGGAGAAGCGCTTTTAGAGCCGCAGCGCCGCTATTGTCGGTACAGCATTCCTCAACCAGGCGCAATCCTGTTTCTTCCAAACCTTTCAAGCGCTCACGAGCGCCGTCAATTCCGAAAAGACGGACGAATGTCGCCTTGTCGGCAGCCTCATCCTTGCCCGGAGTTTTTCCAAGCGTGGCGGCGTCACCGGTAACGTCCAGCAGGTCGTCGGCAATTTGAAAAGCCAGACCCAGCACCTCGCCGTACAAAGCCAAATTATCGAGCCTGTCAAGCGGAGCACCCACAAGACGGGCCCCGGACCAGACTGAAAACCGAATAAGAGCACCGGTTTTGGCTCTATGTATCTCTTCCATAACATTGGCGGTGAGAACCGGCTGTCCATCGAGGCTCTCTTGAAATTCTGTTGCAATCACCCCTCTTTGCAACATATCTTTACTGCCACCAGTACCGTCTCTTCCGGGCACACCCGTGTAAATCATGTCGGCAACCTGACCGCCGACCATACCCTCAGGACCGGTAGCTCGAGCCAATTCAGATACGACAGAAAGCAAAGTATCGGAATCGACACTGCGAGGAGTTTCTTCTATAAGGATTTGATTTGCCAACATTAACAGCGCATCACCTGCAAGCAAGGCGACAGCTTCTCCATAGACCTTGTGATTGGTCGGCTTTCCTCTTCTGAGATCATCATTGTCAAGCGCCGGCAGATCATCATGTATCAAACTCATGGCGTGCACCATCTCGATAGCGCATGCGCAGGGCAGAACCATCTCGATGATGTCGGCTATATCAAGTTTCTGAATCTCGTGACTGGCAGCTAAACTACCTTGAGGTCCTAATTGATCGCCTGCATGACTGGAAGCCATTGCTTCTGCTACAGCCAAGCAGAGAATGGCTCTCAACCGCTTGCCGCCCGACAGCACCGAGTAGCGCATCGATTCGAAAAGCAGCCCGCCCTTATCCGAGGTGAGATATCGATCCAGACCTTCCTCGATGAGAGCACGACGCGCACTTACGTACGCATCAAAATCAAAAGCTGGTTCGGACTGAACGCCCTGTGACATATTTGCGTAACCCGCGGTTTGAGAGGTCATGTATGCTCACGCGTTCTATGTTCGCGCCCGTGTTTACCGGAGTCATTTTCACGAGCTTTATATAGATCCATAGCGCTTTTGGCAAATTTCATTCCCAACATAGCCCAACGCATCATGCTCTTTTCCTTATTCAGGAAAAGCATGGCGAAAGGTGTGAGATTCTTCAGAAAATCCGGCAATACCTCAGTTGTCGATACATCATGTTTCTCGACAAAGCGATAATTCAAATCAGCCAACTTATGATTCACCATCGTTAATTGAACGGTAGCCTCATCCTGAACCATATCGGCGATATCTTCGGCCAATCTCAATTTGTCCAGAATCCATCCCTGAAAAAAGAAGATGGCAAGACAGATTGAACCGACAGAGAGCATGAAATAAAACATCAACACTTTGGCAACTGACACCAAATTCGGTTGCAAGAATACAGGCACGGCCAGAGCGATGATTACGAGAACCGCACCAAGCTTAAAATGAGCAGGGATCAGCTCGCCTGAAATCGGACCGCTACCGCTGTAAGCCGCGGTATATGCAGCAGCAGCTTCATTTCGCTGTAGCTCCGCAGGTTGTGTTTCAGGGATTTTTTCCATCGTACTTTACGTTTTCAGAGAACTGACCGCTTGTTTCGGCTCTATTTAAGAAGACTTCTGGCAATCAGCATGCGCTGAATTTGATTAGTTCCCTCATATATTTGACCCGCTTTTGCATCGCGAAAAATCCGTTCTATGAGAAGGTCAGGCTCGAGTCCCCTCTGCTCAGCAAGAGAAATAGCCTCGGTTGAAACTTTCATGGCCGCGTCCGTAGCTTGAATTTTGGCCATCGCTGCCAGGGTTACGTCCGATTCACCACTATCGATACTGCGCGCCGCTTGATACGTGAGCGCTCGTGCCGACTCGACCATCAGGACCAGACTCCCGATCAGATAATCCAGCTGCCCGCTGTCTTTAGCGTCTTTGCTTTCAGATACTACTTTCAATGCCGCATCAAGTGCTCCCTGCGCCCACCCGGTCGCTTGGGCGGCGATTGTTACACGCCCTTTAGCTAAGCTGCCGAGCGCCACTTTCCGTCCATCTCCTGGAGCACCGAGAATATTCTTTTTAGGCACTCGGCAGTCGCTGAATACCAGTTCGCAAGTCGAATACCCGCGCATGCCAAGCATGTCGAATTTCTGTCCGATCTGAAATCCAGGGAAATCTTTGTCGACTATAAAGGCTGTGATACCGGCAGAGCCTTCCTTGCTGCCATCGTCATTGAGAAGACGAGCCATGACGATAAAGTAGTCAGCCGAGGCGCCGCTTGTAATGAACGTCTTAGTACCATTGAGTATGTATTCTTCACCAGACAGGCGCGCTGTCGTAGCAATTGCAGCAGTGTCCGACCCTGCATTCGGCTCAGTCAATCCAAAAGCAGCCAGATATTTGCCGGTAGAAGAATTGGGTAAATATCTCTGTTTCTGTTCTTCTGAACCATGCTTGTATACAGGCTCCTGGCAGAGAACATGAACGCCCAGAGAACTCATAACCGGAACACAGCGGCGCGCGAATTCCTCATTGACGAGGACAAAACTCAGATAATCACCACCAGAACCACCGTAAGTGGTCGGGAAGGGCAGAGCGCCTAAACCTTCTTTGCACGCAGCTTCAAACAGATCACGGCGAAAAGTGTTCTCGCTGTCTGAACGCTTGGTGTCCTCCAATGAAATCGAATCAGCAAAGGCGACAGCCTTGGCAAGCCACTTCTTTTGATCGTTTGAAAACAATGGCAGATGCTTTGCAAGGTGTGCTGGAAGACCGTCTGTTTTGAGCATTGTTGAAGTCATGACGAAATTGGCTGAAAGCAGGAGTTTTGTGACGCACTCGACTCTAGATTTAGAGTTAGAGCCCATAACTATAACTTACATAGGACAATCCGTCTGCCTAAAAACGAGCAAGATATACAGCTGACAAGCATTCGCGCTGCTATAACCGCAATCGAAGCCACTCTTGACAATAAAGCGATTGAAAGCACGGCGCCAATACTCTAATCGAGAGTATCGTTAAGCTCCTTCTGACCAGTTCTCAAATCGAGAATCCCACCCTTTCCCTTGTATTTAAGGGTGGCTTGCCGAAGAATGTATTCGATCTGCCCGTTTACGCTGCGCATCTCTTGCTGAGCCCACGACTCAATTTCGTCGTAGAGCTGTTGTTCTATTCGCAAGAGAAATGACTTTCTGGCCACGGGATACCTCTGAATTCTTAGATTGTCAGTTTAGGTTGTGATTCTCGATTGAGCTTTTGGACCGCAATTTCGTCATTCAAATCACTCGATTTACAGAGCCTTCACTCCATTGATAGAACTTCGCTCGATTAATAGAGACTGCCCGCGTTTACTATCGGCTGAGCCTGAGTATCGCTGCACAGTACGACAAGAAGATTGCTGACCATTGCCGCACGGCGCTCGTCATCGAGATGGACAACCTGAGCTTCAGTCAACTCTTTGAGCGCATCGGAAACAATATTCACCGCACCATTGACGATGGCACGCCTTGCTGAGATCACAGCTTCGGCTTGTTGTCGCTTCAACATAGCTGCAGCTATTTCCGGAGCATAAGCAAGGTGCGCGATGCGCGCCTCTTCTATCGATATACCGGCTGTTGCCAGACGCTGGTTGAGCTCCTGTTTGAGAGTATGCGAAACTTCGTCGATACTGCTGCGCAAAGTATGCTCATCTTCGTCACTGTCATAAGCATACATATTGGCTAAATGCCGAACGGCGGCTTCGCTCTGGATTTTGACGAAGACCTGATAATTATCGACATCGAAAATTGCCTTGGATGGCTCGGCAACTTGCCAGACGATTACCGCTCCAATCTCGATAGGATTGCCGCGCTTATCATTGACTTTGAGTATGTCGCTGTGCAAATTCTGTAATCGCAGGCTGATTTTCCTTCGCGAACAGAACGGATTGACGAGAACTAAACCATTGTTTTTCACAGTGCCGCTGTAATTCCCAACGAATACCAGAACCAGCGCCTCATTGGGCTGAATGACTGTAAAACCCGTCAGCAGCCAGAGAGATACGAGCAAAGTGCAAATCGGCAAGTAAAGCTGTCCGGGATCTTTAGATGTTCCGGCTATCAAAGCACTTAGAACTGAACCGATGCCGGCAAGGCTGAGAACAATCACCGCCAGCAAAATAAATAGTCCCAGCCAGGCTGCCATACCGCTAAGGTGCCAGTGGAGTTTTTCTTGAGTCATTTTTTGGGGTCCTCGCTGCGGATTAATATCGTACCGCTAGCAAAATGATATCACCCTGCTATCACGCAGACAAGGGTCCCCCGAACCCGGCGAACCAGCCAGAGACGCAATACTGGCAAGGCTTTAGCCCCGCTAAGCGATAATTAGGCAATGCTAAAATCTCGCAGTGATGCCGGTGTTTAATGAAGGGAGTCGACATGGAGCTGTCCCAGAATTTGCCTTTTGCTTCTTGCTGGGCCGTCCAGGAGAACAAAACGAGATTGCCCAGACGCGACGTACTCTCAGGGATTGCCACTGCACTCATGGTAGGCATTACAGGTAAATCAGCGGACGCAAAATCGACAAATAAGACAACCCGAGGGACAAAATCCGCTAGCAGCGGCAATAACGATCCTCAGGACCCAGCCGATTCTTCCCATTCAAAGCCGCTTCTCAAAGCTCGGCATCTCGTCAAAGGTGACACCGTCGGCATTGTCGCGCCTGCCAGCCGCCTCGAAAATGAGACAGAGATCGAATACACATTCGAGTGGCTGAAGAAAATCGGTCTGAAATATAAACTGGGCAAGCATTTATTCGACAGCTACAGCGACTTTGCCGGAAATGACGAAAACCGCATCGCCGACTTCAACGCCATGTGGGCGGACCCGGAAGTGAAGGCAGTCATGCCCATGCGCGGCGGCAACGGTGCGGCAAGACTGCTGAACGGCATCGATTACGATCTGATTGCTAAAAATCCGAAAATCATAGTCGGGTACTCGGACATAACTTCTTTTCTGTTGGCTATCCACCAGAGGACCGGTCTTGTCACATTCCACGGACCGATGATGGGCGGCTTCTTCGAAGGCTCTTACACTTATCACAACTACCTGAAAGCAGTAATGAGCAATAAACCGCTCGGGCTTGTCACCGACAAGGAAGAAAAAGAAGTCGACGACGAATAAAAATTAATAAAAT
>CAZBOX010000163.1:0-13053 GCA_964493595.1 uncultured Candidatus Obscuribacterales bacterium | reverse complement strand
CTCGTCTTTATTGTTCAAAGAAAGCGTTGGCGCCGGCAAGCTGGTTGTTCCGAATTTGGGAAGGTTTTCGGTGGAATCGAAAATGTGATAAACAACAACTGTCACATCAGGCGAATACTGGCGCACCTGAGACAGAAAGCTGACAAAGTATTGGACCAGTCCATAACTGGACATGCCGAAATTGATCGTCTCAAATTTCTTCTTTTGAGAAGCCTCTTGTGAATTGAGTTCCTTTTCTACCAGACGCACGAACGTATCTTCAATGTTCACCTGCAATGCTTGCGTTTTCGAATCGCCTATGAATGCGATGCGCGTGACTCCTTCAGGCTTGGCAATCTGATGCTCGACATCACGCAGACCCTGAGAGGAAATCTTCGTGTGCGAAAAACCTTCGTGACGGAAGTCCACCCATTTGTTTTCCAGGTGACTAATGCCGAGAATAGGATCGACTTTTATATATTCGTCGTCACCCAGCCCAATTAAACCCAGGGCAATTTCTGACAAAACAAGCATTACGCCGAAGAGCAAGACAATAGACGAGCCAACCAGCAGTCCAGCCATAATCTTTTGAGAAGCATGCAGAGGCTGGCGGCGAGTTTGTTGCTGCGCCCTCTGGCGGCAGGCTCTTTGTTCCGAGGGGATTGTGTGAATTACTTCTGGGTCGTAAATAGTGGTTGGCGACATGGCTTACTTCCGCTGCAACTAGAACTGGAAATAGATGAAAGGCTGGGACTCGCCGCGGCAGAAGGCAAGAAGAACCAGTCCGATAAAGAAAGAAAAACCTATGTGTGCCATCGCTGGCAGTGGCATCATCGCAAAATGCCAGCGAGTATTCGCAAATGATTTCAAATCCAGACCGGGCAGATCTTGCGCCGAATCGTAGGAATCTTCAGCATTCCGCTCCATCAGTTTGACCACGGCGGCGCCCCCGACAATGAAGAAATAAACGCATATCGCAGCGGGCACCGGTGAATTGAAAAACGCATTAGCAACTTCGCAATCGACTTGTGCTGCACAAGGAGTGAACATTGCCTTGAAAACGCCGATTGCCTCAGGCACTGTTTTTGCACGAAATAAAACCCAGCCGCACAGAACAGTGACAAGCGTAATTGCGTGAGCAAGGGTCAGACCAAAAACTGAATTGACAGCCCGAGACAAGGCTGGTGCATTTTGCAACTTTTTATCCCAGGCTCTATTGATTGCCAGACCGACACCGTGAAATAAGCCCCACAAAACAAAAGTCCAGGAGGCTCCGTGCCAGAGACCGCCTAGAAGCATGGTCGTAATCAGATTGGCATATGTCTGGGCTTCCCGGCCTCTAGATCCGCCCAGAGGAATAAACAGATAATCGCGCAACCAGGTTGAGAGACTCATGTGCCAACGATGCCAGAATTCTCTTAAACTCGAGGCAATGTAGGGCATATTGAAATTTTCCGGCAGCGAGTAGCCGAGCAACTTTGCCGAGCCCCTGCCGATATCGGTATAACCGGAAAAATCATAGTAAATTTGAAAGGCGAAAGCAGTGATGCAGAGCCATCCTTCGAATGTGCCCATCAAATTGGGATTGTCGAATCCGGCTTTGACTACAGGAGCGAGATTGTCACCCAGTGCTGTTTTCTTGAACAATCCCTGGGAGATTAGAAAAAGTCCGGAGGAGAACTGGTCAAACGTGACTTGCGGCTTCTCATCGAGCTGCTTGTCGAAATCTTGGTAGCGTTTAATCGGACCGGCAATTTGAGAAGGAAAGAAGGACGCGAAAAGAGCGAAACGCAGAGGATTTTTTACCGGCTTGCTTCCTTTATATATGTCGACAAGGTAGTGGATAAACTCGAAAACAAAGAAAGAGATGCCCAGAGGCAAGATGATCGGCAGGTCTGAGATACCAACGCCTTTGTCGAGTGGAAATGCCATAAATCGTCCCAGCCAGGCGCAGGACGTGTTAATCGAATCAAGAATGAAATTGGTGTACTTGAAGAGCGCCAACGTCGAAAGATTGAGCGCAATGCCGGCGACCAGTATCAATCGGCGCGCATCAAGTCTTTCAAAGCGACTGACCAGCAATCCAAGAACATAGTTGGCTGCCGTCAGGCCCAGGAGCAAAAGCCCATAAACCTTGAAGGAATACATATAGAAGAAGTAGCTCGCGGCAATCAAAAATACAGGCTTTACCTGCCTGGGAACGAGCCAGTAGGCAAGGACTACCACCGGAAGAAAGACCAGGTATTCGAAGCTGTTGAATAGCAAAGCGAGCAAGCTCCAAAAATTTCGCCCCGCCGGGGCCTTGAAAGGGTTGAATGCCCCAACTGGCGAGACTTGACGAGTTTACAAGATACCGAGTCATGTTCCATGACTACCATCTCAGGTTAGAGCCCGAAAGATAAACCGTTTCTCACAAAACCAGAGGGATCCCCCTGGAAATATGCGAATCGATCCAAAACAAGCAAAACCAAACATCTACAAAATATACTTCGCATATAAATCACTCCTCGCGCTTGCTCTTCCTTGCGGAGCCTATTGATCCAGCTCTTGTTAATCGATCGACGCCACCAAAAGTGGCACCAAAAGCAATCCGATCGAATGCCAAGAAATACATCCTTAAATGACTATTGGGGTACATCTGCGCATATTCCAATTTTCAGCACGCGCGATAAACTAGATACATAAACGGTGAGCGATCACTCGAACGAGTTGATTGCTTTGAGCCGAGGGGGCCTGCGGAAACGCCAGGTTGGCGCTAACCAGAAACGGTAGCAAGGAACCCGCATCACATGAAGGACTGACTGAAGTGTGATGAAATACTGAGCCCAACGCAAGGGGCAGTCAGGCAGTAGCATGAACACCATCGCAGAGCAATCTGGATGGTGTTTTTGTTTTGGCGCTTTCGTCATAGAATTTTGTCATTCCTCGAGGAGAAATCATTCATATGCCTGCTTTCCCTGTGCAGTTTTTGCAAAGAATGCGCAATGCCGGGCTGGGTGTATACAGCGAAGCGCCAAGCAAAGAAGTCGACGGTGTGGGTCCGCGTGTGACTGCCGTTGACGGAGATTACAAGCTCTATCTCTACGGTGCAAAAGATAAATGGGTTGTTGAAGCCATTTTTACTCCTGACGAAAAAAGCCCCTGCGATTTCAGGCAGACTTTCGACTCACCGGCCGATGCAGTTGCCGATGCAATTGCTTACTTCAAGAAAGATGAACGCTGGCAAGCAACTAAAGATTTCATGGAACGCACAGGCAAGAAGCCCTGAGCCGAAATTCAGAAGCGCATTTATATCAAACAGCTATAATTCGCGTATCACCATTAGCGAGTAGTCGAAAGTGACCAGCGAAAAAATCAGTCTTCAAGTACTCTTCGAGAAGCTTCCGACTTTCAGCGAGCGAGAGCTGAATGAAGCAGCCAAGAACGTTTCACATAACGCACCGGACTTTCGCTATCAGCTCCCTAAAGATACATCGGCGCCGGGCGAGGGAGTTGCCGCAACCCATGCGCACAAAATCAAACTGAACTTTTGCGACAAGAAACTGGAAGAACGTGAATTGGCGCAAATTCGCGCTCATATCCGGCTGGTACCGGATGCCGTCCTTGCCATCGATAAACACAGTGCTTACATTGATCTGTCAATCGAACAAACCCCGCAGAAGCCGCTTGAAGCCTACCAAGAACTCACATTTCTTGCCTGCATGATCGCTTTGCGCGAAGGCTTGGCTATTACAAACATCCATGGATACACAAGCTTCAGCGCCCCTGGAATGCTTCAGCTGCTAGCGGACAATGACTGGTCGGACGCTATACGGGAGATGCCGCCGCTTTTCTTATTCAGCGGTCCTGTATTGCACGAATTCGACAACAACACCAATTTGTGGATGCGCTCTTATGGCAATCACTTGCTTGGCATTCCTGACCTGGGCACAATAATTCCTTCAGAAATAATGCAGGAATACGTGCCCATGACTCTGCAGATTTTCGACAATATGATGTCCTACATGATCGAATCCGGCAACCAAGTAGAGCCCGGTCACACAATGGAAACAGATTCGGTTTTGATCAAGATTTTCGATCAGCCGGCCAAGCCTGATGAGTATTTCTATCAAAGCCCATCTGGACTGCTTCGAGTAGAATACACACCCAAACCGGGCTTCGTAATGCCTAGATTTGCCTGATTGGAAAGCGGTAATCAGTGAGAAACTTGCTCGTCGCGATCGCAGCTACTGGCTTTACGGCATTCTGCTTACAGGGATGCATTGAGCAGAGGCACGATCCCAAAGGCGAAGACGGACCACAAAGACCGCAACCGTCCTTAGAGGCGACGGAAGATGCTTTCAAAAAGCGCTCGATGGAATTTCCTGCCGACTTTCCTCTACCTGATTACCCTGGCTCGGAAGTGGAATTGGCTCAGCTGAAGCTAAGCAAGCAGCCGGTCCATCAAGTCATACTGAAAACTCCGGACCCTGCAGAGACTGTATTTCGGTTCTATACCGGAGCTTTAAAGGAAGGCGGCTGGGACATTGGAAAAGTCGCGAAAAAACACGGCTACATGGTGCTGCGAGCTTCGAAAAACGGCTCTGATGCCACAATAATGATCACTGAGACGCGAACTGGAATCACAGCGATCTCACTTTTCGCCAACAAAAGATAAGCGATCGATATCTACCGCACATCCACCAGGATCGCTCTTATGGGCACGATCCTGATAAAGCAAGCGCATCAAATTGATCGAGCGCTTGTTAATCTATTTAATATGTCTAGTGTGTCACCATATGCGGTTCTTAGCTTTGCCAAGATAGACATCATAAAATGTCCTTTGGGGTAGTTGTACCTATACCGCAACGCGATAAACTAAATGCATCAACGGTGAGCGATCACTCAAACGAGTTGGTTGCTTTGAGCCGAGGGGCCATGCGGAAACGCCAGGTTGGCGCTAACCAGAAACGGTAGCAAGGAGCCCGCATCACATGAAGGACTGACTGAAGTGTGGTGAAATACTGAGCCCCCGCAAAGGGCAGTCAGGTAGTAGCATGAATACCACCGCAGAGCAATCTGGGTGGTATTTTTGTATTTGCACTATCCACTCCCGGCGCCGCTTACTAGGCGTCAATTTAAAAGCTAAGGCTGCCTTTGGCTGATTTTGTCCTTCAAATTCTCAGTTTTTTCGTTATCGCGTTGCTTTATTCTTCCGTGGGTCATGGTGGTGCGACCGGCTATCTTGCGATTCTTTCGCTGACCAAATTGCCGGCGAATGAAATTGCCACGACCGCGCTGGTTTTGAACGTGCTGACAGCGACTGTTTCACTGCTGTTTTTCATTGAATCAAAACAATTCAAATGGAAGGTGTGTGCGCCACTTCTGGTAACATCCATACCTGCCGCGTTTGCCGGTGGGATGATTTCACTTGAGAAAGGCTACTTTCTCTTGCTGGCAATTGTGTTGTTAATGACAGCAGCAAAAATGTTCTATGACTCTTTTCACAAACCGGCGGAAGAGCAGGAGACCAAACCGATCAACAATCCACAAGCGCTCGGCATTGGTGCAGGATTAGGATTTCTCTCAGGTATGGCTGGTATCGGTGGTGGTGTCTTTCTCAGTCCTGTTCTCTTGTTTTTGAACTGGACAACGGTCAAACAGACTTCAGCAACATCGGCAATCTTTATCATTTGCAATTCGCTCTCCGGGCTGATTGGAAGAGCGGCTACGGACAGATTAGAGTTTGGCGCCATAATGCCATATTTGGTGGCATCGTTTATCGGGGCTGTGGCAGGATCATTTCTCGGCTCTAAAAAACTGCAAAACAACATCTTGAGGAGGGCGCTCGCCGCGGTCTTGCTGGTCGCAGTATGCAAGCTGCTTTTGCTCTTCTTCAGATAATAAGAAATAGGGTCGACGCATAGCACCGACCCTGACCAATTTTTGTTTCAGAACTACTTCTTCAGAAGAAGCTCCATATAGGTCTCTTCGTTAAAACCGACAACTATTGTTTTGCCTTTTCGGAACGTCGGCGCTCTGAGATTGCCGGTAGGTCCAATCATCAGTGCAGCAATCTCGTCATCGTCAGCTTTCCCTTTCTTCAAATCAAGACGAACTATTTTCTTGCCTTTGAGCGAATAAATTTCATCCGCTTTCTGGGCCATTTCCAAGGCTGCGTCTCGGTCAATTCTGTTCTTCTTCGCGTCAACGATAACGTCTGCAGACAGATGTTTGCGCCCAAGAAACTCATGGGCCTTCACGCAGGTCTGTCAGCCATTGCGGTAATAGAGCCATTCAATCGACATGTGTATAACCTCCGAAGTCGGCAAACCATTATCTCACTGGGCTCCCAGGGGGAAAAGCAAAAGGCGTTTAAGGTAGGTCGACATCCAGAAAGACGCCGACGGGCGTGTTTTTCTAAACTCTGTTATTTTTCAGAATATGTGGAATATTTCTGTCAGGTCAGCTCTCGAAGGGGCAGATAAGGCCTGCGGGACAGTTTTAAGGAGCAGCTTCATGCACTTCAATTTCAAGCTTTTCGGGAAATCAACCGGCCACGACAAGGCAAGCTTAGGGATTCGCAAGCGCGTCAAGTCATCTGTTCCCATAACCCTCGCAGCGCTGATTATAGCTGCGAGTGCGGCATCTGCTGCCGATGCGACCTTTAATACGGCTGTTCAAACCTACCAGCAAGGCAAATACGCTGCCGCTCTAGCCCTTTTTCAGGTCGTTTCTCAGAAATATCCCAGCGACCCACTCACGCGGTATTACATGGGTCTGTGTTATCAGCACACCAATCAGGTCACGCAGGCACAGCAGATGTATCAGTGGGTAGAGCAGAACGCACGCAGCCAATCATTAAAAGCGCAAGCAAGAGCGGGGCTGGAATCAATGAATAAGTACAGCCAGAATCGCTCGCATCGCGGCGCAGCGCCCAGCGACCTCCCGCCACCGCCTAGCGGCAAGCCCGACGATCCCAAAGCCGATCCAAAAGACCCCAAAACCGCCAAAAAAGAAGAGAAGGGCGCTCTGAAGTGCAAGAAAGTCATTCAGTTTACGTCCAGCTCGAGCAACGACCAGCGCACTCTTCAATTATTTGGTCCTTTCTGGGATGCCGCCCAGCAAAAATTTCAGGGCAAAGTCGAATTTCAGGTTGTCGATGTCGATAATTCAGGCTCTGACGCAATGGTGAAGAAATACGCCCCGTCGACCTATCCCCACCTGGTCTATCTAGACAAAGACGGAAAGGTTCTCAGCAGCCAGGGCGGCGCTTCAGGTGATATCACCGGCACCATCGAAGGCTTCAAATAGAGCCTGACAGCAATAACAGCCTTCTTCGTCCTACTGTCTTTGGTCCTGCTCCCAGACTTAATTGCCATCTATCGCGGAGCGCAAAATAAATTCGAGGGACAGTTCGGCGGGCACGAATTGGAAATTCTGATCGTGCTTTTTACCTTTCCCAATCGCATGGAGAAAGCGTGCACCGCTCCTGCAAAATTTGAAGAGCGAGGATGGGGCGCGATAGGCAAAGCATTAAAGCCGCAAAAAAATCAGTAGCGAAATCTACTTTTCAAGTTTTTTCGGATAACGCATAAGCGGCTATACCGAACGCAACAGAAACGTTGAGCGACTCTTTCATGCCTTTCATTGGCAAGTCAGCAACAATATCGCTCAGCGCAAGCGCTTCTGCAGAGACGCCTGAAACTTCATTGCCGACAACAAGGCAAAGCGGTTTTGCGATCTTTCCTTCCGCAAGCAGTTGCGTTAGCGGTTCAGAATTCTCAGTTTTCTCGAGCGCGACAATGTTAAACCCGCGCGCCTTTAATTCTCTCAAAATCTCAACACAACCAAATCGCCATTCCCAATTGACTGTATTCTCCGCACCGAGACTGACTTTCTCAATTTCTTTGCGAGGTGGTGCACCGGTAATTCCACACATGTAAATCTTGTCCATTCCGGCACCATCTGCGGTGCGAAAGATAGCGCCGACATTGAACAAACTGCGCACGTCTTCAACCACGGCCACAAATTGTTCTACATAACCATTGCCTGACTTGGCACTGTCGTTGATGTTGACGATGCCCATGCGTTTGCGTTTTTCCTGCTCGCGCTCGAGCGTGGTAAAAACTGCTGCCAATCGGGCGGTGATGTGGCGCCCGCAAGCAGGGCAAGTGGTTTTCGTACGCCCGGCAGGAAGTTCGGCGCTGAAGCGCTCGTGGCATTCCGGGTATGGGCAAAAGGTTTCCGTGAGCGGCATGATAGAGAAAAAAGGCTGGACAAGCAAAATTTCTACCATCACAGGACTGCTCCACACAATCGCTTGACAAGCAGGCTTCCCTTAAATAGGAGCTATTTTCGCGCTCGAAACAACACCTGAAGCCCAGTCCGCGCTAGACTATTGGACCTGTAATTAAGTTTCACCGCCAGCAAGGCGTGAAGCTCATAGCTCGTCAAGAACGGGCTGAGTTTGGGTGAACGAGCGGCGACAGCCGGAGGCAGGTAGGTACGAATATGAAAGTCGTAGAAAAGTCCAAGGCTACCAAACATGGGCAGGAGACTGATACGCAAGCGAAGAGGCAAGGACATAAAGTGCCACGCGGAGAACGCAGAGAGATTTTGAGAAAGTTTCCAGTCAAAGTAAACCTGGAAAATTACGAAGAGACCTACAGAACCTTTGAATGGGAAGACGCGAAGAAGGAAATCACATATTTCTCCGGCGGCAAAGTCAACGCTGCATACAATGCAATTGACCGTCACCTGCACGACGGACGCCGCAACAAAGTAGCGCTCTATGCAATTGATGCAAAAGAAAATTTGACAAAATACACCTTCCAGGAAATCTACGAAGCGTCGAACAAAATCGGCAACGCGCTCAAAGAGTTAGGCGTCAAAAAAGGCGACCGTGTTTTCGTCTTCCTGCCTCGGGTTCCGGAACTCTATACGGCAACCACCGCTATCGCCAAGATCGGCGCCATTGCCGGTCCCCTCTTCTCGGCATTCGGTCCGGATGCGCTCAGAGATCGCCTGCTCGACAGCGAAGCCAAAATTGTCATTACAAACCCGCAGCTCAAGCCGAAACTGGACGAAATCAAAGCGAGCTTGCCGAACCTGGAATACACCATCATTGTCGGCGCCGATGAATCAAAATTGAAACAGGGCGAGTTGAGCTACGAAGCCATCACCAGAGATGCCTCGGACAAGCTCGAATGCGAGCAGATGGATCCTGAAGATCCACTCTATCTTCTTTACACATCAGGCACAACGGGCAAGGCCAAGGGCATTGTCCATGTGCACAACGACATCATCGGGCACCATATGACCTCGAAGTGGGTTCTCGACCTGCGTGATGACGATATCTACTGGTGCACCGCCGATCCCGGCTGGGTGACGGGCACCGTATACGGTATCTTCGGTCCGTGGTCGCTGGGCGCTTCTGTAGTCAGCTACGAAGGGCGTTTCGATGCTCACCACTGGTATTCTGTGATCGAGCGCATGAAAGTAACTGTCTGGTATACCGCTCCTACAGCTCTGCGTATGCTCATGAAAGCAGGAGACGATGCCGTTTACGATCACGACATGGAAAGTCTGCGCCACATCTTGAGTGTAGGTGAGCCGCTCAACGCTGAAGTTGTGCGCTGGGGCATGAAAGTATTCGGTCTGCCTATCCACGACAATTGGTGGCAAACAGAGACCGGCATGCAGCTGATCGTCAATCTTCCCTGCAACCCGATCAAACCGGGTTCGATGGGCAAGCCGATACCGGGCGTCTACGCTGCTTGCGTGGATGACGACGGAGAAGAGGTCGCCCCTGGAAAGCTTGGAAAACTCGTCGTCAAACCAGGCTGGCCCAACATGCTTCGCCAAGTCTGGCGCAATGAAGAGAAATTCAAAGAGTACTTCAAAATTCCAGGCTGGTATTACTCAGGCGACAATGCCTGGAAAGACACGGAAGGCTATTTCTGGTTCGTAGGCCGCCTGGACGACGTAATCAATACAGCCGGACACCGCGTCGGTCCCTTCGAGGTAGAATCCGCACTGGTAGAGCACCCTGCAGTTGCCGAAGCGGGAGTTATAGGCAAACCAGACGACGAGCGCGGTGAGATCATCAAAGCATTCATCGTCCTCAAGAACGGCTTCAGCGAATCGGACGAATTGCTTGAGTCGATCAAAGAACACACCAAGCGACAACTGGCAGCACACGCTTATCCAAGAGAAATCGAAGTGAAAGACTCGCTGCCCAAGACCCGCTCCGGCAAAATCATGCGCCGGGTTCTCAAAGCGCGCGAGCTGGGATTGCCGACAGGCGACCTCTCCTCGCTGGAAGAAGACTAAAACCGGCGTACGGTATAAAAACACTGGCAAAAGGCGGCACTCACGTGTCGCCTTTTCTCTTTGCGGCGAAGAATCCAAGGGGAAATTCGAGAGTCGACTATCATGCTCATTTTCCAACTTTAATATAGAAATCGCATATACACACAAGACAAAACGCCTGTCCACAAGAAGAACTAAGACCTATATCATTGCTAAGCTCGGCAAATCAGGCGCAGGATCCACTATTCTATAAATAGTGAAATTTACGGATTAGCCAGACGACCCGCTGCAATAGCACCGGGCAACAGTCCATCCAATTGCATACCAAAGGATATCGATCGATATATATCCACAGGGATGTGAATTGAACTTTTTTGCGTCTCAGGACGTCTTGCAGAGAAGAGAAATATAGAGACCGGAAACAGGCAGAATTAAGCATGAGCAACGACTACTCAATGAGTGAAGGCACACTAGAGCGCTTGCCGCCTCAGTCGATCGAGGCAGAGCAAGCCGTACTCGGCTCTATCATGGTTTCGCCCGACGGCATCACCCGCGTCGTTGACGTTCTTCAACCGGAATTCTTCTACAGAAAGTCCCACCAGGTAATTTACGCGGCCATGCTCGACCTTTATGAGAAGAGCGAGCCGATTGATCTTGTCACTGTATCCCAGTATCTAAAAGATGGTGACAAGCTCGATCATGTGGGCGGCAGGCAGTACATCACGGATCTGGCATTGGCTGTTGCAACCACTGCCAACATGGAGTACTACGCCAAGACTGTCGAAGAGAAAGCATTGCTGAGACAGCTGATCAAGGCTGGAACAGAAATCGTGCAAAGCGCATACGAAGAGACTGACGCCGCAGTCGCAGTCGACAAGGCTGAGCACCTCATCTTCGGTCTGGCTGAGCGGCGCAATCTCCAGCAGCTGGTCCACATCAAGCACGTAGTCGAATCTTCATTCCAGAAGATCGAGCAAAGATACGAGCAGCGCGATGCGTTGTCCGGTGCCCCCTCAGGTTTCTACGACCTTGATGCGATGACGTCCGGATTCAACCCATCAGACCTCGTCATTATCGCGGCTCGCCCGTCCATGGGCAAGACGGCATTCGTGCTGAACATCGGGCAATACGTGGCACAGGAAGCCAATTTGCCTGTGGCCATCTTCAGTCTTGAAATGTCGCGCGAACAGCTCGTCATGAGAATGCTCTGCGCAGAAGCAGGCATCGACGCCAACCGATTGCGTTCGGGGCATTTGCATACAAATGACTGGACACAACTTGCTCTGGCCATGGGCAAACTCGGTGAATCCCCACTATTCATCGACGATTCGGCTATGGTCACAGCCAACGAGATTAGGGCAAAGTGCCGGCGCTTAAAATCAGAAGCGAAAGGTCTTGGAATGATAATCATCGACTACATCCAGTTGATGCAGGGACGTAAAGCCACAGACAACCGTCAACAAGAAGTTTCTGAAATTTCCCGTTCGCTCAAGCAGCTGGCCCGTGAATTGAGCTGCCCCGTGCTTGCCCTATCGCAGCTCTCCCGGGCAGTCGAAGCACGTCAGAACAAACGCCCAATGCTCTCAGACTTGAGGGAATCGGGCTCAATAGAACAAGACGCAGACCTTGTGATGTTTATCTATCGGGATGAATATTACAACCCTGAATCAGACAAGCGCGGCGAAGCGGAAATCATCATCGCAAAACAGAGAAATGGCCCGGTCGGCACTGTCGACTTGCTCTATCAATCGAGTGTCACCAAATTCTTGAACAAGGTGCACAACCAGTTCACGCCGGCCTATGAAGGCTAGTAAATAAATTACTGACTGACTTTCGCACTGGCGACGGGAAACCATTTGATTTCATCGCTGGTGAATCCAATAATTGGCTGATTCTCGAACTTCAATGACACTGTGTTCAAGATGCCCACAGTGTCGGTAGCTTCGCTGGAAACAAGAAGGCGCTCACCGTCGGGCATCAAGGTGATTTCGCCAGGGAAATCCAGGTCGAGAGGTAATTTGATTTCCTCGATTTTAGCTTTAGTCTTGAGATCGAACACCCAGATGGTGTTTTCCTTAGCGTTGGCAACGAACAATTTGGTCTCCTCGCTATTCAACGCCACTCCCGTAGGAGCTGAGCCTGTAGCGAATTTGTGCACAACAGCTTTTTTCGCCAGGTCAACCACGCTAACTGAATTTGTGCCTTTGCTGGCCACAAAAGCCAATTGACTGTCTTTGCTGACGGTCATGAAACCGGGAGCCGAGCCGATCGGTATGGCAGCAATCATGCGTTGATTAGACGTGTTGATAAGAGTGAGCAAGCCTGCTGTAGCGTTAAGGACCAAAAGATGGCTGCCGCTGGGAGTGACGGCAAGTCGTCCGGGGCCCGCCGGCACTTTGGTTCGCAGAAGCACTCGACCGGAAGGAAGCTCTAAGACAGCCACCTGATTCGTGGCGCTTTCGGAGACATACAGGAGCTTGCCCTGGGCAAGAGCAGCGACGCCTTTAGGAGCACATTTAGTCGGCAAATCGATCTGTCCTAAGAATATGCGCTTAGTCGGGTCGAATTGAAGAATCCTATGCTTCGTCTGATCAGCAACATACACTATGCCGCCAAAATAAGTGATACCGCATGGAGTGCCCTCAGTGGGAAACTCGTCGATTTTCTTGAACGACTTATCATCAATCAAAGCAAGCTTGCCACAGTTGGGAGAAGTAGCGATTACCACGCCTGCACCGCTTGGATCCGGAAGTACATCAGCGGTTTTAGCTTGTTTTGCAA
>CAZBOX010000162.1:0-13057 GCA_964493595.1 uncultured Candidatus Obscuribacterales bacterium | reverse complement strand
CATTGATCTTGTTGAGACTCGCCGGTCTGAAGCCAGGATCGTAGTCCCTATTAAGAGAGATTTTCTTGCCCGCCGGAACTCTAATTTTTTTGAGGAGTTTCTGCTCTTCGGATTTCTTCATCGCTTCAATTCCTCATTTGAATTTTCAAGCTCGTCAGTATGACCAGCGCATTAGAGCCGCTCCAGCACTGAATCCGGCACCGACCGATGCGAAAAGCACCAGCGAGCCTTTCTTCAACCTTCCGTCCGCCAGCGCCGATTGCAGTGCCAACGGCAAAGTACCGGCTGTGGTGTTGCCGAACTCGTCGATATTGACTACGACCTTATCCATGTCTATGCCGATACGCTCTGCCGAGTAAGTAATAATGCGCAGATTGGCTTGGTGAGGGACGAAAAGATCGACGTCTTTTCCTGTCAGACCATTGCGCTCTAACACTTTCAAGCAAAGGTCGGACATTTTTCTTGTCGCGAATTTGAATACGACCTGCCCGTCCTGATGGACAAAATGCATTCTCTTTTCCAGCGTGTCTGCGCTCGTAGGATTGCGGCTTCCGCCGCCAGGCAAGCAGAGGGCCGGACCGCCCGAACCGTCGACTTCATATATGTAATCGATCATTCCAGGTGCTTCGCCGTCTTGCGTGCGTTGCACAACCGCAGCGCCGCCCCCGTCACCGAATATGATGCAGGTTGTACGGTCGGTGTAATCAATGATCGATGACATAACATCCAGACCGATTACAAGAACATTTTTGTGAGCGCCCGTCGTGACGAACTGGCAGGCTACCTGCAGGGCGTAGAGAAAACCTGAGCAGGCGATGGAAATGTCGAAGCCCCATGCACCAGTGGCGCCGATCTTGTCTTGCACGAGGCAAGCAGTTGCCGGCAGTATCATATCCGGTGTTATGGTGGCAACGATAATAAGTTCGATGTCGGTAGGCTTGAGACCGGCTTTCTCAATGGCCTGTATGGCAGCTTCTGCTGCCAGGTCTGAGGTGGCAACACCTTTTTCGGCAAGGTGCCGTTGCTTGATTCCGGTTCGCTCCGTGATCCACTGGTCGGAAGTGTCGACCATTTTTTCCAGGTCATTATTTGTCAAAAGACCTGGTGGAACGGCTGTTCCGATGGAAACGATTTTTGCAGCGTATGGACTCTTTAAAGCAGGTGCCATTTCTTACCTCGGAACGCTTCTATAGGCTCTTTGAAAGGGTCGCTCGGCACGGCAAAGTAAGTGCCCGCTAAGCAACTGGGTCATATATTTTAGGGGATAAGCCCTGCCCTTTAATCACTTTGCGACATTGACTTCACACGTCGTCCACAAAAAAACATTCCAATGTGGCAAAAAAGTTCGTCTTTGCCAGACCAGTGCTGAAAAAATAAAATGCGGCCCGTTTGCAAGAGCCGCAATACTTCAATTTTTTTGGCTGACCGGTCGGTCAATATTCCCTAATTTTAAGCCTGCATGGCATTTCGGAAATTCAGGCTTTCCGGCATCAGGCTGCTCGTCTGGATACGAGCACTGAGCGACGTTTTCGGTATGTGAATGTCGGGATTTGCCTTAGTCTGCTCGATTTCCGGCGCAGTCATCTTATTGTGGAGATATCCGGAAAGGACGCCCACTCCCAGACCGACCAGCTTGGCATAAGGGCTGCCGCCCGAAAGTACATATTTGCCAAGCATGCTGTAGCCGGCCCAGCCGCCTGCTGTCATGCCGACGCCGATCCCCAGGCTCTTCAATCCATTGAAGATGCTCTTGGCGCGAAGGTCTTGCTCATTATTGTGAATGATGAATTCGTCCTCTTTCTCTTCTACAAAGGCTCCGCGTCTGGTTCCATACAGACTGTCGTCAACTGGGTACTTTTTGGCTATTTCTTGCCAATCTTCGAGTTTCACGTCTTTGATGAGTGCCTGGGCTTCCCGGTGTGTGACAATGTCATCGCCTTTTGCCTTATCGAAAAGGGAAATGGCCGCGATATCAGCTTCGCTCATGGCGGGACCTCAAATTGTGCTGCAAGGGTTGCTTAACAATATCTCAGCTGATAGCTGCCGTCAGTGGGGATTCTACGAGTCCCCATAAATTTTCCCGACATCTTTCCAAAGCGCTATATCCGCTCAATGGGTGACAAAGCGTCGAACTGTCCTGATATAGTGGATTTTAACTACCCTGCGTGATTCGAAATGCCGAATGTCAGCGCTCATGAGAGAGGCAAGGCTGCTTACGCCGCCGGGCGCTATCTTGAAGCTAATGATGAATACACGGTTGCCGTCGAAGAGATGGCACGTGCTGGCGCGTCGATTCTCGAGAAATTGGCTTGTGCTGCGGACAAGGGCCGTGTCCTTCGCCGTCTGGGGCGATACGAGAATGCAGAAACATCTCTCAAGGCAGCCCTGGATTCAGTTTCCGAGCCCGGCTCCGATTGCGATGTGTCGAAAGCCACGGCCCTCGAAGAATTAGGGCTTGTCTATATTGAGCAGGCTCGTTTCGACGAGGCTGAAAAAGCCCTGCAGGAAGCGCTTTCGATCCGAAATGCCAGACTGGACGCGAATCATGCGGATGTGGCCCAATCCTTTAATGACCTCGGTCTTCTGGCCTGGAGCAGAGGCGAAGATGCCAAAGCTCTGGAGCTTTACCTTAAGGCTCTGGCTATGCGCCGCCAGGCGCTGGGCGAAACTGATGCTACCTATGCCGAGACTCTCGATAATCTGGGTGCTCTGTATCAGCGGACCGATCGTCTGGACGATGCCGAAAAAGCTCATGCCGACGCGCTTTCAATAAGGGAAGCAATTCTGGGGGTGGAGCACCCAGAGGTAGGTTACAGCCTGGTTAATCTCGCCGAGGTAAGCAGGCGCAAAAATCGTCCTCAGGAAGTGCAACAGCTACTCTCCCGGGCAATTCAAATCTGGACCAAAACTCTGGGAGAAGAACATCACCATCTGGCTGTGGCCATCAATAATCTGGGCGGTTATTACCTGGAATTGGAGAAATTCGATGAGGCGGCTCCCCTTTTCGAGCGTGCTCTATCTATTTTGGAAAACGCTCTGGGCGCGACCAATCCGGCTTTGATCATTCATGTCTACAATCTCTCGACTGTATATAAGGTCCAGCGCCGCATCAAAGAAGCGATGGAATTGGAGGAGAGAGCCCAGGCTCTGATTCTTAAAAAACTCAGCAAAGAGGGCAATGCAGGCACGCAGAACTTGCTTCTGCACGCGCATAGCTTGCAAGTTGAAAACCAGTATGAAAAGGCGCATGGATACTTGCTTCAAGCTCTAGCGATTGCCGAGGAGGAATTTGGCAAAAACAGCTTGAGAGCCGCTCATATCCTGGATTTTTTAGGAACCAACAGTCTGAAGATGAAGGACCCCAATCAGTCCACTCAATATTTCACACGCAGTCTGGCTATAAAGCAGAAGAATCTGCCTGCCGAACATGAGGATATCGCCGCCACTGAGCAAAATTTGAAATTTCTGGCCGCGCTCAAAGGTGACAAGACAGCCATGAATATGTTCTTTCCACCCGATGAGAGTCTGAATTAGGCAGTTTTCTTACTGGGCGCGCAAGGCAAAAAATATCCAGGGGTTTTTCCTGTTTTTTTTGCATCAGCAAGGTTCAAAAATAGGATCAAGAAAACAGGATCTCATTGTTTTTACTACCGATACGCCCGAGGATAGCCGCCATGGCATATGGTCGTTCGCGCCTAGATAAATGCGCCCCCGTTCTCAGATTTCTATACTTTACGCTCTGCGCTTGCAGCCTTGTCTGGATGCTGGCTAACTATGGTGGCGTCAACTTCATTTCTACACTGATTCTTTTGCCTGCATTCGGATATTTGGCACTGCATCTGATCTCTTTGATCAATGTTGTGAAAAGAGATAAATTCCTGGTTGGAAGTTCCGTCGATGTGCTGAGCCTGGGAGCTCAAAAGTTTATCCATCGAGTCGGTCTTGTATTGCCGGTTCCGATCCTTCTATATGTGGCAAGCTTTGGATTTTTGGTTTTCACATACAATGAAGCGGACGCCAATACTACCGCCCGCGTCAATGACTTTGCCTTCTTCGAGCAAAATGTATTCGGCAAATCTGTAATCTGGAATTATCTCAGCGATCGTGCAATTTGCAGATATCCGGAAGTGGTGCCTGTTGAAGATCCTGTTTCTAATTCAGAGATCGTGCGCGATGGCATCGACTATCAGTCGTATATGAGTGATATGCAAAAACGAATCAAGCACGCATGGTTTCCGCCCACTTGCAGCGACGGTCAACATGCCAAAGTTTCATTCAAGGTTTCCCGTGACGGATTTGTTTCTGGATTGAAGATCACCAAGCATGCAGCTTCGAAATTCTCTGATGATGCGGCTCTCAGAGCGGTAATCAATGCACAGCCATTCGCCGCTCTGCCGCAAGGAGCTCCAGAGAAAGTTGACGTGGACTTTTCATTCGACTACAACATTTTCACGCCAGGCGAAACCGATTTTTTTACTTCATCTGCGAGCTACGGCATCCAAACAGACCCTATCGGTGCTAATTAGTCGCGCTTATCTTCTTCAATGTGGAGATAGCCTCTGTTACGTGCTTTTCTCCTTCCATCTGAGAATTGAAGACATGTTTGACTTTGCCGTCCTTGTCGATGATATATGTCACCCTGCCAGGAATGATGCCCATTGTGGTCGGCACGCCGTAGGTCTTTCTCAGTTGTCCGCCTTCATCGGAAAGCAAGGTATAAGGCAGTTTGTAATGCTCGGCAAAGCCTTTGTGTGATTTTTCCGAATCAGAGCTTACGCCTATGATTTCTGCACCGAGGTCCTTAAAAACTTGAAACTGATCGCGAAATGCGCAGGCTTCTTTTGTGCAAACGGAAGTTTCGTCTTTCGGGTAGAAGAAAAGAACAACCGACTTCTTTCCCTTAAAGTCAGCGAGGCTCACGGTTTTTCCATCGCCCGATCTAAGCGAAAAGTCAGGCGCTAGGTCGCCCACTTTTACCGCGTGAGACTTTGATTCTTTCACTTTGGACTCCTCTTTTGCGCCTGCTGAGGTCGCTGAGTTGCCGAGCAACAATAGAGATGCTGAAAGGGTCAGCACAATGTTCTTATAGCCAATCATTGAAAAACCTCATCAAACCGAGAACCGAGATCATCGCAGATTCCCGGGTTAACTGGCGACAGTTTCCACCTTCGTTTTAAAATCTTCAATCAAAGCTTGTGCTGCGCGTTTACCCGACGACAAAGCACCCTGTATCGAGGCTGTGTCTCGATGGTCGCCGCAGACATAAATACCTTTTTCGAGCCTCGCCGGTCTTTCAACCTCAGCCAGAGCCGGCGCTGTGTAATCCGGAAGACCTGTCTTTATATTGTATGTGCGCAGATGTTTCCAGCTCGAGACATCACTTCCGAACCAGCCGTGCAGCTGATCTTGGACAGCCTTTAAAAGTCCTGCGTCCGGCAGATCGTCTCGTCCAACTACACTGACGCTGATCAAGTGTTTGCCCGCAGGCGCATATGACTCGTTGACATTGCTCGGAATGCAGAGATTATTGATAAGCTCGGACTCCTCGCCATTGAGGACCAGAATTGGAGCGGACATCGGCGCTTTATCGGCAGCAAAATAGAGACAGCGCACAGAGCGCATCTGCGCCACCATCGATCTCCTCAAGAGGCGCGCTGCTTCCGGACCTTCTGTGGCAACTACTATTGCGTCAGTTTGAATTACGGCACCGTCTTCGAGAAAGACTGAATTGTCCTGGATATGAGCTACGCGGCAATTGAGATGTATCTTCGAAGGTCCTACCTTTTCTGCAAGCTGTTTCGATATAGCTCCCATGCCGCCTGTTGGAATTGATGTGTCTCCTGTGGCGAACATTCGGAAGGTGAAGTCGAACATTTTGCTGGTTGTCGACAGCGAGCGGTCAAAGAAAACACCGCCAAAAAATGGACGAAAGAAACGGTCGATTATATTGTTTGAAAACCCGAAATTGCGCAACCTTTCAAGAGTAGATGTTTCTTTTCGCTCAAAAATTCCTTTTAGAGACCCCGCTGTGACATTCTGTCTGAGCTTGCCTATCAGAAGCTTGTCTTTCAATGTTCCTATCGGATTTAAGACTGATTTCAGGCAATCGCTGGGTCGGCGCCAGGGATCTGCCACTGTGTGAAATTCGCCGTTGAATCTCACCATAGCTCCCGGGATAAATGACCTCAGTCCTAGCCTGTCATAATCCAGAATTTCTCGAGCATCGGGGTAAGCAGTCAGAAGGACCTGAAAACCCCTATCCAGTACAAAACCATCGACTACATCGGAGCGGACCCTTCCACCTACATCGTCTGACGATTCGACTATCGTGAAGTCTATCCCCGCGTTTTTGAGGTGATATGCGCAAGCAAGTCCTGACAATCCTGCCCCGATGATTACCACGTGAGTAGGTCGGTTCATTCTAAATTCCCGTATGTTCATGTCCTTATCCGTGCTGCGCCTCCTAGCCCTATGCCAAGAGGCCTGGGTTTCCTCTCTGAAATTATCTTTCTTCTGTGAACACCTGGTGAACCTTATAAAATGTGCGGTTCCGTACTTTTTCTGTGCTGATTAAGTGTGTTTGTATCCGCACTCTATCGGCGGGGGTAAAATAAGGCATGGCCAAAATCCTCTTAGTCGAAGATGACGCAGATCTTGCCGAGGTCTTGCGAATTACTCTCTCCAACAAAGGTCATTCCGTCAAGGCTTTGAGTGGAGGAAAGGACGCGCTGCCCATGCTGCGCGCCTACAAGTATGACCTGATAATTTTGGACTGGATGATGCCGGATGTCAGTGGCGTTGATGTCCTGAAAGGTTTTCGAGAAAGTGGCGGCAAGACGCCGGTTCTCATGCTCACCGCCAAGACGACCGTCGATGATAAGGAAAAGGCGCTCGATTTGGGCGCAGACGATTATTTGACCAAGCCATTTCATGCCCGAGAGCTTCTGGCCAGAGTTAGGGCGCTTCTGCGCCGGCCTCAATCAATGGCTCAGACAATTTTACGTGCCGCTGATCTGGAGCTGGATCCTGTAAGTTGCACAGTGCTCAAGGGTGGCAAAACTCTGAAGTTGCGACCGAAAGTCTACAGCATGCTCGAGTTTTTCATGCGCCATCCCAATCAAGTCTTCAGTCCTGAAGCGATTCTCGATCGTGTCTGGATGGATGATGCAACCGCTTCGCCCGATACGGTGCGCACACACATAAAACTTTTGCGGCGCTCAATCGACAGCTCAGAAGATGAGTCTTTGATTGAAAATGTGCGCAATCGTGGATATCTTATGCGCATCGCCGGTGCTACCAGTGAAGAAACAGAAGCTTCGGATTAGCTGAAGATTTCAAACCAGAAAGAGGAGCCTTCTCCAACGACACTGGAGACGCCGATATTTCCTCCATGCAGTTCGACAATCGCCTTGCAAATTGCCAGCCCGAGGCCGGAGCCGCCTTTTTTCCTCGTGTCAGAAGAATCCAGTTGCTGAAAACGCACGAACAGTTTGTCCATTTGGGCTGCCGGTATTCCAGGACCCTGGTCGCTGACTGAAAAACGAATGGTATCACAGGCAGGGGCTTCCAGCGTGATGATCACGCGAGTATTAGGCTGCGAAAATTTGATCGCGTTGGCAGTAAGGTTGTTTAGAACTTGAACGATCCGATCTTGATCGGCGAATACTTCATGGTGCGGAAACACTCGAGGCACCAGCTCGACATGCTTTGCTTCGGCAGTAGCTTGCAGCTCGTTGATGACCGACGCAACAGCGTTGGCCGGATCGAAATTGGCGAGGCTCAATTTGAATTTGCCGGCTTCCAGTTTTTTCCAGTCCAGGATGTCGTTTATCAAGCGCATTAATCTAGTGGAATTGTCGACGGCGATTCTCACAAGTCGAAGTACTTGAGAATTAACTCTGCCCGCCGTTCCATCTTCGATTGCCGTAAGTGCGCCGTGAATGGATGAAAGGGGCGTGCGCAACTCGTGTGAAATTACAGAATAAAACTCCTGAACTCGGCGCTCGGAATCGATACGGGCGGTCACATCGTTTTGAACTCCGACAAAATTAATGACGCGACCTTTTTCGTCTTTTACTGGTGAGACTGTCAGTTCGTTCCAGAAAAGACTGCCGTTCTTCTTGTAGTTTCTTAGAATTGTTGTGATCGGCATTTCCTTGCTGATAGCTTCACGCACTTCTCTTACTGCTACTTGCTCTCTGTCGTCGCGCTGCAAGAAGCGGCAATTGCGACCTATGATCTGTTCTGGTCCGTAGCCCGTGAGCTGGGAGAAAGCGGGATTGGCGTAGATAATCGGATTATCCACACGCAATGGGTCTGTGATGACGATTCCATTGCGCGCACATTCAACTGCGCGAAAGAGAATCGGCAAATGATCTTTTGAGCCTGGCAAAAAATCCGGCAGGCGCTTTTCACTGCTCACCTGTAATTCCGTCTCAGTTTCTTTTTCGTCCGGCAACTCAATCTTTTCCTGTAATACTTGTTGGTGCAATTTCTTCTTTGTATTGCGAGTCGCCGTCTTAATTGACCGACCCGAGCTAGTTGAGCTCATGCTTGAGTGCGGACTCCAGTTCCGGGTAGTCGAATTTGAAACCTGAGTTGACCAGTTTAGTGGCGCTGACTCTGTTGCTTGCAAGAAGCAATTCTTGACCCATCTCTCCGAAAAGGGTTTTCACGCCGAATTCAGGTACAGGGAAAAATGCCGGGCGATGAATGACCTTCGCCAATTTCTTCGTGAAATCGGCATTTGTCTCTGGGTTTGGTGCAACCAGATTGACCGGTCCGCTCAGGTTGCTCTCCGTCGCTAGATAGATAAAGGCTTTCGCTGCATCATCAAGATCAATCCAGCTCATATACTGTTTGCCATTACCGAGCGGACCTCCTGCGCCCATAAGAAATGGGGGCAACATCATTTTCAATGCTCCGCCTTCCTTGCTGAGCACCACGCCGAGCCTGGCGTGCACCACTCTCAGTCCTTTCGACTCAGCGACTCGGGTAGCGTCTTCCCAGTCGCGGCAGACATGAGCGAGAAAACCACTGCCGGATTTGCTCTCTTCTGTGAGCATCTCGGCTCCACGATCGCCGTAAAAACCAATCGCAGAGGCACTGACCAGAGCGCGCGGAGGATTATCCAGTGTCGCCAGGGCGCCTGCAATGAGCTTGGTTCCATTGACGCGGCTCTGCTTAATCTTCATTTTCTGCTCGGAAGACCAGCGCTTCGATGCAATATTCTCACCAGCCAGGTGGATCACCGAATCTACGCCTTCAAATGCCTTTGCGTCGATTTTGTCGGTTTCGGGATTCCACGTGAACTCGTTGTCTGAATTTCGCACCCTGCGTACGAGTTTTACCACCTGATGCCCGGCAGCCTCTAGCCTGGCGGTAACCTTCTTACCGACAAGACCGCTGGCGCCTGTAATTGCGATTTTCATCCCGCACCTCCGAACTGAGATGCCCGTAGTAGGGCACCCTTTATGTTAGTACATCTACTTAATGAACACTGCGTGAACCAATTTCATATGGCAGCCGGTTGCCGGAATTGTGTTTTGTACAGGCGATTGTAGAGTCCGTCTTTGCTGATTAATTCTTCATGCGTGCCTGATTCGACGATATGTCCGTCTTCGACGACCAGGATGAGGTCTGCCTGCACTACTGTTGATAATCTGTGTGCGATTACCAGACTCGTACGTCCTCTTACAAGTGGGACAAGGGCTTCCTGAATCAGTGACTCGTTCTGGGAATCAAGCGACGATGTCGCCTCATCGAGAATAAGTATCTGTGGATTCTTGAGAAGGACACGGGCGATCGCCAGTCTTTGCCTCTCCCCGCCGCTCAATTTATGCCCTCTCTCACCGACAGTGGTGTCATACTTGTCTTCGAGGTTGTCAATGAACTCGTGAATATTGGCAGCTTTGCATGCTGCTATTACTTCTTCTTTTGAAGCGTTCGGGCGAGCGTATATAAGGTTGTTGAAGATAGTGTCATGAAAGAGATAGGTTTCTTGAGTGACTATGCCTATGTTCTCTCGCAATGACGAGAGGCTTACTTCGCGCACGTCCTGCCCATCAATAGATATTACGCCTTGCTGCTGCGTATAAAACCTGGGCAGCAGCATACTGATTGTTGTTTTGCCGGCGCCCGACGGACCGACAAGAGCTGCCATCTGTCCAGGTTTTATTCGAAAAGAAATATCGCTGATCGCCTGTCTTCCATTGGGGTAGGCGAAGCTCACATGGTCGAAATTAATCTCGCCTGATTCTGCTTTTAGCACTGCCAGCTTCGAGTCGTCTCCCTCTTCATCCATATCGAGATAATCGAAGATACGCTCGAAAACAGCCAGCGCACTCATTACTTGTATTTGGACGCCGGCAAGCGATGCTACAGGAGTATAGAGGCGGCCGAGTAGGGAAACGAAAGTGACGACCAGCCCCACTGTGATTCCTGAGTGCATACACAGCCAGCCACCGTAAAGCCAAATAAAAGCTGGTCCTAAAATGACCATGGCGCTGATCAGAGCCATAAACCAGCGACCGACCATGGCCAGCTTGATCTCTGATTTCATCAGTTCGTTGCCGAGTCGATTGTATCGGTCGTACTCAAAAGTTTCGCGATTGAATGATTTCAGCAAAACAATACCGGACACCGATAAAGTTTCCTGCCCTATCGCTTGCATCTCGTCACGTTTTTCACGAGTGGCTTTACGAATTTCGTACATCCGCCTTCCAACAGGCCAAAGTGGTGCCACCATAAGCGGCAGCACCGCCAGTGACACCAGGGAAAGACGCCAATCAAGAAAGAATATTGTGACAAGGGTTGTGATGATGACGGCGATGTTGACGAGAATCATTACCAGAGTCCCTGAGACCAGACCATCGATGCTGTCCACATCATTGGTGACTCTGTTGATGACCTCGCCAGTTTTGTTGCTGGTGAAAAAGTCCAGGGGCATTTTGTGCATATGCGCCATCAGCTGAAGACGAAGATCGCGCATGATGCCCTCGCCGACCAGCGAATTCATATAGCCTTGAACGGCGCTTATCAATGACGATGCGATAGCAGAAAGGGCCATGGCGCCGACAATAATAAGAACGTTCTGGAAATTGCCCGACGGAATCGCTTTGTCAATCAGATTCATCGTCAAAACCGGTGGCAAAAGACCAAGCAGCGCCACCAGCGTAATGCAGCTGATAACAATGGCTTCTTGCTTCCAATATGGCAGAAAGAGACGCCCAAGGCGCTTCCAGTTGACTGCTTTCTGGACCTTTGGGCGTTTTGGGTCGAACATGTTCGACCACATCAAGTGGACTGGTGGAACACCGCTAAACATCTAAAAAACCATGCAAAAAGCCAGATGAAAGAACAACCATTCATTATTAACTGTTTTGGCATGAATTTGCCGAATTTTGCCCCCAGAAAGGGAGTCTCGGTTCTAAAAGATTAAGATGTCAAGCGATTGCCTGCATTTTGAGGTAATATATCTGGAAATCATACTTATGCCTGGAGTCTGCGTGCCTCTCCGGTCGGAAACATCAAAATCAATGCCGGTTCATTGCGTCATATTCGTGATGTTTTTCCTTTGTTGCGCATTCTCTTTTGCTTGCTTGCCCGCTTCCGCCGGTCCGCTAGAAGACGGAGTGGAGCAGTATTACTACAAACGGTTTCACACCGCGGCAATGTTCTTTGAGGAAGCCTGTGCAAAGGACCCCATGAACTGGAAGCCCCACTTCTATCTAGCCCGCACCCTGGAGCAGTTACGAGAATACGAGGCCGCCAAAGCTGAATTCGAGTATTGCTTTCGCCTCAATCCGTTCAGCAAAGAAGGGCGTCTGGCAAAGCAGGCTGTTCTAGACCTGGCCAGCGATCGAGAGCGTCGCAAGCATATAGCCGATGATCCGATGATAGTCCAGCAGGCATTGCGCCTTCTCAATGCTCAATCGGCGGATATGAAAGGGCGTATTCGAGCAGAGGCCAATCGGCTTGCCAATGAAAGAATGCGACTGGCTGCCGAGCGACTGAATATGCCGGTTGAAACAAATCCCAATCGCTACAGGCGCTGGTATTATCGCCCGGACGATGAGGTCAGCAATCGTGCTTACATCCAGGGCAGTTGGCATCGCAACGATGCCATGAGAGAAGCAGCCCTGGCGCGTATTGAAGCCACCAGACGTGCCTCTGAGATTCAAAAATCGTCCAATAATCTGAAATTGCTGATTGCAGATCCCAGCAATAAACCCGGCTCTGCAAAGCTCAGGGCTCTGGGCACGAATCTCTACGTGCGCTTTTACGGCTCGCCTGAGCGCGACGATGTACCCGGAGAGGACAAGCCGCTGGAGCTGCGCGCCCGAGCGGGGCTCCTGTCCGATCTCAATTTGAAGACGTCCAATCCGATCCGAGAAGCTCTCAATGGCATGGGTTTTTCAACTCCAAGCAGAGCTGCCTTGAAATCAGCACCGCCCGCTAAGCCAGTCGTGCGTCGTGACCCTCGCGCTTACCATCATTTTGGCGAATGGTAATTTCTGGCTGTTCGGCTGCAAAATGACCGCTAACATGATTCAATTTTCTGGATAGAGTTGCGCCTTTGGAGAATTCGACGATGAAAAGACTGCCGGTTGTTTCCCTGTCAATTTTTCTCGCCCCGGTCCTGGCGATAGGCGGCTCGCTCGCGTCCTTCGCTGCGCCCCGGCAAGCGACTCACGAAATATCGAAAGAAAAGTGCTGCCAGTCGGTTTCTCATGGAAAAATGATGGATGATGAAACTTGCAGAAGGCTTCAGCCTGGTCGGCTGGAAACTGCTCGTGAAATCAAGGACGACGCCGACGCTTTTATTTTGAGAGGGCGCGAGCTGAGCTCGAAAATGCATGCTCGTATCGCCGAGGCAGAAAAGCTGAAGTCTGAAGCTCTCAGGCTTCAAATAGAAGCGGCCAATTTAAAGGGCAAAGAGCTGCTTTTGATTGCCCAACAACCAGCGGCTGACGCCAAAGCAGCGCCTTCCGATAGTAAACCTGCCGATACAACTGTGACCAGCAGTTCCGCTGACAAGAATACTAGCACTGCCGGT
>CAZBOX010000161.1:7450-13103 GCA_964493595.1 uncultured Candidatus Obscuribacterales bacterium | reverse complement strand
CAAGGCGGCTCGAAGCAATTTCGGTTGGGTGGTCCAGGGCAGACGACTGGGCCTGATCTTACTGAGCGTGGTTGCTGCGATGACGGCCTATGCGTTCGGGCTAAAAGCATTTCTCGGCGACGCCGGATTTAAAGAATTCGACGACCGTTTGAACCAGAACGTCAAAATCCTTCAAAAGTACGCCAAAAACATCAAATAGTTTTACGGGCCGAATATTGCACAGTTGCTAAGCCTGGAGCGGACTCGTTGCACGCCCATCTCAGAGACTTTGGTGTCTCGCAACTCTAGGTGTTCAAGTTTTTCCAGCTGCTCTAAGAAAGTCAAACCAGAGTCTGTCAACTTCGTGCCACACAAGAAAAGAACTTTCAGCTTTTTCAGCTGAGCAATCGCTGACAAGGCTTGGTCACCAAGTGTGGTGTCATTCAAATAGAGCTCCTCGAGATTCTCAATTCGCTCAAGCAATCCGATCGCTTTGTCGGTGATCTTGGTTTGCGACAGATCAAGCTTGGACAGAGACTTACAGGCGGTCAGATGTTCGATACCCTGATCAGTTATCTGAGAAGGAAGGTGCAAGCGAGTCAGCTTTTTCATCGCATGGACATGGGCAAGTCCAGCATCGGTAATGCGAGTAGATTTCAAAATCAGATTCTCAACGGCGGGAACTGTCGCCAGCGCACCAAGCTCCGAATCACCGAGTTCCGCGCCGGTAAGCCATATCGTACTGAGAGAGGAAAGCGGCGCCAGACCTATCAACTCAGCCGCTCTCAATTTCAAAAAGTCCAGCCTCAGCTCTCTTAGATCCTCGATGAAATTGAGCCACTTGAGAGTACTTTCCGAAAAATAACTGGTCGACAGGTCCACCGATTGGAGGTGTTGCAAACCGTCTTTGACAGAATCACTGATAGTCGTTGCATCAAGATTGCGCAATGCAATGCCAAGCATGCGCCCTTCAGGCACGGTCAACTCCCTCTCGCCTTGAGCTTCACCAACCCAGAGACGCATATGAGGAAATGAAATCTCGGAAGTATAGAGACTTCCGAGTGATGCCCGAGGCGGAAACTTGATAGTCATAGCTTTGGTCACGAAAAGAGTGTAACACCGTTTGTTGCGGCGAAAAGCCCTCTTTTTATCTTGTTAAGATGACTTTTTGTTGCTAGAGATAACTAGTGCCCATATCGCATTTGTCTCAAAGCTTCCAGCTCATTCTTTATCTCATCGCAGGCAATGTAACGATAAGAAGCATCGACTGCTGTCGCCTTTTCGATTATGGCGTTGAACTCGGGACTAATATCTTCACGAAATTTCGTCACGGTCGAGATCGAGATAGGTTCAGGATCTTTGCCCACGAGCAAGAAAAAGAGTGTGGCGCCCATTGCATAGATATCGCACTGTGGCGTCGTTTCACCCTGAAACTGCTCTTTTGGAATGTATGAATGTTTGCCGACAACCGTGTGAGTGGACATCGATTCGAGATGCTGAGCCACGTTAAAATCAATCAGCTTCAGGATATCACCGTGCGCCAGCATCAAGTTGTCTGGAGTAAAGTCGCGGTGCACCACCTGGGGATTGCTTCCGTGCAGAAAAATCAATATCGAAGTCATCTGCAAAGCCAGGTTGAGTGCATCAAACTCTTTGAGAGGGCCGTTCTCTTCCACAATTTGTTTGAGCGTGCGCCCTTTGATTTGCTCGAGAACCAGGTATGCACGCTCGTCCTCGACAAAGAAATCGAGCATTTTTACAATGTTTGGATGCTGCAATTTTTTGAGAAGTTCGGACTCACGCTGAATATTCTCCAGAACTCTTTTGCGCACTTTTACACCGGCATAAGACGGCAGAACAAACTCTTTCAGAACAACCGGACGATCAAGAGACAATTCGCGTTGAATGGCTGAATAGACTACAGCCTGGCCACCCGCCCCAATCGCTTCAACTACCTCATAAAAGCCGTGATTGAGCAACGTTCCGCAGACCAGGTTCTCGGAACGCAAGCGATTGCGATTGACACTGAGGGCTCCCAGCCAGAGATCAGTGTAGCTCTCCACTCTTAGTGACAATTGCAACTCATCACTTACTTTCGGGTCTACTCTATAGGTGGGCAAAAATCTCTGAAAACCAAATTGCAGCCGTTTTCTATCATCGCTGGAAGCCAGACCATCCAGAGGCAATATCACTTTAGCCCTGTCGCCGAGCCAACCTTTAGCAAGTGCGGGTGTAAGTAAAATGAACGGCAAGCGCTGAGCTAAGGTCATCGAGCTGGAGACAATATTGAACTCAACTCTAGGTTCAACTCTCTTGAGAAACCGCTCATTCGTCAAATAAACGTGCGAGAGACAGCTCCAGGGGATGAGGCAGCTTTTGTAATTCATCCAGTTTCGAAGCCAATGAAAGGTGATCCCATCCTCAGTGAGAGCAATGTGCGTAGGAAAGAGGAAAAGACGCAGCCGAAAAAAGAGAAAAGCGCCCACCAGTATGGAGAGAGCGGCAAGACCTGATAGGGGTCCGCCGATAAAAAAACTAAGCAGAACAGCCGCGAAAACAAGCAACTTCACCATCTTCTCAAGACGCGGATCGGCAGCTACGCGCTTTCTCAGGACACGCATTGGCTTGTATCGAATCCAATATTGATCGTATTCGTCGGAAGCCCGTTCACCCTTGGAAAAGAAGAAGCGGTTGGCTAAAAGATTCTTCGGCAGTTCTTCAGTCACTGATTTGACTTCCCGGGCTAATTGTATCTGAGCGGTTTCTGTGAAGTCTTCGGGATGGTTTTCTTTGAAATATTCCGAATGGTTTTCTGCGCATCTTCTGAATGGTTTTCTGCGTAAAGTTCTCAGTTGTCTTCGGAACTCTTTTCTGAAAATCATTCTTGCAGTTTATCCATCCTGGCAAGCAAATCTTCTGTCGACCGTATTCGTTTATCTTCATCGACACAGGTCATCTCAGCGACCAATTCGTCAATTTGATTGGAAAGGCAATGGTTATCCTTTTGCGGGTAGCAGGCGGCAAGAGGTTTTGGATCATTGCCGGTGAGCAAAAAAGCCAGAGTAGCGCCGACTGCATAGATATCGCTCTGGATTGTCGGTTTGCCCTTGAACTGTTCGGGCGCCATATAAGACTGCTTGCCAATCAAGGTACCAGTGGCGGTGCCCACTATTTCATTTGCTGCACCAAAATCGATGACAACGAGCTGTCCATCGTCCTTGAGAACCAAATTGTCCGGGGTGATGTCGCGATGCAAAACAGGTGGAGATTGCTCGTGAATGTACTGTAGAACCTGTGCCAGTTGTCGAATCAGTCCCAATGCCACTTTTTCATCCTGCCGCCCTCGTTTGGCGACAAGTTGTCGCAAAGTATGACCAGGAATGAATTCTAGAACCAGGTAATCTCGACCGCGCTCTACAAAGTGATCGTAGATTTTAGCGATTTGCGGATGGTCAAGTTTGAGCAAAATTTTGGCTTCCCGCTTGAATAGTTCTTCCGCTTTGTTGCGTTGAGCCTCAGTCAAGGTGGCAGGCAGCGAGGACTCTTTAATAACCACCAGTTCTTTGTTGGACTTTTCAGCAAGATAAACAGCTGAAAAACCTCCCGAGGCCAGCTGCATTAAGACCGAAAAGCGGTCATTTCCGACTTTTTGACCGCGCTCGAGTGGAACGAAATTAGTGTGAGAGAAATAGGACTCGAGCTGTTCTTCCCACAAACGAGTATACGTAAGTGCATTGTCCTTTGCTTGCGCTTGCGAGTTCTTTTGTGCATCCTTGAGCCGCCCCGGCTGCGGCGAGCGATGGCATGAGATACACCAGGATTCGATAGCTTGAAAGAGACGCTCCTGATTCTTTTTGGGCATTTTGGTCAAATCAAGACAGACATGCCCACCCGATTTGAAGTAAATAAAGAGTTTGCGTTTGTCCTTTGACTCTTCCAGTTCGTACTCATAACTGCCTTTTCTGTCTTGCAGCAGCATCGAGCCGATCATGATATTTCCGATATCGTCCCAGCTGCGTTTGCGGCGAAAGAGTAAATCAGGAGCAAGAAAAACAGGAAAGCACAATCCGTCCCTGGATATGACCAGCCGGTCGTGGCGGCACACCTCAGCCAGGATGAAGGTGAGAAAACCGAGCAAAAGCAGAGCGATACAACGAAAGAAAGTTTCCAGCACCAGTTCAGGCGAACCCAGGATGTGCCTGGCCGCGGGTGCGAGCGGCAGCAAATAGGAGGCGCTGCCAAATACCGCAAGCAGGCCGATGCTGAACGTGGTCACAGAAATAGCTGGCACGAACCATTTAGGTACGGTCCTGTAACTAATCTCATAGTCGCTACGACAGACTTGATACTGGTCTCTCATCTAAAAACCAATTTAAAAGAGGCTGATTTCTTGTGGATTTCACGTATGGGATGGTGAAAACCGGGGGTTCAGGGACGCCAATCTAATCTATATTCAAGGTACCCAAAGCACCGAAAACTTTTAGGTCTCGAGGAATCGCCAAGATTTCGGCTTTTTGGCTAATTGACCAATCCGCGCAGCCGCATCGCGAGTGAAATATGTCCAGGGAATTCTATGACAGCCCAAACTCAGCGTACCAAACCAATGGTGCCCAGTGGGGAGACGTTTTGCTGGGACCGAACGGACGCCCGATGAGCGGTCGTGACATTGATCCTGGCATTTACGCTGATATGGGTAGCTTTTCTGGCGATCCGGGCATTTACGCCAGGGCTAATTTTAATGGCGACAATGGCATGCTTGTTTATCCGTCCAGAGAACGTCTGGGGGTGGACGAAGTCACTTACAGGCAGATGCGCAATGACGCATACGACTTCAATCGCGGCTATGACCCACGCGATAATCCAAATTATGCGTCGAACTGGGCTGGTTATGACGATATAGTCAGAGCGAACTACAACTATGGCCCAAATTTGCGTTTGCAACTTGGTCCCGTGCAGCTGAATTTCGGCAACGGCGGACGATACGCTTGGAGCAATTACGACAATTTCAATCGCAACTTTGACCGCTACGGTGGATATGACCGTTACGGCGGATATGACCGTTATGGAAACTACGGCTCGCCAACATACAGAGACAGTTACGGAAGACCGTACCAACCGGACAATTATGGATGGGGGTCAGGCAGCCAGTGGGGACGAGACCGGTACACCGACCCGCGCGATCAGTACGGCTGGAATGACGGCCGCTACGATAGATATAACGGACAATGGAACGATAACTATCGCGCCCAGCAGATGCAGCGAATGGCATTGCAGCTGATGATGCAGTTTATGCAACGTCAGAGACAGGGGCAATGGGGACAATATGACCGCTACGATCGAGGCAACTGGGGACGTGACCCATATGGCAGAGATCAGTATGGATGGGATCAGTACAACCGCTACGGCGATAGAAGCTGGCAGCAAGGGCGCGACCAATATGGAAGACCGTACGATTTAGACCAATACGGCTGGGGAAATCAGTACGGGCAGAACCGCTACGGGCGCGGCCAGTATGACCAATACGGGCGTTATGACCAGTACGATCGCTACGGACGCAATGACCAATACGACCGCTACGGACGCTATGACCAGTACGACCGCTACGGACGTTATGACCAGTACGACCGCTATGGACGTTATGACCAATACGACCGCTATGGACGTTATGACCAGT
>CAZBOX010000161.1:0-7350 GCA_964493595.1 uncultured Candidatus Obscuribacterales bacterium | reverse complement strand
TACGACCGCTATGGACGTTATGACCAATACGACCGCTATGGACGTTATGACCAGTACGATCGCTACGGAAGAGGTGCAGGTGACCAGTATTGGTCTTACTTAGCCGGTACTATTCAAGGAATGCTGGGTCGCTCTATTCGCGAATTTGATCCCAGGGTGCCAGAGACACGAGGATGCGCCACGTTTGTCAGTGCAGCTCTCAGAAACACTTTCGACATCAACATAAGAGATACGAATTGCCAAGGTTTGGAGAACAGCCTGCGTCGCCATGGATTCAGACAGGTTGATTTGCGAGATCTTCGTCCTGGCGATGTCATCATTGGAAACCGTTACGGGGACCAACCCGGACACGCCGCTATTTATGCCGGAGACGGAATGGTAGCCCAGAACAGTTCAGGAAAACGCCGAATTACGGTAGAGAGCGCCAATGTTTTCAACGGAAGAAGCTTCCAGAGAGTGGTCGCGTACAGGCCTAATGCATAACAAAAGCATTGCGCTATGAGGGTTTGCCGCTGGACCAGACCTCGATAAACCAGTCTATTAGACTGGTCAGGACTGATTCCTGCGGCTCGGGTAGAAATTCTGATTTCTCTACGGGAAAAAACCAGGCGATAGAGTAGAGAAAGACCATCATGTCTCGCTGCGGATCATTAATGTGAAAAGTGCCGTCGCGTTGAGCCTGGGCAAACAATTCGAGCACTGTGTGCTGCATAATCTTGGATTCGTCTTCTAAACGAGTCGGTCTGACGCGGATGACAGCTCGAGCAATCTCGGCAACATGACTGTCACTGGTCCTTGTATCGGCAGATGCACGAAATCTCGTCAGTATGTAATCTTTGAGCCTTTGACCCGGAGAGCCGGTTCCTTCGATTGCAGTCTTAGAAGCGTTCAAATGCGCTTGCTCAAAAGCTTCTGCGCAGGCAAGCACTACCTCATCGCGATTTTTAAAATAGAGATAGAGCGTACCTACTGCAAGATTAGCTTCTGAAGCGATATCTCGCATCGTTGTCTTTTTGACACCGAAGCGTTTAAATAATTTTTTCGCTGCAAAAACTATGTCTGCGCGCTTTTGATCTCTGGACGTCTCAGAAAGACTCATTCGGACCACGAAACTATCTCCGTTTCAATACAGCAGTGACAGTGCCTTTCGGAATTAAGGTAAAGGTAGGATCCGGCACGATAGCCTGATTCGACGGAATCTCCAATTGGTAGCGCTGAGCAATGGTGGCAATAGCTAGTTGCGCTTCCAGAAGAGCAAGATTCTGTCCTATGCATACGCGTGCGCCGCCTCCAAATGGGAAGTAAGCAAAGCGTGGCCTGCTCTTGATTTTCTCAGGCGTAAAACGCTCAGGATCGAATTCATCAGGACTCTGCCAGAATTCAGGATGTCGATGTGTTGTGTACTGATTGAGAGAAATAAAGGCATTTTTCGGCAAGTAATATCCGTCGACAATGTCCTCCTCGATTGACTGTCTTGGTTGGCCCCATGCCGGTGGATAAAGTCGCAGTGTTTCGTCGAAAACCATTCTAGTGTAGGTCAAGTTTTCACAATCTCTCAAATCAGGCTTCCGCCCACCCAGAACACTCTTCAACTCGTCATGTAATTGCGCCCGAACATGCGGACTCCTAGCCAACATAATCCAGGTCCAAGCTAAGCTGGCAGCGACCGTATCGTGCCCGGCTATAAGTAGCGTTAAGACTTCATCCTTTAGCTGTTCATCTGACATTCCCAGACCAGAATCTTCGTCACGAGCATCCATCAACATGGAAAGAAAATCATGACGAGACTGCGAAGTTTTTCTGCGTTCTGAAATTATTTTTGTGATAACTGAATCTAGAATTCCTTTTGCATGTTTAAAACGCTGATTCTCCCCAGTCGGCACCCATAGCGGAAAGACAAAGGGATAGTTATTCATTTTGTGATTCAGAACTTCAAACGCTTCCCTCACTGCCAAACCAACGTCTGTTGCTTGATCGGATAACTCAGTACTGAATAATGTCTGCCCAGCCACACTCAAGGTCAAGTAGACCATTTCGTGCTGCAAATCAATTTCACTCCCATCCGGCATTGCATCCCACGCATCCAGCATTTTCTCGACACACCGGACTATTACATCCGCCATAGCCCCTATGTGATTGCGATGAAAAGCAGGCTGCGACAGGCGCCTTTGTTTCATCCAAAAGTCACCTTCAGAAGTGAAAATGCCGTTGCCAAAAAGAAGTATGGAAGGTTTCAAAAAAACGTCCGGCTTGCGAAAGTTCTTTTGATGCGTTTGCAACACATGTTCGATTGCAGTCGGGTAGGTCAAAGTGTAGAAATCAAATCCAGGCAGACTTGTGACACGAACATAATCACCGTAGTCTGCTCGGTTTCCCATATAGAAGTTAAGCGGATCAGCCTTTAATTGCTTAATTGCTGTCAAGCCTGAGCGACTTTTGGCGATGGGAACAAATTTCGCATTTATGGTAGCCATGGAACACATGTTTTGACCCTCGGATGAAAAATGAACAATTACGTTCATTGTTCATTTTATCCTCATCCGGCAATTCAATCATTAAACGGGCGCTAAAATCCGCGACTCGTTTTTCGATCTCAGAGGCTCTAGAAGTTAAAGCGTTAACGCTTTAACTTCTAGAGCCATAAAGTGTCACACTGGAAGCCAAGAGGATGAGTGGAGATTTTCATTTAAAATGGACAACCCGCCCTTTTAACTAAAGCAAACGGTTCATGAATTCAGCTAGCGAAGACCGTCCAAAAACGCTGAAGTGTATTGGAAAAACTTTGGAATCACTCCATAAACAACGCCTGCACTTGTCAGAACCCAGAAGAGAAGAGTTACTTGAATGCCGCGGTCTTTCCAGAGTACTTCATCGGGGGCGCCCGTATCTTCAGACTTCACCGATAGAACCTGATAACGCATTACGCCGTACAAAACGAAAGGCAGTGTCAACATCATCCACTGCCCGTGATAAGACTGAAAGGTATAAAATGCGTAGCAAGTGACCAAACTAGGCACTATGACCGCTTCCATACGATCCACCAATTCTGGTGAATACGCATTCAAAGTCTTTCTGTGCGAGGCGGCTGCATTTTTAAGAAGCATGGTTTCCTGGCGCCGTTTTTCTAAGCCTAAGAATAGGGCACCAAATGAGGTGCAGGCCAAAAACCAGCCCGAAGATTCAACACCGGCAGCAGCAGCCCCGCCAGCTGCACGCAAAACAAAACCTGCGGCAATTGCAAATACATCCAGCAAGACATAATGCTTGAGCACAAGCGCATAAAACATCATCAACACAAAATAAACTAACAAAAATACATCCACTGTCGGACGCACAAGAAATCCGATAGCCAGAGCAATTGCTGCACACGCAGCACCAAGCAAAAGTGCTAAAGGAACACTGATTTTTCCCGAGGCAATCGGACGATTTTTCTTTTTAGGGTGCAATCTGTCTGACTTACAATCCAACACATCATTGACAACATAGACAGCGCTGGCACACATACAAAAAGCCAAAAAACACAGCGACGCAGCCGAGAGCGTTGCTGTGTCAAAAATCTTGCCGGAAAAAAGAGCAGGCGCGAAAACAATTAGATTCTTCGCCCACTGCTTGGGACGAATCAACTTAAGGATAAGTCGAATTTTCTCCAGCGGATTAGAAGTTTCCACTGCCACATTCGGTTGATTTTCAGCCTGCGTATTAGCTTCAGTCACGCTCTAGCCTCCTCCAACCATATTAGAGGATATGGAGCGTGAGTGGATGAGATGAACGCTATTTCTTGCCTTTTGCTGCCTTAGCGGTGGTCTCGACAGCACTCTCTTCGTCTTCTATGCGTTTGAATATCGGTCCTAGATTACGCACAGATTGCCCGGCTGGAATTAGGTCAAAAAAACCATCCTCGCGAATCGAATCTCCGATTTTTCCAACTTGATCGTCATATCCAAGCTGATTCCACATGTTTTGCGAAAGCTCAGGCGTAAAAGGATACAGATTCATGGACGTGCGGCGCATCACCTCTAAGCAAGTAAAAAGAACTTCCTCACCCTCCTTCTGCTTTCCTTCTTTAAACAGAGTCCAGGGCTTCTCATCATTCATGTATTTATTGGCTTGATCTACCAGAGCCAAAATCGCATTTATGGCACCAGAAAAGTCATAGCGCTTCATGCATTCATCAACCCTTACGTGAAGCTCGTTGGCTTGTTCACGAACAAGGTTTTCTGGCTTGCAGTCAGGGATTTTGCCGCCACAATTTTTATCGATCAGTGTCAAAGTGCGATTGAGCAGATTACCGACATTGTTGGCCAGCTCAGAGTTAACACGCCTTATCAACTCCTTTCCAGAAAAATCGCCATCTTGGTCGAAGGCACTGCCAGAAAAAAGCGAGTAACGAACCGCGTCGGCACCATACTGCTCCACAAGAGCTATCGGATCGATCACATTACCTAAAGACTTACTGATCTTCTGACCTTCGACAGTTATAAAGCCGTGGGCAAAAACACCGGACGGTAATTCAACGCCTGCAGCCATAAGCATTGCCGGCCAGTAAATGCAGTGAAATTTGATGATGTCCTTACCGACTAAATGCAGCGTAGCGGGCCAGTAACCTTTGCCTTCAAAGCCGCCCCCACCGGTAAAATAATTTGTCAGAGCATCGATCCAGACATAAATGACCTGATCTTCGTCTCCGGGCACCGGAATTCCCCATTTCAGCGAATTGCGACTACGCGAGACGCTGAAATCTGTAACTTCTGGATCATCAAGTTGATTGAGAACCTCCTTGCGGCGCCCTTCAGGCTGCACCCTGCTCGGATCTTCAGTCATCCATTTTCTGATGGAGTCTTTGTACTTACTCAACTTAAAGAAGTAGTTCTCTTCACTAACTTGCCGAGGCGGTTTCTTGTGATTGGGACAATTGCCTTGTTCATCCAAATCGCGCTCGCGAACAAAGTCTTCGCATCCTTCACAGTAATGCCCTGTGTATGAAGACTTGTAGATGTCGCCTTTTGCTTGCATACGGCGAAACATCTCCTGCACTACCTTTTTGTGTTCTTCTTCGGTCGTGCGAATAAAGCGATCAGGGACGACGTTCAATTTCTCCCAGGCCGCCTTAAATTTCGCCGACATCTCGTCAACAAACTCTTGCGGGCTTTTGCCGGCTGCCGCAGCAGTGCGCTCTACCTTAATGCCATGCTCGTCAACGCCTGTCAGGAAGAAAACATCTTTGCCTCGAATCCGGTGAAAACGAGCCAAAACATCGGCAGCTATCTTTTCGTAGGCATGACCGATATGCGGCGATGCATTCACGTAGTCGATGGCTGTCGTTACGTAAAACTTTTCCATTTGCTCTCCCTGTGAAAGCTAGAAGCTTAGCCAGTCCGGCACCGCGGTTCTTTTGTGGCAATTCAAAGCGCCGAAATCCGCTAAATCTAAGCAAGCCGAGAAGTAAAGCGGCTAGCGAAGAATCCACGATGGTCACATAATAATACAGGTGAGGTTTATGACCCCGGGAGAGTCAGCAATATGCCAAGAAATAAGAAGCGCGAGAACAATTTTGCTGAGGTAAACCCTCTCCACGGCAAAACCATAATTCTGGGAGTAGCGGGGGGCATTGCCGCGTACAAGGCATGCGATATTGCATCCATGCTCAGGCGCGCAGGAGCCGACGTGCATGCAGTGCTGACTCCCAATGCAAGAGAATTCGTCACCCAGCTATCTCTTACAACGATTACTCGCAACCAATCCCATTGTGAACAATTTCAATCACAGGCGGACTGGCGCCCTGAGCACATCGAATTGGCTAAAAAGGCGGATTTGATACTCGTCGCCCCAGCTACTGCCGATATCATTGCCAAAATGGCAGCGGGCATGTGTGACGACCTGTTGACTACCATGATTTTGGCATCGAATGCAAAAATCATGCTGGCGCCGGCGATGAACCCTAAAATGCTTGACCATCCGGCTACTCAGAATAATCTTGCCACTTTGCAAAACCACTACCGATACGATCTGATTGCAGCAGATTACGGCGAATTGGCATGTGGTGATTTTGGAACCGGCAAAATGGCGGCTGTAGAAACTATTGTTGCAGCAGCGGCAGCAAGACTTCTCGAACACAGAACTCTGGCTGGAAGACGTGTGCTTGTCACCGCCGGCGGCACTAGAGAACCAATCGACCCCGTACGGTTCATCGGAAACAGATCGTCCGGAAAAATGGGCATCGCAATGGCGGATGCCGCCTATGCACGCGGTGCCGAAGTGACACTCGTCTCTACGGTAGAAGTCGATAGAGCATATTCAGTTCTACTGGTAGAAACGGCTCTTGAGATGCAAGAAACGGTCGAAGCAGAGTTCGACGGCTGCGACGCATTGGTTATGACCGCTGCTGTAGCCGATTTCCGACCACTTGGCTTTTCCAATCAGAAGATAAAGAAATCGGTCAAGGAAGATTTCTCCCTTGAACTGACCAAGAACCCGGATATTCTCGACTTACTCGGTAGAGTCAAGACCGACGAGCAATTCATCATCGGCTTTGCCGCAGAATCAGAAGAGCTCTTGAGCAACGCAGCCCAAAAACTGAAGCGCAAAAATCTCGATGTAATCGTTGGCAATGACATCACTGTCCCGGATATAGGCTTTGGCAGCGACGACAACGCTGTCGTTATTCTTTCAGCCGACGGAAGCAGAGAGAATTTACCCCGCATGCCCAAACGCGCCATTGCCGAACATCTTTGCGACATCATCGCTCAACGTTTCTCTGCAGCCGAAAAGACGCCGGCAAGCGCGGACTAGTGCGAACTTTCGAGGAATCCAAGCTGTCCGTATAAGTTCGCCTAGAAGTTAAAGCGTTAACGCTTTAACTTCTGGACCTAGAAAGGCGGGTTTGTAAGGTCCAGTTCATGACGGAATTATGTGACACCAGCCTGTAAATCTTTGTTGTGAGCGCAAAAGCTCACTGATAGGGTCTTCAAGGCCACAGAAGGGCGTTATACGGTGACGGCGGCGCCTCGGCGCGACTGGCGTTTGTGCCCGCGTCTTGACTATTTTCAGCCTCATGAATGGTATACTCCACAGTGATTGTCAAAAGGTTTTAGGCAGTCAAAATGAGCTTGCCAACCGGCTCCCATGTCTAATTGCGTCGAGGCGCTCTGAAGGCATGAAGCAAGCTAAATAGCCGGAATGCAAGCATTTTTGGAAGGAGTTTTGCAGTCGATGAGCAAATATGCCAACGATGAAAGATCGTCTGACTCAGGCTTTGCAGCTTGGTTTCTAGGACTTCTCCTGGGAGCGGCCGGAGGGGTCACCGTAGCGCTCCTGGTGGCACCGAAATCAGGTAGTGAGGTCAGAGGCGTT
>CAZBOX010000160.1:6927-13124 GCA_964493595.1 uncultured Candidatus Obscuribacterales bacterium | reverse complement strand
AAAGGCGTTTTTGCTTGGCTAAGATTCTGGTAGTCGAAGATGATCCTATGGTTGTGGATATCGTCCGTGACTGGCTGTCTCTGGACGGACATGTCGTGGACTGTGTAGCAGACGGAGAAGAGGCTCAGTTCAGGCTCAAGAACTATCAATACGACCTGATCGTGCTCGATTGGGAGTTGCCCAATGTAAGTGGACTCCAGCTGTGCAAGGATTTCCGCGACAAAGGGGGTCTCAGCCCTGTTCTCATGCTCACCGGCAGAAGCGACCTTGTGGACAAGACCTCTGGGCTTGATTCAGGAGCCGACGACTATCTGACCAAACCCTTTCATCCGGAAGAACTGGGCAGTCGCGTCCGCGCTTTGCTTCGAAGACCTGCTCAAGTGCTCAACACTCGCCTGAAGGCGCGCCACATTGAAATGGACGTTCAGTCCAGGAAAGTCTTTAAGAATGGCGTAGAAATAAGCTTAGTGCCCAAACAATTTAGCCTGCTGGAATTCCTTTTGCGCCACCCCAATCAAATATTCAGTCAGGAAGCGCTTGTAAATCGTATCTGGTCGGACGAGAGCGAGATGTCGCCGGAAACTCTGCGTGTGCATCTCGCCAGTTTGAGAAAGTCCATCGATGAGGAGGGTCAGCCTTCCGTGATTCGAACAGTTCACAGAGTGGGCTATGTCCTCGACCTCTAGAATCGTCTATTGGTGGCAGACTTAATGATTCACGCCCCCTTCTTGTAGCTTTTTAGTGAGTACGCGCTCCGCTGCTTTTGTGCCGTGCTGTCCGTCCAGAGCTTCGTCTTCAAGCCGTTTTTTCTCGGAGGGATTCTGATACACAACGGTGTCCCGCATTTTGCCTCCATGCCCATTGGTTGCCCCGACCGCAAGTGCTGCCGCTTCTTTCACTTTCTCTAACGTGGGTGGATCAAACTCGATGAAAGCTACGTCTTTGCCGTCTTTTGTGTAACCAACTTTGGCACGCGGTATAGAGCTGTCCTCCTCTGCTCTTCTACTATTGATTTGCTGTACCTGCGCGGCTACTCTCAATCTCTCTTCCGGAGTAAGCCTGGACATCTCTTCACTGATCTCCTGCATAGCCTTTTGCGAGGCATCTGAACCGGACTTGCGTGCAGCAGCTTCACCATCAATTTCTACTATGGTTGCAGTCCTGCCCAGGTTTTTTCCTTGTTCAGTCATGTTCATTTCTCCGATTCTATAAGCCAGTGGGGAAGTCTACCGGCGCATTGCGCTTTCGATGAATGCATTGTGGATCCGGCACATAAATAAGTTGTTTAGTGACACCGGACACAGCCAGCCGCCGTGAGATAGACTTACTCAGTTGTCCGAGGTCAGCGGACAATTCAAGAGATAGCACTGGAGAAACTTATGAAAGCCTTCCTTTTAAGTTTAGTCGTCGCGTCCGTAACGATTTTCGCAACCAGCGCATACGGCAGCGAGACAGCAGTCAACAAGAAGGTCTCTCACAAGGACATCTTCCAGGAAGCTTATGTCTACGGATTTCCCATGCTGATGAACTACGGCATCATGTATGCCTACTTCGTCGACCGTAATTCCGGACAATTCAAGGCGCCATTCAATACTATCTACAACGAGGACCGCGTGTTTACTCCGAAGGACACGGCGGTAGTCACCCCTAACAGCGACACCCCTTATTCATTCGTCGGCATGGACCTGCGCACCGAACCCCTCGTCTTGTCCGTACCCAAGATCGAGAAGAGTCGCTATTACGTCATTCAGCTGGTTGACATGTACACATGTAATTATGGCTACATCGGCAGTCGGTCCACAGGGAATGATGCGGGTTGCTACATGGTTGCCGGGCCGAATTGGAAGGGCAGCACACCAAAGGGAATCAAAAAGGTCTTTCGCTGCGAAACACAATTTAGTCTTGCCGGCTTCCGGACTCAGTTGTTTGGACCTGATGACATGCCGAATGTAGTGAAAGTGCAATCCGGATACAAAGTACAGACGCTCTCACAGTTTCTGCAAAAGCAACCGCCAGAGGCCGCCGCTTCAATCGATTTTCCACCGTTCAGCAAGGACGATATGAAGACGCCGTTTCCGAAATTCCTCAACTTCGTGCTGCAGTTCTGCCCAACAGTGAAAGAGGAGACGGCAATGCGAAAGAGATTCGCTACTATCGGAATCGAAGCTGGCAAGCCGTTTGACTTCGCAAAATTGTCAGACGCCGAGAAAGAATTCGAAGGGCTTGCCATCAAAGAAGGCTACGAATCAATAGTTAAGCAGATGGACAATATCGGCAAAAATATCAACGGATGGATGGTCGGTTCGCTTTTAGGAGACAGGAAATTTTTCAACGGCAACTGGGTGAAGCGGGCCGCTGGAGCGATGGCTGGCATCTATGGCAACAGCGCCGAGGAGGCTGTATATCCTCTGGCTAAGAACGATGCGAGCGGGCAGCCTCTAGATGGCAGCAGACACAATTACACACTTACATTTGCGCGCGGACAAATGCCGCCGGTAAACGCCTTCTGGTCTGTGACTATGTACGATGGCAAGACACAGTTACTGGTCGAAAACAAGATCAACCGATACCTCATCAACTCGCCGATGCTGCCCGGAATGAAGAAGAACAAGGACGGCTCGGTCACACTCTATATACAGAAGGACGCCCCGGCGGACGATAAAGTGTCAAACTGGTTGCCGGCACCGGATGGTCCGATTTACTTGGTAATGCGCCTCTACTGGCCAAAGACCACGCAGCCTTCCATCCTGCCTGCCGGTTCCGGTACGTGGCAGCCGCCGGCGATACAGATTGCGAATTAGGCCCGGTCGGCGTTCATAATGCTTGCGGGCAGCCTTTACGCCCCCGACTGCCTGCGCTTGCGAGGCCCGAGCAATAGCGCACGCTCGTTCGTGACCCCAGTCATCACGATCTATTCACGCTCTATATGTAATATTAAATCTGATCCTCTCCCTTGCTTTGCCAGTTCATAGAAATATGGAACAGACGACTGATTCGGCACCCGCCGTTCGCCCAGAAGCACGAGTAGTACCTGCGGCGCCTGAAAGCGACCCTCTCGATAATGTGAGAGCGGCGACCTGGTCGGCTGACAGGTCCTTCGACAAGAGCCCAGTCCCTGCGAGCCAAATGCAGAGTTCTTTCGACCAGGGCAATCTCCAGCTGGCTGGATTAAATGACGCTGGTGAGATGCCCTATTTGAATACGGGCGACCTTTATAAGAATGCATTGGGCACCCGCGAAACTCCGGGCGCCAACCCAGGTGACCGATTGCAGCTGGCTAGCCTCCGTCCCAGCTTAGGCGATAGACAGTCAGGAGACGGTGCGGTTCAACCATCGCTCGAAACGATGCAGCGACTCAACGGCATGTTGACCGGGCTCAAAGGTGGAGACGTATCAGGAATTCAGCAGTATCTCAGAGATATGAAGAATGCCGTCGACCCGCGCAAACAGCAAGAGCTGCAAGCTGGAATGAAGATGTTCACCGACTATCTCAACAATTCCGGCGTTGAGGCAAAGATGGTCATGGGCAACTTATCAATTACGCTTCCCGGACCAAACGGGAAAAATCTCACGATCGATAAGGATGGAACGAATCTTCGCGGCAATCAGTTACGCGACTTCGGCCGCAGATTGTCCGAAAAAATGAACGAAGAGCCAAGCTCTGGAGAGCCAATTTCTGAGAAAATGACTGACAGGCTTGACCGCATCGAAGCAGGTCTCAATCGCGGAAGTTTGAGCGGACTGCAAGATGCCATTAAAGAAATAGGCAACAAGATTCACAGCGTCAAGCCGGGTGCGGCTGGCGCGGCGGAAAGAAAAGAAGCAAAAGATCTTCAGGAGATGCTCGGTGTTCTCAGTTATGAATTGAGCCGCGACAATGTCGATGCGCGATATGACACTCAAAGCGGTGCGTTCAAGATCACGCAGCCAGGCGCTAATGGAAGAAGCGAAACTCTGGAAATTGATAAATTCGGTCGCGCAAACATGAGCGGCGAAGGGCTGAGAGGCTTCCTCATTCGCTTGCGCAACCACCAGCATAAACAACCAGTGATGCAAGGCTAATAGTTTCATCGTATGCGCACAAAGAAAAAGAGCCCGGATTTCTCCGAGCTCTTTCACTTGGTCGTCTCTCGATTAAGCCGATTTTTTGACGGAAGCTTCGCCGACGCGATGGATGTCGCTGACTTTGTATTGTTTGAAAACTTCTTCCGCTCTCTTCAACTCGTCATTGTTGTTGCAATGAACTGCTAGCAGAATATTGCCTTCACGGATTTTTCCTTCGTACATTTTTGCTTCGTACTCGGGAATACCCATGCCGACCAAAGCGCCTGCAATTCCACCGACGGTCGCGCCCACGGCTGCACCGCTAAGCGTAGCCATGATCGGACCAGCAGCAATAAGCGGTCCGACGCCAGGAATAGCGATCGCACCTATTCCAGCCAAAAGACCGAAGACACCACCAACGACACCACCTGTGCTAACACCGGCAACGGTGCCTTCGGGTGCCTTAGTTTCATTTTTGTGAGCAAAGTCTTTCGACCCTTCTTGGTCAGGGAAAAGTGCCGAAATTTCATTGTCGACAAAGCCGCTTGCGCGCAGTGCATTAACGAGGTTTTCTGCTTCCAAGTTGGTCTTTACTATTCCACAAACTGATTGTTTCATTTCTTTCTCCAGTGATTTGTAATTGCGGCTAACCGCGTGTTCTCTCGGACTAGGTTCTATCTGTCTAAAGTTTCACAAGGGACTTTTCAGGTTTTCAACTACTTCTTCGGCGCAACAGTGAGCATATTTTTCACGGAAGAAACGCTAGAGCAGCTCTTAGCCAGCTCTTCTACACGCGCCTTCTCCGAATCGCTGTCTACTGGTCCTTTCAAAGTTACAAGACCATCTTTAAAGAGAATCTTGGCGTTTTTCGCATTCATCGAAAGTCCGTTATCGTCGACAATTGACTTGCGAATCTGCGCCAATATTTCGACATTACTTTTCTTGTTGTTTTGCTTTTCTGCAGTAACAGCATCTCTGCGTTCTGCACCGGCATTTTGCGCACTATTGTCAGCCTGCGGGGCATCTTTAGCGTTAACTGCCACCGCATTCAGACTAAGCAATAAACATCCTAGAATTGCGATATTTCGCATCATTCCTCCTAGATTGAATCAACTACACGAGTTCAAACAAAAAGCTGAGCGGCTACGCGAACTGCTTTTTCTTACGCACTTTCGTCGTCATGCTTTCGCAGACCGCCGTCAAATTTCGCAAGTGATCGCGTCGACCAGTCGAAGTGTGTTTAGTTCCCACACTTGAAAACAAAATTTGATACGCGGCGTCAGAACATTGAATGGGCCGCAAAATCTGCTTATTAAAACTTGAACTGTACGAACGCAGACAGAGGTAATCAACTTAGATTGTCTGAAAAACATCGCGCAACAATGCAACATCCGAAAGCAGGCGCTACCTAGAATCAAAAGATCGACTTCGAGGAGGTTACCCATGAAGATTGTGATACTTGGTGGCAACGGACTCATAGGAAGCAAAACAGTTGAAATTCTGAAAGCTCAAGGGCACGAAGTGATTGCAGCGTCGACGAAAAGTGGCGTAAATGCAGTCACAGGCGTCGGTCTGAAGGTAGCCTTCACCGGAGCCGATGTCGTAGTTGACGTTATGAATTCGCCTTCCTGGGCTGACGATGACGTCATGGAATTTTTCAGGAAATCAACCGAGAACGTTCTAGCCGCGGAAAAGGAAGCAGGCGTCAAACACCACGTTGCACTGTCCGTTGTCGGCACCGCTCGATTGCAAGATAGCGGCTATTTCCGCGCCAAACAGGTACAGGAAGATTTGATCCGGAAAGGTGGTGTACCTTATACGATCGTTCAAGCTACTCAATTCTTTGAATTTCTGGGCGGTATCGCGGATTTCAGCGCGGACAGCGAGAGTAAAGTACGTCTTTCCACGGGTGGACTTCAGCCGATTGCAGCTAATGATGTATCTGTAGTAATGGCGGAAATCGCTACTGACAAACCCCTCAACGCAACAATCGAGATCGGCGGACCTGAGCGCGCGCGCCTTTGCGATTTCGTGTCCAAATATATGCAGGCAAAGAACGACAGGCGCGAAATAATCGCAAGCGCAGACGCTAAGTATTACGGTCTGAAGCTGGGTGAACGCTCGTTGGTCCCGGAAGACGACGCACGACGAGC
>CAZBOX010000160.1:0-6827 GCA_964493595.1 uncultured Candidatus Obscuribacterales bacterium | reverse complement strand
ACGGTCTGAAGCTGGGTGAACGCTCGTTGGTCCCGGAAGACGACGCACGACGAGCACCAACCAAATTTGAAGAGTGGTTGTACGTAGCAGCGAAATAAAAACGGCGAAGCAAGAAAACGGCGAAGCGAGAAAACGGCTAAGGAGGACGGCTGCTCAGCAGAAAGGCGGCGCCGCTGGGAGATGGAGCACCGAGCACGGAGCTCATTCACAATCTAATCACGCCCCTTCGGTTACGGTTAGTGTGGCTCAATGCCGTTACCATCTCCTCTCCCCAAAAGCTTCTAAGTGCCTCCAACAGACGCACCAACTAGTCCTGCGCCTCCAGTTAAGGACGATGCCAACGACCGTTCTGTAGATGTCGTACAGCCCATAGGCGATAATGTCACGTCGCAAAACGTGCCAGGAGTGGGCGTAGATAATCCACAGCAACCGGATTTTGCGACCGAAAATCAAAATCTCATCAACCAGAATGTTATCGGAGATATTCAATTTTACGACTCTGCTCTCGAGGGTAATGGCAAAACGCCCGACTCCCAAGATGAACAAATTAGCGCCGAGCGTCGAAAAGAAATCGACTCGGTGAGAGCGAGAGCGTCCGACAGTAATGTACGGGCGATGGAGCCAGAGCAGCAGGACAAGTTCTACGGCAACGCCATAGATACCGCCAGGAATCTAACAGCATCTAATCCGGAAGAATTACAGAAGAAGTACAGTGAGGCGATGAACGGCATACCTCCGGAACAGCGTGAGACTTTCAACAAAGCTCTTGGAGTAGCGCTTCACGACCAGGGCTCGCATTTGCGCACCGGCAACGAGCCGCCTTTGGGAGTCCTTATCGACAAGAGCGATCCCAAGAATGAAAAGGTCGTAGGCAAAGCGGCTATACCGGAGTTTCCAGAAAATTTCCCTGCAGATCAAAGGGCATTTAATGCGGCTCCCCGAGTCAAAGAAACAATTGACAAGGCTTTCTCGGATGTGCCGAAAAGTCAGGAAACTAGACTTGGCAATGACATCGGAAATATCCTTGCCACGCAAGAAAGTCATGGGCTTTTCGCACCGATGAAAGACATTAGCGCTAGAGAGCGCCCTACCACTTTACCAAGCGAAAAAGAGCAAGCAGCCAAACTTAAAAGCCAAGTTTCCCCGCAAACCGGCACAGAGCCAGTGCTGGGAGCGGCAGTAGACGCGGCGAATAAGATTGCCTTTGCCAAGCCGGAAGAAATGAACAAGCTATTCAACGAAGGTATGGAAAATCTTCGCAAATTAGGCGTAGATCCGGCTGCTGCAGCGCCCTTATTGGGCCAGGCACTCAACAATATCTCTAAAGACTTAAGAGTTTCGACTGACTTTGGAACTGCAGATCAGGCATTTCTGATGGATAAGCGGCTGGCGACGCCTGGCAATCCTTTGGGCACCGTTGGAGTTGCAGATACAGGAACCGCAGTTGGTGACGCCTCGCAGAATAACGCAGCCTTCAGAAAGGCATCGGATATAGCAGCGACCATACGTTCCACGAACACAGAGCAGTTGGGAAGATCTCCTTCAAAAGCAGAAATCAGCGACCAGGCAGATCGTGTTTTCAGGATGCTCAGATACTTCTAAGCAGCAAACTGATAAGCATTCCAAAAGGCGATAACAATCGATTACTACATACGCGAAACCAGCAGCGCGTCCAAACCTAATAGAAATACGTGTACCGCACCGCCAGTGATGCGGGAGAAAATGCTGTGGTTCGCGGAGCGGGACTATTCTGTAATTCTCCGCCGCTATTGAATGCTCCATAGCGCAAGAATGAAATTGGTGTTGTCGCCTGGATCAAGTGGCGATTTTTCTGGTAAAAAAGTCCGAGCTCGACTGCCATGAAAAAACCTGGTTGCCTATAGCCGTTGCTATTACCTATGAAGTCACGCTGCGGATTGCCTTCCCATCGATACGCAATTAGACCCGAAAAAGGTCTCAGATACTTATTGTCCTTCCACGGAGATGGAACTATCATCCCTGCACGCAGAGAGTATGAATCAGGAACGGAATTGACCAGAGAGTTTTGCGTCAGTGGACTTGTCGAAATCGGCGGACCAAACAAGAAATTCTGCGAAGGAACTCCTGTGGTGCCTAGAGGCGTAATTAAATAGCTCCCGACTGCAAACAGATTTGTTTTTCGTACTGGGTATCTGACAATGCGATAGGCCAGTACCTCAGCGTAAACATCCACGCCGCCGTCACCAATCAAAATGGTGAGTGGTGCAGGCTTGTTGTTCCAGAGCCCGGGTCCACCACCGGTGTAATTGTTATTTCCACGATAGTTGCCGGTCGGGAGTTTCAGCCCCAGCCCCAGAAGCACATTGCCTCTTTTGACTCTCTCAGGATCAAACAACCATGTGCGCTCGACAAAAAGAATATCGCCGACCCCAGCAGTACTAAGTCTCTGGCGAAAACTTTGAGCGAGCGGACCTTCAGTAAATGGAACCAGGAAAGTAGCTTGATTCCACTGCAAAGGCATCGTTGCTTGCAGGTTAACCCGCCGGGTGAGTTGATATGTCCCAGTTAGATCGACTGTATTCCAAAGCCGAGTCGGGTGTTCGAGCTGATTCTCTTGAGTGAATACGTGCGCATTCAGGAAGTATTGATTGGCATAAACATTCCTGAAGCCAAGGGACAAAGTCCCATGACCCGGTTTGATTTCGCCCGACGTACCTGCTGCACCCGGCACCAGAAGTGCCCGAGATCAGCCTTGGGCAGTAGCTGGACGCGCCATCAATAAAATGAGCGCGAACAGAAAGAATGTAATTTTGATTACATTTGGTCGCTTCAAAACAAGTACTTCAAGCTGGCAATTGAGCTTATTTTAGCTCACCGATTTGCTCGAGACTACTGAATCGATATTCCGGACGTTTGCTCAAGCACTTGCGAAGAATCTCCCTTAAATGCTCAGAGCAAAGATTGGCGGATGGTTCCTGATAAACGCCTTCGACATGCAGTCTAAATGTATCAAGCGCGGTCTCGCCACGATATGGTGGATAACCGCAAATCGCCTCGTACATCAAACAACCAAGCGAATAAATATCAGAGCGGCAGTCCAGAGGCAAACCCTGACACTGCTCGGGGCTCATGTAGAGCGGACTGCCAATCACCTCGCCATTCAACGTCAGTTTGGGATTCTCTCCACCGGTCACTTTCGCCAAACCGAAGTCCACTAATTTGACGAGGGGAACACCGTCGCCAGTTTCAGTCAAAATCGTATTGGCTGGCTTTATATCGCGGTGGATAACACCTTGAGTATGGGCATACGCAAGCGCATCTTTAAGCTGGGAGAAAATAACTCGTGCCTTCGTTTCTTCAAGTTTTCCTGCCTGTTGCAGAATATCAGCAAGCGACGGACCATCAACGAATTCCATCACAAGAAATGCGTTTGAATCTACGGTCAGCCCAAAATCAAATACAGAAGCGATGTTAGGGTGAGACAGCCTGCTTGCGATTCTTGCTTCCTGTATAAATCGGGCAGAGAATGCCTCGATGTGACTTAGATGGCTGGCCAACACTTTTACAGCGACGATCTTGTTTAGCAATCTATGTCTGGCCTTGTACACATGGCTCATTCCGCCTTGTCCGAGAAGACCTAGGCTCTCGTAGCGGTCCAGAAGGTTTTCGCCGTTCTGATTAGCGCAAATTGCTTGGCGCATACCAGAACCCTGATTTTGCTCAAACGAAATATTCATTTTAACCGTGTTGGACTGACATTCGCGCGCCGGTTGTGAATCACTAGTTTCATCGAACAATGGTTCATCACCAACTAAACTATGCAGACGTTCACGAGCAGATTTGAGACACTTGCTGTCGATGCCTGAATCCAGCCACACCTCTCCTCTGTGAACCGCCTTTATGGCAGAGCAGAGAATCTCCGAATCGACATCTTTTAAGCAATAACCGCTGGCGCCGGCAGACATTGCGGAACTCATGACCGCCCGGCTATCGTGCGAAGTCAACATAATTATCTTGGTATTCTGGTTCTGATTTCGGATCAACCGAGTAGACTCTATGCCGTCCATAAGAGGCATATGCACATCCATCAAAACCACGTCAGGGTTGAGCTTGATTGCCTGAGCCAGACCTTCTGACCCGTTGGAGGCTTCGCCGGTTACAGAAATATCTTGATCCCTGTTACAGCTTACTTTGATGCCTGTTCTAAACAGAGCGTGATCTTCAACCACCAGAACCGATATTGGCACGCTCATTTTTCTTCCTCTTTGGTGAGCCGTATTGAATGGACGCCATCGGACAATTCACATTGTCGACTCACCAACTTTGTGGTGAGTGAATCGGTTGTATACAAATGAGTCGTGCAGATAGCCGCCGCTTCGTTTTCGACTTCGTTAACAATAGTAAGGGTTCTGAAGGCAAAATGCTTCCTTCAAAAGTGCGATTTCCAAGGGTACCTCTTACAGGTGATAGAAAAAAAATCGCAGATGGAGGGGACTCTTGTCCACTTGGTACTTTAACAACACGTGGACAGGCAAACGTTAGACTTTAGTCTATAAACTTTGTTCAGACACCCGAATTGTGCGAATCATCCCCGAAACACTAGAACGGGTGATGACGCGTGACGACAATCATTATACAGTCTAGGTAGCGAGGTCACCTTTCGCACCTCGCATTCTCTTCAGGCATTTAAATGGAAAACATACACTTCTGCGCCGATTCGTCGGTTTCTGAAATCAAACTGGCGTTACTTGCTCGCCTGGCAAATCAAATACCTAAGCCTGTTTGGTTGAGTGATTACAAAGGCAAAAGAATCTTTTTCTCGCAGCGCCTGCTGAAGTTTATGGGAGTAGAATCCAAAGACGTACAGGGTGACGGTTGGAAAAGACTAGTTCATTCCGAAGACAGGGACCGGGTTTCAGTGCTCATAAATAGTGCACTTGCTTCCAAACAGCCATTTCATATCGAATACAGAATGCGCAGGGCCGACGGCGCTTTTCGTCAGGTTCTCGATTCGGGAGCACCGGAATACGGAGATGACGGAAGACTTCTCGGCTTTATAGGATATTGCACGGATATAAATGAGACAGTTCACTCTAGCGACAAATTGAGCGCGTTACAGAATATCTCTCGCAATTCCCAGTTCGATACCCACTTCAATTCACCTATTGCAATCTACAAGTTGGATCGCGACTTTCGAATCGAAAAGGTCAATCCTATGGCCTACGAACAACTCGGTTCGTTTGACGAAATCATAGGTGAAAAGCTCACAAAGATTGTTCCGTCAATCACTGAGCGGATGTTAGAGGATGTCTTGCAATCACGCTCAAAACTGCATGTCACATGCACAAATGTAGTGCTCGCAAAGCCAAAACTTGGACCCGCAAAAAATTGGACAATTGCAATCTGGCCTGTCACAGACTCGAATGGAGTACCGAATGGAGTATGCGTCAGTAGCATTGAGCAAGACCACCTTCAGTCGGAAACCGTTCCAGAGGTCGTCGCTGCACTAGTTCATGATCTCAAATCACCTCTCATCGGAGCAGAGAAGACGTTTGAATCTCTGCTTCAAGGCGCTATCGGACCGCTCGATAGAGACCTGGAGAAAATCCTCGAGGTCTTGAAACGTGGCAATCGGTCCATGCTGGAAATGATTCAAAACCTCATTGAAGTGCAAAGAAGCGATGATGAAAACGTTTCTCGTCTCATCGACCCCACCGATGTTTTTGAAATTGCCCGGTCAACAATAAGAGAACTTCACGCTCTGACAGAACACAACGGCATTCAAGTGATCGATCAACTTTCCAATGAGCCCGGAATTCTGCTTTTAGAACGAACGGCAATGAAACGAGTTTTTCATAACTTGTTGAGCAACGCCATAAAGTTCACTCCCCGAGGAGGGTTGATCATTGTCACGAGCAAGAAGAGTGACCGAGAACTCTCCGTTTCGGTATCAGATACCGGCATCGGCATTTCAAAAAGCGATCAGAAAAATCTATTTAAGAAGTACTTTCAAGGCGAGCGAGGGCGGCGTCGAGTGGATGGATCCGGTCTTGGACTCTACCTTTGCAAGACAGTGATAGAACGACACGGAGGCACCATTTCAGTTGAGAGTGAAGAGGGTGCCGGTTCCATTTTCACTATTACATTGCCGAGAAATTACAATTGAATAATTGACTAAAATCGGAAATTGGTCAAGAATGGATTTGGCGGAGGCAAAATGGCACGAACCAAGTCCATCCACAACCGAGCAGAGCTCATCGAGGAAGCAGCTGTAGAGCTGTTTTCCAGATACGGCTATGAGAGGACGAGCATTGAGGATATTGCTAAGCATCTCGGCATAGGAAAAGGTTCCGTATATCTAGAATTTCGAACCAAAGAAGAAATTCTTATGCGCGTCATTGAAAAATACGCGGTCAGAATTCAATTATTGATGGATGAGCGGGCTGAAAACATCAAAGGCTCACCCTTAGATTGCTTGAAGCAGACATTTCATATGTGTGCGCTGATGGTCTATGACTACGTTACAAGAGACATTCATACGCCTGAAGCGCTCCTGTACACCTCGCTTCAGTTCAAGCCGAGATTCAGCGCCTTCTACGTGCGCAAGAGAGAAAGAGTTCTGAAGTTTCTCAAGAAAGCAGCAGAAGCAGGTGAAATAAGCCCGAAAAAAGCAAATGATGCAACTGCAATCGCCTTTCTCATGGCGGTTTCCAGTCTGTTTCCACCTTACTTCAATAACTACACTGAATCCGAAAAACGAATGACTCGCGATGAGCTGGATGCAAGCGCAAAACTGCTTCTCAACATGGTAATCGACGGGCTGCGCGAAGCAAAATAAATGGCAACCT
>CAZBOX010000159.1:0-13241 GCA_964493595.1 uncultured Candidatus Obscuribacterales bacterium | reverse complement strand
CAGCAAAAGGGAAACAACTATTCGCTTGGCTGGTCAGCAGCTTTTGGTTCATGTTGTTTGCTTTTTCTACTTTTCGGCGTCGTCCATCTATTTATATTGCCGAGAGTATCCGCCGATGTGGTGGAGAAAACAGATGAAAAATTGACGATGGGGCAAGGAGTTCAAAGATTTGGCAAGGTCGTGAAGTCTTTTCTGGACCAGGAAAAAATCGCAATCATTTGCCTCTACATATTTATATTCCGATTCGGCGATGCGCTGATGCTGAAAATGACTATGCCCTTCTTGCTTGATCCCAGGGATAAGGGTGGTCTGGGACTGACGACTCAGGACGTCGGATTTATATATGGAACAGTCGGGCCCGTTTTTCTGCTTCTGGGCGGCTTGCTCGGTGGGTACCTGGTTGCGAAGTTTTCACTGAAGAAGACCCTTTTGCCGACCGCTCTTATTCAGAGTGGAGCACTTCCCCTCTACTGGGCACTTGCCTGGTTTAAACCGACCGAGCATTTTTGGATCCTGATTGTCAACTCGTTCGAGCAATTCTCATATGGTCTCGGCGTTGCCGCTTATACAGTGTTCTTGCTGTCTGTCGTCAAACCTGAATACAAAGCGGCGCACTATGCGATTGCAACAGCAATAATGGCTCTTGGGCTGATAGTTCCAGGCTATATCAGCGGCTATATGACTACATGGCTGGGCTATCCGAATTTTTTCTTCGTCAGCTTTCTTGCCTCTATTCCAGGGCTCATCACTATTTTCTTCTTGCCGATCAAATCGGAAGAACCAAAATCAGCAACTTAGTTTTGAACTTTCGCTACAACTTCCTTCACAATCTGATCTGGTGCCTGTTGCGCATCAACATTGATGAAATCGCTGCCTTCTGGTTGTTGCAATGTCTTGAATTGGCTCTCCAGAAGAGCGACGGGCATAAAATGTCCTTGACGGCCTGTCATTCTCTGTCTGGCAACCTCAAAAGGAATATTCAGAAATACGAATTGCACGCGCTCGTCTAATTGCAATATGGACCTGTAGCTCGCCTTGAGAGCTGAGCAAGCAAGGACTGCAGATTTATCTTGCTGGAGGCAACTTTCTATTTGCTTGCGCAGTGCTTCCAGCCAGCTGGCTCTGTCTGAGTCGGTAAGGGGAATACCGCCAGCCATTTTCTCGATGTTTTCTTTGGGGTGAAACTGGTCTCCTTCGATAAAAGACCAGCCCAGAGCTGCGGCAAGAGCTTTCCCGACCGTTGTTTTGCCGGAGCCGGATACCCCCATGACGATTAAAATCTGGGCTCTAGAATTAACAGTTGGCATGGAAGCAAGTAAAGCGGTGTCCAGTATATTCTGCCGAATATGCTGATATTACTGTATATTAGCTAAAGGGTTCTGAAAGTGACTCTGAAATAGGTCACTACTGCCTGCTTGCGGGCTATTTTTGAGATGATACTACCGGTAGTATCAAGTCGCAAAATCTACCAGGTGATATGAATGCTTAGCAAATTTAAAAGCAGAACAAGTCAAAAATTGTTTGCAATGAGCGCAATGTCATTGCTTTTTGTTGCACAAAGCTTCCCATTTGCAGCTCAAGGACAAGGTTTGCCCGATGCAATCACTGGTCAAGTAGAAGGCAGTGATGCTTCCAAAGATGCCTCGACTCCTCAACCGGTCGTGCCGGCTCAAGCAGAAACAACCAAGACAGAGCCGAAAGAAGAAGCAAGAGTCGAAACCAAGTCAGAAACCGCCCATATGGAGCGTCCCCGCACAGGCTTGCAAGAAGAGAAGCCTGTTGAGGCTCCCAAGGCTGCACCGAAAAAGCCGGTCATGCTCTACGGTCGCCTGGAGGAAATCGCCGGCAAAGCAGCACCGACTTTCCCTATTGTTCTCAAGTCTTTGACTCCCAAAATGGACCAGACCGGTTTGCTGAAAGGACAGGCATCTACCGGCACCCTGGCAGGAACAGTGGAAAGATCCTATCCGGTCGATTTTCGAGGCACCTGGGGCGGAACCCTTACTCTGGGTCAGCTTGTAATCACACCGCTCAATTATCAACTTGATGCCGACGAGTCTAGGAAAGTTGCCAGCCTGGTCCGACCCGGCTCCCAGGGAACAGTCAACTTTACTTTTAATCAGGACTCTCGAGGAAATGTTATTGGTTCACCAGTGACAATTACGTTTATGGTGCCAGCCAGCCAGACCAACTCATTCCAGGCTTTATCCCAGCAAGGCGGAGCAGGTATGGCGAATGGAGCCATGGCTGGAATGATGCAGTCGATGATGGGCAATATGAAAGTACCAATTGCCATGCGCTTTGGTGATTTCCAATCAGATGCATCTACCCCCGGTGTCTCTGGTAATTCAATCGCCATCAGATTGCTGAGCAATCGTATAAAGCAGCTCAGCCCGGGCATTATGGAACAGCAGATGATTACTCAGGAAAATTCTCGTACAAAATCGGGCAAAGAGTACAGCACTTATAACGAGAACGTTTTCCGCTTTACCCAGCGCGGCGCCAGCCAGATGTATGTGGAAGTCGCAGTTGTCTCTTACGATATTGCCCGTCGTTTCTTGCGCAAATTCGTTTTCTACGGATATGTCAACAAGGGAGCAGTACAACAAGATTTCAGCAATCCATATTCTGCTCTGCAGCAAATGATGGGTGGCGGCGGCTCTGGCGGTATGCAGATTCCGGGTATGGGTGGCTCAGGAGCGGGCAACCCGCTTCAGCAGCTGCAGGACTTGCAAAAGATGTTTGGTGGGCAATAGATAATGAATCTCGACAAGCTGGCCGGTGTTGTTGAAGAACTGATTGTTCAACTCGACTATCCGGGTTTTGAACCGCGCAGCCTGAAGCTCGGTCTGCCGGAAGAATTGGAAACGATGAGCGCCAAAACTTTTGCCAGTGCGCTCGGGCATCAGAGTGTTTATGTAAAACTGGCGGCATTGCGATGGTTTCAAGAGCGGCCCGGTGTCGCCAAGTCGCATCTTGCCGCCATCTTAGGCTTGATCGATTCCAAAGACGAGTGGGTAAGAATGGAATCTATTCGCACTGTAGAAAAAATGTCGAAGCTGCCGGGTCATGCAGCTGGTGTGGTCTCTAAGGGGCTGCGCGACGAGTCGATCGAAGTGCGCAAAGCGACCGCCAAAGCGTTGGGAAAAATTCTAAAACGTTCTGTTACGAAAGACGATTCAGTTATTGACGCGCTCAAACAAGCCACTCAAGACAGTGATGTGGAAGTGCGCTTCAAAGCGCAAAAAGCGCTGCGCAATATCGGTGAATTCGTAGCCTGAAAGTTTTTCCGCCTTGCTACTACAAAGATGCAGCGATCTCGATTGACTGCTGATGCGGGTTTCAAGTGGGTCGCTTAAGATTTTAATTTGCCGACAATCTGGCATGTTTTTTCCAAGAGTTGCGAATTCTCGGTAAGCTCCAGGTAAAAACCATGCTCGAAATACTGCTCGAGGTAGTTCCAGTCGTAATCGATCGCTTTGTGGAATTCTTGCAGGCGGCTGAGAATGTCGGTCGTCAATTGCATTGTCGATTCATGGTTTTCGGCCGACCACGATTCTTTCTCTTCAGAAAGTATTCGGTGAACAATGGAAGAAGCGTCGGCAATTTCGCAGGCAAGATTGTGGAAATAGCGCTTGATCATCTTCTCTTCCAGAGTCGCTCTTTTTTCCGCCAGTTTTGAGACCGCGCTAGTGAGGCTTGTAAGACATTCTGAGAGGGCGCCTGCTGCCCTCAGGGCAGGCGAAATTTCTTTTTTGGTCTCTTCCATGCATTTCTCTCTTTAATCGTCGATGTCAGCGATGGTGATTAGTCTATAACATTGGCTTCCCTGTGCCCAAAGAACCGCACAGGCCGGTTGCCGGAAAAATGGGCTTAGAAACTTTTAGCCGTCGCAGGGGTTGCATCTGCGACGGCTTATTCGTTTAAAAGTTTGTGCGCTATCTCTTGGGTTTGACTGCCACTGTCGGTAGTTGCGTCGTCTTCCTAGAATGGAGCCATTTTGCGAAGTCTCAAGAGAGTCGGGCTTCTAACCAGTCAATTACGAGAGAGTTGGAACGTAGGGCTCATTAACTTCCATCGTGCTTACTGCCAGGTGGGCTGCGCCTTGCTGTCTTCTGAAATTATCCAGATAACGGCGAAGAGCTTCTCTTATCAGGTCGCTTCTTGTGCGGTGTTCGTGTTGAGCAATGAAGTCTACTTGTTCCAACATTGCAGGTGGGAGAGCAATCAGTACTTTTTTGGGCATTTGCAGTTCCTCGCAGAGACAAAAGTGGACGCCGAGACCATCTGTGACCGCTATCATCAATGGTCCCTGTTACACGGTTCTTAATGTATGGTAACCGCGCTTCGCATTGGTGGGGGATTCATCAACCACCCTCGATGAGTATCAACTTTACACACCAAAACGAATATCGTAAAGGTCTGAAAGGGGCATAAATACGCAATTTGCCTCGAATGCAGCTTAAGTGTTTTTCTGAAAGTCTGAAAGCCTGACACAACAAGACTCCTTCCTCGAAGCCCTGTTATCATGCGGGTTTTGTATAGACAAAAAGATGCCCTTCGGACATATCTACCCTCTTGCCAGATGAATAACGTCGTGTTAGCGACTCTTCGTGCTCAGTGCATGAAAACAGCTGATGGCCCGGCTTATGGATATGCAGAAGTGATTCTTCCGGATTTGCAATCGATCATGTTGCTGAAAAACAGCTCTGTATGCACGTTTGCCAGGCAATGATCGCGAGTATGTCCAGCCGGCGTACTACGCGCGATTCCGTAGATATTCGAAAGAGCGTAAGCCGCATTGATAGTAGCTTTCCATCAGTATGTTCACCTGGTCTCAAAGTGGTGCGCCTTGAAAAGCAGTAACGACAAGACAGCATCTTTCGTTTTTCTGCACAATTTCTCTACGCCTCGTAGGTTAAGTCAGAAGCGTTTCATTAGCTGCGTAACACATATGCAAATAGCGATGTTCAGGCGTTCTACGCTATATTCAGCAACCCGGCACTGCTATGCAGCGCAGGGAAGGACTCTTAAAAGGGTCGACACCAAATGTGATACCGCACAGCTTCTTTCGTTGGTTATCTGCTGATATGCCGGGCAGTTTTCTACAGCCTTCTCGATCTGCTTGAGCCTTCGATTAAGCCAAATGGTGAGGCTTTCGGACTTAGATTTCAACGCGCTCACTTTCTGGTCATGTATCAAAGAGTTCCGGCTGAAGAGTACAATTCCTTATCTATATAAATTGATTGACTGCGGTTATAGGAGAGACCCATGATTTTGGCAACCTGGAATGTCAATTCGCTGAATGTCCGACTTCCTCATGTCCTGGACTGGCTGAAAACAAACCAACCGGACGTGCTGGCAATCCAGGAAACAAAGCTCACCGATGAAAAATTCCCCAAAGCGGCTTTTGCCGAACTTGGCTATCTGGCTGAGTTTTGCGGTGAGAAAACCTACAACGGAGTGGCCATCATTTCTAAGAAGCCTCTCGAGGGCGTTTCTCGAGGTTTGATCCAGCAAGGCACTCCGCAACAGTGCCGTTTGATTGAAGGCGAAGTGGACGGTGTGCACATAGTCAATGTCTACATACCAAACGGGCAAGAAGTTGGATCGCCGAAATACGAATACAAACTATCCTGGCTCGACCACTTGCATGAGCACATAAACACGTTCTCTACAAGTAAGCCCATCTGTTTATTGGGTGATTTCAATATTGCTCCAGCCGACGAAGATGTCTACGACCCCATCGAAACTCGCGGCACCATCATGGTCAGCGAAGTAGAACGGGCTTCGTTGAACAGATTTAGAGACTGGGGACTGGCCGATGCCTTCAGAGAATTGAATAAAGAGCCCAAGCAATTTTCCTGGTGGGATTACAGAATGGCAGCCTTCAGGCGGAATCTGGGTTATCGCATCGATCACATCTGGGTGACGGAGCCGGTGCGCTCTACTCTCAAGAGAGCATGGATCGATAAAGCTCCCCGTAAATTAGAGAAACCATCAGACCATACGCCGGTAGTCATCGAGTTCTAATGCAAAAAAAGGGCGGCTCAGGGGTCGCCCTTAAATTTGACCGAGATGCGGTTTAGACCTTAGCCGGCTCGCGTTTCTTCTCCGGACGGTTGTACGGGAAGACGATATCGGCACGGTCGATCTCATTGAGACCAGGGAAGCCGCCGTCGATTATCATATCGGCCAGTTTTGAACAGGCTTTGAAATAACTGTCCGTCGGTCTTTCTCCTGAGAGTTTACGGCGCAGATCCTGGCAGAGGATGTCAGCCGACATCTCGAGAACCAGATTCTCTTGCTGGTGAGCCCAGAAGCAAGTAACCAGCATAGTGATAGCGTCCTGGATGCGCTGAGACATCTCGGCAATCCGGCACTGTCTGTCTGCCAGTTTGAGCTGGTGTTTGGTCATGGCGTCGCTCAATTCGATAGGAGACTGTTCCAGAATCTCGATTGCAAAATCGACATGTCCTTTGAGAGCTGCTCCCAGAGTCGAACCTTCATAAGTGTCCGGTGCTGCAAACTGTTTTCCCATTCTCCAGAAGGCATAGGGGAAAATTTCGTTGCGCAGTTTCCAGACATGGCTCGGATCCATAGGATTGAGTCCTTTGAGACCTTCTCTTTGAAGGGCCTTTCCGACCGGCTCCATGAATTTCTGCCCGTGATTCTTGGCCAGCGACTTGAAGAAGGCCATACCGAGCATTTCGCCCTCGCCTTCGTAGATGCAGGGAGCCAGGAAGTCGTGCACATTATCACCGAACAAATGTCCATGTACGAACGAACGTCCGCCGTGTGTTTTCATGAAAAGCTCGATAGCGCATTCTTTTTCGGCTTCACTGCCGAAAATCTTGGCAATTATGCATTCGAGCTCACCACGATAGCCTTTGTCCAGAAGCCATGAGCCCCAGCTGAAGAGTGCTTCGGCTCCGATGATGAGAGCGGCTGCCCGGGCGATTCTGCGCTTGACCAATTCGCGTGTTTCGATGGCGTGTCCGTAGGTCTCCCGGAAATGAGCCCAGGGCAGCATGTTCGCCAGCATCAGTCGCATGACGCCGGAAGCGGTTGCACAGAGGGCCAGCCTGCCCAGATTCAAGCCGTGATAGGCAACGGTGAGGCCATCGCCCAGCGGCGGACTGAGCAAATTCTCTTTGGGAACTGCAAAATCCTTGAATACCAGCCCCTGGTTGTAAGCGTGGCTGAGAGCATGCAAACCGTATTTGACAATCTTGAAATTCTCGGTTTCAGTCTTCGGCAAATCGGCAATAATTGCCGCCGGCTTGCCGTCAATGAGACAGACGATGCCGATGGTGCGTCCAGGAACGGCATTGGTGATAAAGAGCTTTTCTCCATTGATAAGCCACTTGTCACCGGAAAGCGTGGCTGTGGTTTTCAAAGCCGTAAGGTCGGAGCCTGCTCCCGGTTCGGTCAAAGCAAAGGCTGATAATGCTTGCCCGCTGGCCAGTTTGGGCAAGAATTGCTTTTTCTGCTCCTCGTTGCCAAAACTTCTCACCGGATCGACTGCGCCGATGCAGCCATGAACCGATGCCAGGCCTGCTGCTGTCGGCTCGATAGTGGCAACCTTGCTGAGGAAAGTCATGAATTGCTGCACCGAGCAACCCTCACCGCCATATTTCTTGTCGATAAGCATTCCCCAGTAACCGGAATCAGCCAGGTCTGCCAATACGTTTTCCGGAATTTTTCCGTCCGGACCGTACATAGTATTCTCGCGTTTGTGCTTCTTTAAAACTTCGATTGATTTCTGCATGGATTGCAGATTGAGCTTGTCTTGTGGGACTTTTTCGGCTTTGAACAGGTCAAAGGGAATTTTGTCGTCCCAGACTGCTCTGTGAATTGGGCTATTCGATGTTTTGTATTCTTCGGCGAAAAGCGACTCGACTTCATCATCGGCGCGGTCGACCGCACCTGTGCGGCGAGATTCTTCTTCGGTCTTACCGCTCAGTCTGAGCGCGGTTTCGGCAAAGCTTACGTCTGAATTGTTGTTTTTATCGGATGTCATGGTTACAACTGCCTGATAACTCTATTACTGCTGCATAGAGGATCATACTAATTTGTGTTCGAATTAGTGACAAAAACGGGCAAATAGCAAGGGAAAAGCGTCGTTTTATTTCGGGCGGCGCCTGATAATGCCCGGCAACGGGGCTAAACACGTGACATTAAGTTGTATTTGAGGATTTCTCGATGGCAGGCGAAGCCAAGAATCAAAACCCTGTGACCATTCCCCTCAAAAGAGTGACCCTCTACAAACATGGAATCGGTCACTTCGAAAGGCGTGGCAAATTCAAAGGTCCTGGAGAAATCGAGCTGCTTTGCGGTCCCGAGGACATCGATGACATGCTCAAGTCTCTGCTTGTGCTGAATGTCGAGGGTGGCGGGCTGGCTGCTGTCACATATGATTCTGCAAAAACCCTTCCGACCCGTCTTTCTGAATTCGGCTTTGATTTGCGCAAATGCCACGGATTGCTCGAACTGATTGCCCAGATAAAAGGCTCGCCCGTGACAATCAAGGTGGGAACGCAGAAGATTGAAGGTCGGGTGGCCGGTCTTGACGAAGTAGAACAATCAGTCGGCGAAAACAAAATCGTCGAGCAACAACTGCTTCTCTACTGCGGTGGTGCTGCTTTGCGCCGCTACGGCTTTTCGACAATTACCGAGATCACTCTTAACGACCCGCACCTGGCGTCAGAGATTCAGCAGCAGCTGGAACTTCTTTTTCAGTCGATTCGCAAGAAAGATCGAAAATTGCTGAAAGTCGAACTTACCGAGTCCGTTGAGCGCGAAGTAGTTATTGCCTATTCAATTCCCAATCCGATCTGGAAAACCAGTTACCGCTTGATGGTGGATGAGGGCGGGCGTGTTCTGCTTCAAGGAACGGCAATTGTAGATAACGTACAAGATGAAGACTGGCAAGAGGTTCAGATTTCGCTGGTCAGCGCCGCTCCGGTCTCATTCATTCAACCACTCTATGATCCGGTTCAGCCGCATCGTCGCAAAATTCAAGCGCAAGGGCAATCTTCGCAAGGACCTTATATTGCCGAACGAGGGCACAATTTTTCAGAAACTGGGTTCGGCTCAAGTGAAGTGGCTTCGTCAACAAACTCATTCGAGTTGCAATTACAGGAAAGATTCAAAGCCAGTAAAGAAGCCGACGGAATGCCCCTGTCCAGCGGACCGGTCGCGGCTGCTGCCAGTGCAAGCTGGAGGCGATTGGGTCCTCTGCCCAACCAGTCTCGCGAAGCCGAAGCTGTAAATGCTTTCGATGCGGCACAGCTGCAGAATGTGGAAGTGGAAGTCAGTGAATCGGGCGAATTGTTTGAATATCAAATTTCACTGCCGGTAACCATTCCAAGAAATAGCTCTGCTCTCATTCCTATAGTCAACGAATTGATTGAAGGCGAGCGGATCTCACTCTACAACGCGCAACGCAACCCGCGTTTTCCTTATGCTGCATTGCGCTTGAAGAACACTACAGGATTGACGCTGGAGTCAGGGCCGGTGACGATTCTGGAAACAAACACATATGCAGGAGAAGCTCTGCTGGACGTTTTGAAAAAGGACGACACTCGCATCCTTCCTTTTGCTCTCGATCAGAGTGTCGCCGTTGTCGTCAGGGACAATTTCGAGCGCAAGCCCTTCTGGCGCGTGCGTGCATGGCAAGGTTTTCTCTATCTCGATTACAAAGAGGAGACACAGAAAACTTACAATCTCGAAAATCTTGCCGAAAAAGAAAAGATCGTCTACGTTGAACATCCGGTCCAATCTACTTTGTCGCTTGTCTCTCAAGAAAAACCCGTCGAGGTCACCGAGAGTTTTTATCGTTTCAGGGTTCCCCTTGCCGCCAAAGAATCGCACTCCCTCTCGGTCGTGGAAGAAGGTCAGAACTACCAGACGGTTCGACTGGAGGATTTTGATTCACCCGACATGGCTGCCGTGAAGTGGCTCATGGATCAAAATTTCGTCGACAAGCAATTCCATGCTTTTCTAAAACAGGTAATTGAAAAGCGCACTGTCATACGTTTGCTTCTCGAGCAGAGAAAAACTATGCACGAGCATGTAGCCGAACTGAAGGCAGAGCAGGAGAGAGCACGCGAGAATGTGCGTACGCTTGGCTCATCTTCAGAGCGCTATCGCACAGCCATTGATGAAGCCGAAGACAAAATAGTTGCCGGCATCGCCAAACTCAATGAGCTCACCGGTCAAATCACCGAATTGCGAAAAGACTATATCAAGTTCATTGGACAAACATTGCAGTCTGAGATTGTCGCCGAAATGGCTGCTACTTAGCTCGCGAATTAAACTGCAATTCAATTGGCGAGCTGTCGACACTGCCGATTGATATGGTCAGGTCATTTCCTTCCAGCATCTCTATCAACCTTTTTCCAGCCAGTTCATAACGCCATCCTTTTATAAGAGGCGTAACTTTCTCACCGCCCAGCTTGTTTTCTCGGTGCAGTTTGATGAGCTGCTGCAAATCATCGCGGGTAGAAAGCAATTCGGTAGCCAGATCTTCTTCGTAAGCAATGACTTTGAGAACAGCAAAAAGCATATCGCCGATCAGCACGTCCCTTTTGCTGGGACCGCGTGAAGCAGGCCAGGACGGCAAATCCGTATCGGGCGTTGCGCGGCCTTCTTGCGCGGCGCGAACGATACCCGGCCCGAATCCTTTTATTTGATCGGGCCTCATGCCGCGAATACGATTCAAATCTTCGACTTTGCTGGGAGGTTTTCGGCTTACTTCAACAAGCAAGCTGTCCGAGAGAATAGTTCTCGGTGGCTTGTTCAAGCGTTGAGCTGTTTGGTCTCTCCAGGCAAAAACATATTTGAGTACTGCCAGCCCTCTTCTATCGAGAACGCTTGCGCCTTTTACTTTCAAGTAGGCATCTTTCTCTTCGTCCTCGAAATGTTCGGGGGCGCAATAACGCTTGCACTCTTCATCGGCCCACTCGAAGCGACCCAGTGATTTCAGTCTTTCTGAAATCGCATCATAAAGGGGCAGCAGATGCCTCACGTCATCGGCGGCGTAAGAAAGTTGAGCTTCAGTGAGCGGTCTCGTCAGCCAATCGGTGAAACTCTCGGTTTTCGACAGCGATACATTCAATAACTGTGCGACCAATCTGCCATAGCCGATTTGATATCCAAGTCCGGCAAAACCGGAAGCGACTTGGGTGTCGAAAATGTTTCCAGGCAGTGTTTGAAACTGATCATATATAAGGTCCAAGTCCTGGCTGGCCGCATGAATGACCGTGCGAATTTTCTGGTCATGAAAGCGGTTCCAGAGAGGCATCAGGTCCTGCTGTACCAGAGGATCAATGAGATGAACGCCCTTATCGGTAGCAACTTGCACAAGGCAGAGCACAGGCCGATAGGTTCTCTCGGGAATGAATTCGAGATCAATTGCAAAGCGCCCGCACTCATCTATCTCTTCACAGAGTTTTCCCAGTGCATCCGCAGTAGTGATTAGAGTCATGGATTTTCGTTAGGGCTTTTGAGCAATGTACGTGCGAGACCAGCTCAAACAGCCAGGGCGCCCAATAATGACTGATGATTCGAGGCGCACACTGTCTTTGGGAAATACGATTGCGTCTCCCTGCATGGGACCCACTTCCAGCTTGCCTCCCAGAGCAATTGCAATAGGGCCGGCGGTGTCCCAGGTTTTTAAGCGACCAGCAAGATGTACATATAAATCCGCATGACCTTCCAAGACTTTTGCGACTTTGAGCCCGATGCTGCCCATCTTAACGACCTGAACCTGTGGTAGCTCGCTCACCCAGGGATGGCTCTTCCGGTCGCGCCCGCCCATAATCACGCGGGCTTTCGACTCGATGTGCAGGTCTTCTAAATCAGAAAAGCGCTCGCTCTTCTCGTTGTCCTTCTCGAAATGAGCTCCATATCCTGGACCTCCAAAGTAAAGAGTTTGCCAGACCGGCGCATATACCCATCCGAAAACTGGTTCTCCGTCGACAAGAAGACCGATCATGACCGAATACTGTCCGTCATTGCAGATGTAATTGTCAGTGCCATCTATAGGATCGACCAGCCAGACTCTTTGCTTCGTGCCTTCCGGGCTGTGATGTTCGTCCTCTTCAGAGACGATCTCGTCATTAGGAAAGCGAGCGCTTAGCTGTTTGACCAGCTCTTTCGAGATGGCGCAATCAGCAGCCGTGACTTTGTCGCTTGGTCCCGACTTTTCACGAATGTCTACGCCTTCGCGCATGGCGATTGCCGTTGCGCCTGCTTCGCGCACAATTTTTTTGACATATTCTATGTCTTCAGCACTGACTGATTGTTGTCCGGTCACGGGCTTACCGCTTAGTGTTGCCAACTTATGGGAGTCCTTAAAACTGTATCGCCTAAGACTTCGAGGGCGACGGCTCTTCAGAATACATTCGGCATTTGAATTCGTCGGCCAATTTGTTGTCGAGCAAATCAGCTACGTATGCGACGTTCCAAACCAATTCATCAAGCTCTTCTTGCACCAGCCCGAGTGTCGGTCTCTGAGCTACGACCAGGACTATATTGTCGTGGGTAGCCAGTGCGCAACTGCTCAAGTTAGCGTTCAAATCAAGCATCTTCTTATACATTTGCTCGCGACCCTGCTCAGGCAGATGGACCAGGGGGCTTGTAATTCGCAGGACAGCGCCGTTGGGGCTGTCTTGAATGAAAACATAGATTTTTGCCGACCCTTCGGTGAGCCACCAGCCATAGCCTTCGGACCCATTGAGCTGATGCTTGCCCAAATCAAGACCGCGGCGACTGAAATAGTTGTCGACCATGCCGACGGCCTCTTCAGTCAGCCCCTTATTGACTTTTTGCGTTCCAAAAAGGCCCATAGTTTTGTCCTCTCGACTGCCTCGGCGAGGCGTAAATTCGGCTGCGTCGTGTCTGCACTATATATAAGGCGGGAAATATGGCACACAGTATACCGCCGCGCGCAAGGGAGCGCATTGGACGGAAGTTAGGAGGATTAAAGCCACTTCTCCATTTACAACCCGAACCCGGCCGGCTACCCCAAAACGCACACCTGGTTGGCGATTGCGCTCTTTGTTCCAGCAGTTATAAGGTCCCTTTACAGAGATGACCGAACAGCGAAACGCATGATAAAATACTCAAACTGACCCCAAGTCGGTACCTCTTTGTGTGCTCTATTCCCGAGTAGCGCAGTGGTAGCGCAGGTGACTGTTAATCACTTGGTCGCTGGTTCGAATCCAGCCTCGGGA
>CAZBOX010000158.1:0-13414 GCA_964493595.1 uncultured Candidatus Obscuribacterales bacterium | reverse complement strand
GCCGCTGAATCATATGCTACTGATTCCGCTGGCACTTATCCAAACACCGAGTCTGATCCTGGATACCTTAGCTATTTCCCCGGAGGCAGTAGCGACACAGCTGGGACAACTAAAGGCAACATGCCAGTAAATCCATTCAAAGGTTCTCCGGATCCTCTGGTTCAAGCGCCTATTGGAACGGACGTCGCGACAGCGCGTTCGACGGGGGGAACACTGGGGGCGCCGGGTGCAATTGGTTACAAAGCAATTAAAGACACAAATAACAATAACACCTCATACGGCATTATGGGTGGAAACAAGAATGGGAAAGCACTCTCGGGAACAGCTGCTGGCACATATTTAGTTCTGTCGAACCAATAACCTCTGTCGCATTCGGGTGACGTAGGGCAGGCTCCTCGGAAATGCTTTTACATAACGGCTGGCTGATCAGAGCAATCCTTGTATTGCTGATGTTCGTCGCCGTTACTCTTTCTCACTGGGGGCTCTGCGAGCTGACTCGCGAGACAAAATTCCTTGTGCCATCCTCTCGTGAGCCCATTTTGCTCAAGCCGGAAGTAGTAAAGCTTTTCTGTCTGGGGCACGAGCAGCTCGCAGCCGACCTCTATTGGCTGCGTTTCATTCAGTACATCGGAGATGGAAACGCTCGCAGAACCGACAAATACGAGAACGCGTACGATTATCTTGATTTAGTTACTTCCCTCGACCCGCGCTTTACTCAGCCCTATTGGTTTGCCGCCTTCACCGTCGGCGCTGAGATGAAGCGGCCCGACCTCGCCCAGCGACTGATTGAGCGCGGTATACAGGCCAATCAAAATAACTGGTATTTGCCTTTTATCGCCGGTATCAACCAATATTTGTTTGCGCATAACGAAGATGCTGCTGCGAAATACTACAGATTAGCCGCCAAGTTTCCCGATGCGCCCAAATGGTTAGGTCGGCAAGCCGAAATTCTTCAGGCGAAAATTCCCTCTCTTGTGAAAGAAGTGAACACCTGGGATACGATTTATCGAAATAGCGCCGACCCGCTGGTGAAAGAGCGCGCCAAAGAGCGTCTCGCAACGACGTGGATGCGTATTTTTAAAACTTCACCGACAGAAGAGATTCGAAAGCGGGCGAGAAAAGCGTTGGCAGAGCTCGATGTGGAAGTACGCTAAGGGCAGCTGTCTGGCGCCAGATGCTAAGATCAGACCGTAGGTATAGGAGAGGCGAGCCGTGAAATTCGGAGAATTTGAGCTTTCAATTGTTAGAGAGTGCACATTCAAGCTCGATGGCGGCGCGATGTTCGGTGTCGTGCCGAAGACACTTTGGAATAAATTGTCGCCGGCCGATGAGCAAAATCGCGTCGAAATGCATTGCAATCTGCTCCTGATTGAGACGCCGAACGCGAAAGTTCTCGTGGAAACAGGCATGGGCGATCGCTGGAGCCAGAAAGAAGGGGAGCGTTACGGTTTGAAATCGCTGACCACGCCCGGCAGGATGCTTGAATCAGTTGGAGTCGCCAATGAAGAAATCGATTTCGTGATCATTTCGCATTTGCACTTTGATCATGCCGGCGGCGCGACCATGCTGAAAGACGGAAAGCTCGTGCCGACTTTTCCAAATGCCAAGTACATTGCTCAGAAAGGCGAGTATGAATTTGCATACAAAGCAAATGCGCGCGCCAAAGCGAGCTACAGATTCGAAGATTTTGAACCATTGAAAGAGGCGGGAGTTCTCACACTGGTCGATGGTGACTATGAAGTCACTCCTGGCGTGGAAGTTCGCGTAACCGGTGGACACACAAGCCATCACCAGATCGTTTATTTTGAATCCGGGTCAGAAAGAGGCGTCTACTTCGCAGATATTCTGCCGACGAAGAGCCATGTTTCGCCGCCCTGGGTAATGGGATATGACCATTATCCTCTGGCCAGCTGCGACTTGAAAAATGAATGGCTGACCAAGGCTGCTGGCGGAAATTGGCTGGTTGTCTTCGATCATGAACTCGGCACACCCTGGGGTAGAGTCAAACTGGTGGACGGCAAGAAGTTTGAATTCGAAGCACTTCCTGTAGAAACGCTCGAACCAAAACGAAAAGCGGCGGCTGTATAGAGCGATTCGCTCTATTTGCGCCCGGCTGCATATTTGTTGTGCAGTTGACCGCAAGCGGCGTCGATGTCTGTGCCGCGCTCAAGTCTCACTGTAACTGTTTTGCCGGTTCGTCCGGCAAGCGTTTTGAAGCGCAGCTGCGATTCACGCGTGGGGCGATCGTAGAGCGCTTCTCCCATGGGATTTAGCGTCGGATTGAAAGGGATCAAGTTGATGTTGCAGTGCAGATCTTTGACGAGTTCTGCAAGATGAATAGCTTGTTCCGGTCGATCGGTTACATCTTTGAGAAGCACATACTCAATCGTTACGCGGCGATTGGTTGTGTCCACGTATTCGTGCATGGCTTCCATGACTTCGTGGATTGGATATTTTCTGGTGATGGGAACGATTTCCTCTCGTGTCTCCACATCTGGTGCGTGCAAAGAGAGCGCAAGTGTAATAGGAAGGTTTGCTTTCGCCAATTGCTTGATACCAGGTACGATACCGGATGTGGATACGGTAATGTGGCGAGCTCCAATGCCTACCGTTGTAATCAGCCGTTTTACAGAGTCGATCACTTCGTCCGTATTGAGCAGTGGTTCGCCCTGGCCCATATAAACAACATTGCCGACTCGTTTCCCAGACTCACGCTGAATGCTCATGATCTGGTCGATGATTTCTTGTGCTGTCAGATTTCTTTTGAAGCCTAGATATCCAGTCGCACAAAAAGTGCAACCAACCGCACATCCGACCTGACTGGAGACGCAAGCCGTCAGAGAAGGTCGATCTTGAAATGCCATTAAGACAGACTCGACCATTTTGCCGTCCGGAAGCTGAAAAAGGTATTTGCGGGTTTCGTCGCTGCTGACTTGTAAATGAGCCAGATGCAACAATCCCACCTCAGCGACTTCAGAAAGTTTTTTTCTGAGGTCTGCCGATAGATCGGTCATTTCGTCGAAAGACTTGGCCCATTTGCTGTAAATCCAGCTATGTATTTGTTTTGCACGAAATTTAGGCAAGCCGTGTTTCTTGACAAAGTCCTCGAGCTCGTCAAGCGTTAATCCCGAAAGTGAGGGCAGGCGCCCATATTTCGTTAGTTCGATTGAGGAGGTCTCGTTTTCTGTGCTCACAATTTGGCTCGAAGATAGACAGGGTCATGGTTTTGGCCAGGCAGCCGGCCTTGTGCGCCCGCTTTTATTTTGAGTTTCGACCTGAAACTTACGAATTGCGGCGACGTCAACATAATAACAGCGCACATGACATCTGCGGGGGTCTGGAGGCTTTTGGCAACAGAATGTGTCCAATACTTAGGAGAAGGTTCAAGCTCGTGGATGTCATAAGGGCCGATGATACAATCAGAAACTAATTAGATCTGTGCCGAACGCCCACGGGCCGGGCTTGGCGAGGATTTTTCTCCAAAGCGATGGGATTTAAATAATCGCTGGAAACCGGCTCTGACTGTTCATTTAGGTAAGATCGTTTTTTGCAAACGTGGGAGTGAATATCGAATGTCGGAATCCTGGGAAGAGCGTACGCGAACCTGGCTGAAAGGACTTTTTGGAGACTCGAATGAGAAGCGCGTGAAGGCGCTGCAAGGCTATGTGGACAAAACCAATAGCTTTGAGCCGGCCATGCAGAAGCTCACCGACGAAGAGCTGAAGGGCAAAACGGCTGAGTTTCGCCGCCGCATCGACGAGGCGCTGAAAAACGTTCCGGACGTCAAGTTGATTCCTGATGATGCGCCGAAAATGCCCGGTCAATTCCGCACGCAGAAAGACAAAGTTCTCGATGAAGTGCTGGAAAAGATGTTGCCCGAAGCCTTTGCCGTTGTTCGCGAGGCCGGTCGCCGCGTTCTCAATATGCGTCACTTCGATGTTCAGCTCATGGGTGGTGCCGCTCTTCACTTCAACAAGATTTCCGAGATGCGTACCGGTGAAGGTAAGACACTGGTTGCAACTCTGCCTGTGTATTTGAATGCACTGACTGGGCGCGGCGTACACGTCGTCACCGTCAACGATTACCTGGCAAGGCGGGACGCCGAGTGGATGGGGCAAATTTACAAGTTTCTCGGTTTGACCGTCGGCTTGATTTATTCCCACCAGCCTGACGAAGAGAAGTATGCCGCTTATCGCTGTGACATCAGCTATGGCACCAACCACGAATTCGGTTTTGATTATTTGCGCGACAACATGCGCAAGTCGCTCGATCAGCTGGTACAACGCCCCTATTACTTTGCCGTCGTCGATGAAGTCGATAACATCCTTATCGACGAAGCGCGGACTCCACTGATTATTTCCGGCTTCCCCACCGAATCTTTTCAAGAAGTCTATGTGTCTTGCGCAAAAGTTGCGCCCATGCTGGAACGTGGTCAGAGCAAAGAAGACGAAGATTGCGATTATTGGGTAGACGAGAAAGGGCACAGCATTCTTCTGACCGAGCGTGGACAAGATAGAGCCGAGCAATTCCTCGGTGTCACCGACTTGTTCGACATGCACTTCAATTATCACCACCACATTGTGCAGGCGCTGAAAGCCAAAGAGCTGTACAAGCTCGACGTCAATTACGTAATTCGTCCGAACGAAGAAGGCAAAATGGAAGCCGTAATCGTCGACGAATTTACGGGACGCATGATGCAGGGGCGCCGCTGGAGCGATGGTCTCCACCAGGCAGTCGAGGCAAAAGAAGGCATTCCAATTCAAGAAGAAACGCTCACTTATGCGTCCATAACCTATCAAAACCTCTTCCGTCTATATCCCAAGCTTTCCGGTATGACCGGTACGGCGATGACCGAGGCTGCTGAGTTCAACAAGATCTACAACCTCGATGTAGTGGCGATTCCGACGAATAAATTTGCAGTCAGAGTCGACGAGTCCGACGTTATCTACAAGACTGAATTGCAGAAATATATTTCGGTTATCGAAGAAATCGTCGAGTGCCACGAGCAGGGTCGTCCAGTTCTTGTTGGTACTGTCAGTATCGAGAAGTCTGAGCTGGTGGCTGAATTGTTGAGCAAGCCTCAGCAGATGGGCGAAGTGCTTCTGAAGAAAATTCAGAAGGTCATGGATTCGATCAAGAAGAACAATCTGTCCGGGGAGAATATTGACGCGCTCAAGAAGCTTTTCGAGCGCCCGGCGGCGATTGATACTTCCAAGATGGAAGAAACATGCAAGTTGCTCGAGAAAGAATTTGCCAAAAAAGAAGATTTCCTCGAACGCATTTATTCGGCACTGCGCACAGCGCGAGTTGTATCGGCTGTCAGAAAGGGCATTCCGCACCATGTGCTCAACGCCAAGCATCACGAGAAAGAAGCGATGATTGTCGCTCAGGCTGGACGAAAAGGCGCAGTTACGATTGCCACTAACATGGCTGGTCGCGGTACCGACATTTTGCTGGGCGGAAATCCAGAGTATCAAGCCAAAGAGAAGCTCCTGAAGGACAGTGCCAACTTGAGCGAAGAAGAGTTCGACGCTCGAGTAAAAGCATTGAAGGAAAAGCTCAAGGTCGAAACGGATAAAGAGCACGACGAAGTAATTAAGCTTGGCGGACTGCACATCATCGGGACTGAACGCCACGAAGCGCGGCGTATCGACAACCAGTTGAGAGGTCGTGCCGGCCGTCAGGGAGACCCTGGTTCAACACGCTTCTTCCTCTCGCTTGAAGACCAGTTGATGCGGATTTTCGGTGGCGACAAGATTGCTCGCTTGATGGAACTTATTCGCGCTGACGAAGAGATGCCTATCGAGTCAGGCATGGTCTCCAAATCCATTGAAAATGCGCAGAAGAAAGTAGAAGCGCACCATTTCGACATGAGAAAACACGTTCTTCAGTACGACGATGTTCTCAATACTCAGCGTGAAGTCATCTATCGTGAAAGAAGAAGATTGCTCGAGCGCGCTGATCTGCGCCAGCAGGTGACGGACATGCTGCAAGAGCACTTGGATCTGCTTCTGGGCAGCTATATCGACTCCGACGCTCCTCCGGAATTTTGGGAAGAGGAAGGTCTTCCGCAAGTGGTCGCCTTGCTGAAGAATGACATTCCGCTCCTGGAAGAACTCAAGGATAAGGAGTTGCACGGACTCTCTTACGATGATTTGCGCGATGAGCTGTGGAAGCAAATCAAAATGGCTTACGAAGTGCGCGAGCAGCATATTGGTGTAGACCATATGCGTGAAATGGAACGGCAGATTTTGCTGAACACAATCGATGGAAAGTGGGTAGATTACCTGCACAACATCGATCTGCTGCGCGAAGGTATTCACTTGCGTGGATACGGACAGCGTGATCCTCTGCAAGAGTACAAACGCGAAGCTTTTGATATGTTCAATCGCTTGTTGAAGTCCATCAAGGAAGAGTCAATTCAACTTATATTCAGAGCGCAGCCTGTGATCATGGATATGGATGATCTCGAAGGCATGATCCTCAATGAATTGAAGAGTCTCGGACAGGAAGGTGACGAATTGCCAGACCTAGACCAACAGCAATTTGCTGATCTGGTCAGCGGGATAATTTCAGGAAAGAGCCCTGAAGAGCTTGGATTAATCGGCAAAACCGACGACGAAGACGATATCGATTCTGCTGCTGAAGAAAACCTCCATGACGTGATGGAACACCTCGGCGAGGTTGATGCCAATCTCGGTAACCTGGACGAAGGCAAGCCTTCTGATGGTGGTGCAGGTGAGAGCGTCAACGGAGAGGGTAAAGATTCCGAAAAAAAGACTGAAGTGAAGTCGGAATCAGGTTCGCGCAAATCTAAAAAAGCGTAGAATCAATCGCTCGAAAATCCAAGAAAAATCATGCGTATCCTCTCCTTCGATACAACAAACAACTGCGTCAGCATTGCCTTGCTCGACGGCGAGAATGTCGTCGGCGAAAGACTTTTTGTTTCCTCTGGCACTCAGAGGCAGGAGTCTGTGACTCTGCTATTGCCGGCTGTCGACGAAATGCTCGAGCAAGCAGGTTGGAGAAAATCCACTCTCGATTTGCTCGTCGTCGGTATTGGTCCAGGCAGTTTCACCGGAATTCGAATAGCTGTCGTGACAGCACGTACACTCGCTCAGGCGCTCAATTTGCCTCTTGCCGGCGTTTCCTTGCTGGACTGTTATGCCGCAAAAATAGCAGAAGCCGAAAATGATCTCGCGGAATTTTCCATCATCCTTTCAGGTGGTCGCGGTCACTTCTATTTTTCGGCGTATGAGAAAGAGTGTTTGGCAGAGTCCGCGGAAAATAGCACTGTGACCGCTTCTATGAGGGAAATGGTGACGCCTCAGCACGGCACGCTGCCCGACATGAAAATTGCCCTTTCGTGCAGCAAGAACTGGTTTGTCGATTCTTCTTTACTGGAATCACTGGCGTCAACGAATGGAATAGTTTTGAAAGAACTGCCCGAGTTGGTCAATATCGCCAAGTTTCAGGGCGTGCTCGCCCATCGCCGAGTTTCGCTGCGTAAATCTGCTGGGACCGATTCTCTTGATTCCTCCTCACTTTCGGAGGAAAATGTGCCCGGCGTCCTTAATGGAATTGCAAAAGAGTCTCTGCTTAACGAATATCCCTATCGCATTGTAGAACCTCTCTACCTGCGGGGGGCGTCCGTTACGCTCAAAGGAAGCGATGGCAAAGCGACAGCGGTTAATTGAGCTGAGGCAGCTCCAGAAGACTGATTTAGACGAGGTGATGGAAATTGAGCCTGTCGCTTTCGGCAATCATCATTGGTCGCGTCAGTCTTTCGAGAACGAGCTGACCAATCGCCTGGGCTACTATTACGCTGCCATAGATGCCGAGACCAAGCAGCTGGTCGGGTATTCGGGATACTGGCTGATTGCCGGTGATGAAGCGCATATAACCACTCTGGCGGTTCATCAAGATTACAGAAGGAAAAGAATTGGCGAAGTTCTGCTGATCAACAATATTCTGACCTGCAGGCAAAATGGCGCCAAGTGGCTCACTCTTGAGGTTCGTGTCTCGAATGAAAAGGCTCAGAATCTCTATTTTAAATTTGGTTTCAAGAACCTCGGAGTCCGCCCGCATTACTACCAGGACAACAGTGAAGACGCGCTTATGCTATGGACCGAGAATATTCTAAGACCGGAATATCTGGACCTTTTAAATGAACGCATCGATGCGGTAAAGAGAGTGGTCAAGGTTGAATGGATGGCTCCTGTAGAGTTCGAAAGCCCTTATGCCCGAGCGGATGAATTTCCGGTTGCTGAAGAGCGGCCAGTGTAAATGACGCTTGACTATAGCCTTAGATAGAGGCGACAATAGGGCGTCAGAGCTTTAGTGGTGCAAGAGCACGAAGTATATACAGCGGGATATCCCGCACTTTTGCCATTCGTCATAGTCATCCCATGACCTGGCGTGGAAACACTGAGAACGAACACGTGCAGCTCGTAGTATTACCGCCAAAAGAAAGAATTCAGACGCGACGCCCGGTTCGCAAGTCGATTGTCGGCCAGATCATTTTGGTCATGCTGGGCATCGAGTTGCTCTTCACTGCCACGTTTACATGCCTGGAAGTGCCTGTGCCTACCGGCAAGAACATACGCGCTTCAATCGATAGAGAGATAGCCGTTATTCAGGCGAGCATTCCGGAGCAAGTAAAGGAAAAGGTCGCGAAGTATATTCCGGCGATAAACAATATTCCTCAAGTACAGGCTCCTGCTGAGATTCGCTATTCGATTTACACCCCTCAAACGCCTGTTGCAATTTTTGTCGGATACACGCTGGGCTGGCCGATTGGCACAATTGCTTGTGCCAGTTTCCTTCTGCTCGGTCTTTTCGGGCCTGTATTCAATTTCCATCCATTCGCCAGCGGCGGCGGTGTGAATTATTATCTCGAGCCTGGTTTTGGCTATCTTCTGGGCATGATTGCCGCCACCTGGGCGGTCGGCTACATCACAAGAAATGCGCGAACGTCTTTGAATCAGGCATTGGCGGTCGTAGCCGGGCTTGCTTGCGTACATGTGGTGGGACTGGCATATTTGCTGGGAACTTGTGTAGTATTGGCTGTTATTGAAGGTATTGGCGTACAACCGGGTTGGCAGCAATGGCTGTTTCAGGAATTTCGCAATCTAAGCTGGTATCAATTGCCGTACGATGCGCTCTTTGGGGTCTTAGCCGTGGGGGCGGGATTCCCGCTCAGGTGGCTGTCTGGGCGATTGATCGCGCCAGACATAGGAGCCAGAAAAGACTCCGTGAAGCAGAGAGAGTACAAAGACATGCTGGAATATTAGAAGAATCCGTCTCGACGCCGGTGAGCGAGCGTCAGGGCGTCTTGCCGCGCGTCCTCAAGTCGAAATCCACCTGGGTCGCAGCCGCTTCTCTTTGCGCTGCCGGTGCAGCAGCTTATTATTATGCTCGCAAGATCGAGCCTCGCAAATATAAATTGGAAACTGTGCGCATCATTACAGGCGATGGCAACGCCTGGCTTAGGCGCTCTGGCAATGAGGCTGGAAATGGTGCTGGAAACGGCAACGGGAAGCTTCTGAGCTCGCGTTCAGAGGAGCGTATAGAGCGTAAACTCTTCCGCATCCTTCACCTTTCCGATCTGCATCTTGCCAGGCCTGAAAGCGACAAGATTGACTTTATTCGCAAGATTACCGATGCGGACTTCGATCTCGTCGTACTTACCGGCGATGTTTTTGAAGACCACAGTGGACTGGAGTATGCCGAAAGACTCTTGAGTCGCCGTCCTCGCCTCGGTGCTTACGCGGTGCTCGGCAACCATGATTATTATGACTACACGATGTTCAACAAAGTCGTGGGACGTATGATACGCAGGTTCAGACATCCAAAAGAAAAGCGCGATATCACGCCTTTTGTGGAAGCTTTGCAGAATGGCGGATTTGACGTTCTGAGAAATGAATCACGTTGTTTGAAAGAGCACGGACTGCATATTGTCGGAATTGATTATCCCGGTATCGATGAATACGAATTGCAGAGACTGGCGGCACAAGCGCCGGAACATCATCTGAAGCTTTGTTTGTTTCATATGCCGAAAAAACTTCACCACATTACAAATGCAAGAATGCACCTTGCTTTAGGTGGTCACACTCATGGCGGACAAGTGAGAATTCCCGGCGTCGGTCCTCTAATTACGGATTCGGAACTGGGAAGACATGAGGCTTCCGGTCTAATTCGCAAAGGTGAAACTGCTTTTCACATCTCTCGGGGATTAGGTGCCGATCCTCGTTCCAATATCCGTTTCTTCTGTCCGCCTGCGGCGACCATTATTGAAGTGCATCATCAGATGCCGCGCGGTGTATAAAGCCAATGGCTGTGGACTTCCAAATCATTCTCGGCGATAAGAATCCTGATCTCATTGCTGCATGGGAACGCGCTTTTGAGGGACTTCCAGACGTCAGGATTCGTGGTGGAAACATACTCATGGCCAGTGCAGACGCGCTTGTCAGTCCAGCCAATAGTTTTGGATTTATGGACGGCGGATTTGACTGGAGCATAAGCGAACTTTTCGAGTGGAAAATTCAAGAACGAGTGCAGAGCGTCATTCGCAGCAAGTACGCAGGCGAACTTCTGGTTGGACAGGCTGAAATCGTGGCGACTAATCATGAGAAGTTTCCCTATCTGATCTGCGCACCGACAATGCGCATTCCTCAGAATGTGGAAAATTCAGTGAACGCCTTTCTCGCTATGAGGGCAATTCTTCTGTGCGTCGAGAGATTCAATCTCAAGGGCGTTGCCATTAAGTCCGTTGCTGTGCCGGGTTTGTGTACAGGTGTCGGCAAAATGCCTTTCGAGCGTTGCGCCAGGCAAATGCGCGAAGCCTATGACCTGGTTTGCGGCAAAAGTTCCAACCAATATCGAAATCTGAAAGCGGCTATCGATGACGAGATTCGTTATAAAGCCTAGATTTCAGCCCAAGGCCAGTGTGCTTGCACCTGTCTCCAGAGAGACGTGACGCTGTTTCTCTGAAGCCGCACATCGACATACTGATTGTTCTCCACCAGTCGTGCTTTTATCTCATTTTCCTGAAATGAGCCGCCCAGAGGATTCATTCCACTGTTGGAAAATTTTCCGTCGAAAATCACTGTTCGCATGGGACGACCTTTGTTTACCCACTTTTCCGGTGTTTGGAAAACGATATGCAGCGGCAAATTAGTGTCGACTTTGTTGATGGTGGCTTCCATGGTGGCACCGGTGCCCCAATTCAGCCTGCATTTTACGTTGGTGGCCAGCCGATAGAGCGACAGTCTGACGACTTCGCGATCGCGTCCACTGGTAGCGTATTCTCCTGTTACATCCGAGATTGTCCAGAGTATCCAGATGATCGTAAAAGCTGTAAGACAGACAAGAATTATGACGTTCAAGCGGCGTGAAGGACGTATCAGGTGAGCGTATTTGCCGGCGCGTTCCTGCGCTTGCGGGCGACGTCCAGTGAAGCCTCGTCCTGGAAAAACACCTTGGTCCTGATCTTCCTGTCCACGATTCCCGGCTCGCCCTCGCCCTGCCGGGTTGCCTGGATTATTGTCGCTTGGTTGTCTTTTGGGAGGTCGGTTCATCCGCATCAACCCTATGGAATGTAGTCGGGTTGGTGCTTGTAAATGTACCGTATGGTGGCGGCGTCGTTATTGGAAATTACGCCCCGTCCATAATAGACACTCATCAGGTCGTATGGATTTGTCGAGTGTTGGTCGATGCCCAGTGCATGTCCGAATTCATGCCCGGCAGAGGCGCGCATTTTCTCGTTGCTCATCGGATTGCCTTGCTGATTGGTTGTTCGCAGCAGAATGACCACCGGTTGAAACAGTGGTTGTTTGCCTTGCAATACCAGTCTGTAATCGAAGATTTCCTTGGAAGTGTAACCGCGAATGTCATTGGCGAAGAGACCCAGACCGAGCTTGTTTACGAAGTGGTGAGTCCAGAAAACATAAATATCGGCTTCAGACGGGTCGTTCGTCAAAACGAACTGGAAAAGTCCTTCCCGCTCAAAGGCTTTCCAAAAATTGATTCCTTGCAGAGCCGCTTCATAATGCGCATCTACGAAGCCTTCAGCGACCGGCAGGTTGTTTATTTGCCCATTGTCTATAATCTCGGCAACAAGATGCGGCCAGCGCTGTTTGCCGTCCACATTAGTGCGTGGCACGCCTAATTCCTGGTCCATGAAACCGTCGATGCTGGAGCCTCGTGAAACATAGACTTTCAGAGGCATCTGATCGGCTACCCAGCGGACGACTTTGCCGTTGAATAATGCTTGAGGATAGACTCCTGCGGGTCCGGTTGCAGCCTGTCTGGCGCCCCCACCTCCGGGTCTTGCCGGAGGCAATTGTCTGCCGCCATAGGTGGTCCGAAACTGCGCTTGTGTTGCCTGGGGAATCCAGACCGCCACAAGGAGCGCGGCAATTATGGCCGGAAGAAGAATGAAGGCTGATCTCATCTGCATATTAAGGCTGAAAGCTTAACGAGTGTTAATTCTAAAGAGATAATACCCTAAACATATAGGGCTTTCATCTTCTGCGTTTGCCAGCCTTTATCAGACGGACTGGACTTCCTGGAGAATTTTTTTGAAGCCGGAAAAGAAAATTTTTTGCCTTATGCGCAAGGAATGTCAAGCGGATTGGATAGAAAACGGCAGTATTTATCCGTCCTGTGGAGCAGAATGCCAAGGGGGTGGGCGCTGAAAACCGAGGCTGCTGTTGACAATTTGTCGAAATTCCTCGCCTGTTTGGAATTCTGGGGTTTTTGCCGGGAACAAATTTTGATTCTTGGCGTCTTCTGGCTTGTTATCGGCACCTCCGGGATGCCTGATAAATTGAGTGTATGTAAGAGTGGCGTTAAAAGGGAACCTTCAATATTTCGTTACGTCAATCTTGAACGAAAACTAAAGGTAGGCAATGTTTTCCGGATTCTCGGGTACAACTGTATCAACGACATCGCAGATTCACCAGTTAGTGGGGCACTAGGGATAGAGCCTATCGGGGCAGCACCGATCCTGCGGACAATTCAAAGAATCAAAGCGGGAATGCTCACAGCAGCCCGCTTTTTTCTTGGTCATCTCTATTCTTCGCACATTCGATAGCCAACGCCGTGCACGTTTTCAATCATTGATTCGGCGCCGGAATCATCTATTTTTCTGCGCAGCTTTTTGATGAGCGTGCGCAAGCTTTCCGGCGAGCGTTCCGAATCGGATTGCCAAACCCTGTCGAGCAGCGCTTCTGGGGAAAAAACCTGGCCTTTGTGGCGAATCAAAAATTCCAGCAGAGCGAATTCCATGCGGGCAAGATGCAGCTCTTCTTCTCCTTTGTATACGCGAAAGGAGCCTGGATCCATTTGCAGATCTCTGAACTTAATTGTGTTGTCGAGTGTCGTGCGAGGGCGTCGCAGCATTGCTCTCATG
>CAZBOX010000157.1:0-13520 GCA_964493595.1 uncultured Candidatus Obscuribacterales bacterium | reverse complement strand
CGGAGAGGTCGGGAAGAGCCAGAGCCAACATTGTTGGATTTGGCTCTTTCACTTCGTAGATAGGCGAAATAACAATCCCCCGGCCTGAGAAAGCTGCGTCAAACGAACGTCAAACGAATGTCATACCGATTAGATATTGTATGCGAGTCGATACTACAGCGAAGGGTTCAAGTTAAAACTTGCTGTAAGTAAACGAGTCTGAGAAAAATCCCTACCCCTACGTGTTGCTAAGCACCAAATTTGGTGCCTCTTTAGAGGATGTTTTGATGGAAAACATTAGAGAAGCCGCTTCAGCTGTATTCAAGTCTAGCGAACATAAAGGAGATGAGGCTTTCCGCCAGCAAGCCGTCGACCTGCTAAACCAGCCGGACATGAAAGATAATCTTGGTGCCGTCACTGACATGCTGGAGAAAACCGGCACCTTGCCTCAATTAGTGATATCCGAATATGAACGGCTTGATAAAGATGGAAATGGATCAGTCAGTCAGAGTGAGCTTCAGGGCATCATGCATGACGATTCTGCCGATGCTCTTACTAAGATGGCTGCCACCTACGCCAACAAACAATACTGGGCGATCAACGATGCTGATGATTGGGGAATGGGTAGTCTGTTCGATAACGATATGATTGAGATGGGCGAAATCACGGCTTATCGCGATGCTGCTAGGGCCGGTCGAACTGCCGAACCTTCCGAGCTTTACAGAGCCGATCGAGTGATCAATCAGGATACGTCTGTTTCTGATCTGAATTCTCTGCTGACACGTGGCGCGTCCAGTCCTCAGCAACAGTTGAAAGCGGTAGAAGCCCTTCTGGCTCAAGGTAAGACGAGCTTTGAAATGACTGATCTTGATAACAACAAATACACCGTCAGCATCAATGTTCAAGATAATGGAAATGGTGTCAAATTCATTTCACTTCAAGCCAATGATGATGGCAAAACTTATCCTCTCCTGAGGGCTGTGAGCCGCAATGGTGTCTATGAACAGCAGAGAAATGCTAATGGACCGGTTGATTGGTATGGTTCCAAGTGGCAGCAACTCCATCCAGGCAGCGCATTTGCACTCTAAAGAGCTGTCGGTATTTCGTTAGGTCCGGACAATAAATTGTCACTCGCAAGGGAAGAGGAGTTCCAGCACTGGGGCTCCTCTTGCTGTCTACTCCTCGACTTTGTAGCCGACGCCAACCACAGTTGTGATGTACGAGGGCCTGTCGGCGACGTCAATCTTTGTGCGCAGGCGTTTTACACATTGCCTGATTGCATCTACGGAAACTTCAGTATCGCCTGCCCAGAGCTTGTCCACTAGCTGGTCCGGTGTAAAAACAAGATTGCGATTGCGAATCAAGAAATCCAGCAAGGCGAATTCCTTAGGCAGGAGCCGGATTTCTTCTCCCCGCCTTACGCATCGAAATGCTTTGGTATCAAGTTCGATATCGGACCAACGGACTACATCGCTGGAAAGCTCTCTCGGACGTCTAAGCAGCGCTGAAACACGCGCTCTGAATTCCCGCATGTCATACGGCTTTGGCAGATAGTCATCGGCGCCTGAATCGAGCCCGGTCAATTTTTCGTCCACTGTATTGCGACCGGTCAAAAACAAAACGGGCGCACTGCCTCCGCTGCTTCTGAAACGCTTCAAAATTTCCAGCCCGTCCATGCTGGGCAAGCCCCAGTCGAGAATGACCAGATCATACTGAAAACGCTGTAGGCTCTCCCATGCGTCGGCACCATCCGCTATGGCGTCCACAGTGTGCTTCTCATGGACAAGCACGTCTACTAGAGCTTCGAGAATTTCTTGATCGTCTTCAACTACGATTATTTTTGCCATTTTTTCCGGCAACCGCGCGGTCGTTAACCCTATGCGTTATTGTGCCACGACCGAAGGCTTTTCACGACAATATCGTGCCAGTGAGATGTCAAAGGGATCTGGTATTCGCCTATGCGCAAGCGATAAAATTACAAAATGGTCCGCCTCTATCAAGGAGTATGCGTCCTCATTTATGGCTAACGACAATCAACGCGGCCGGCTCGACCTTGCGCTCAAAGCGATGAACGACGCATCTATTGAAAGTTCGGAAGAAGTAATTATCAAGATAATCACCTCCCTCGAATCAGAATTCGGCGACAATCAAAAAACGATCGCCGAGGAGCTGCAGAAGATTGCGCGTCAGATAGAGCAGACAGGCAAAGCCGATGTAGCGATGGATTTTAAGCAACGGACCACATCGGCGATGATGCGGTTGAGCATGGAGAGAAGGCGCGGACTTAGACCTCCTGCAATTCCTCCTGGCTCTGATGCTTCCTCCACTGCTGTATCCACTGCATCCAATTCATACTCTTCCGGAAATTCCGGCAATAGTGTCTCCTCATTTTCTTCTTCGGCGTCGGCTCCGTCATCAGCAAAGTCAGCTGTTTCTCTTGCTCAAAATGTTCGTATAGACGGCACACAAGTAGAGTATCTGTTGCATCCGTCTCGTGATGTAAGAGGTGACGCCAGAGCATTTTGCGATCTGTTGAAAGGACAAAAGATCTGGGAATCTTCTGGCGGAAACATATGCGCAATTAAGTTTCCGGCTGGTCCACAAGTAATAATCGTCGAGGAGATTGCCTTTACTTGCTCGGTTGTTTTTTCGGTTTCCAATTTTGAAAAAACTGCAGATGATCTCGAGTCTCAAGGCTATCAATTGGTCGGCTCTGTGCCTACTCCAAATGGCTCTGCCAGCGTTTTTGCATCAGATTGTGGCAGCAAATTTGCATTGATGGCGCGTAAGTGAAACTTAAGAAAGGTCGCGCAGCACTTTTAAAACTTTTTCGGGCATCGCTGCCGATCGGCGTGTTTTTTCATCAGTAAGAACAATCACTGACTCTGCAGTCGAACAACATTGGCCATCTTTGAATAATGCTTGTCCGCACGTAAAGGAGCTTTTGCCGATGTGATTTACGCGTGTGCCGACTTCTACCGTGCCAGGGAAATTCATTTCTTTCAGGAAGTCGAGTGAAAGCTTCGCAATGACAAAAGCATAGCCATCTTCTGCGATGGTTCCATGCTCGTGGCAGAGGAATGCTACTCGCCCCGATTCAAAGAAAGTGCAATATGCAGCATTGTTGATGTGCCCTTGCCTGTCCGCGTCGCCATAACGCAATGTCACTGGCGTCCAGAGTTTGTAGAAATCTCTGTCGGTAGAACTTATTGTGTTTCTTTTCGTTTTGCTGCTTGTCAATTTCACTTCCTGCATTAGCTACGGTTGCGTCCGGATGTTCTAACTATTGCTCTGTCTGTTTCTCTTTTATCTGGACTCTCGATTTTCAAATCGAATCTTCAGCTCTTTTTCGATGCGGTCGATAGCTTGCGGCTGAACTAACAAGCCGATGCGTTCGTAGGTTTTCCATAACTCCGACCATTGCATCACGACCACAACGCGTTGAGAATACTTTTTGGCCATCTGTGTAACCTTTGCATTGCCGCTTTTCAAAAATTCCAGTTGGTCGAGCGTTGCACATTTTCGGCAGCGAATCTCGCGCTCGTCTTTACCGGGTTCAAACTTGACGATACTGCCAGGCTCCTGTTTTGAGTCGCAGTTATAGCAACGGCTAGCCCGGACCAGCGCGTAAACCGGTGCTTCCTTTGCGGTCTTTTGTGACTTCTCGGTCATTAATTCGGATCAGTTTCGATACCGTATTTTTGCATATGCCTGTAATGGTACTGGTTGACTGCCCTTTCTAATGTCGCCCCAGAAGCTCTGGATGCTGCAGATTCGCCCAATACGGTGGCAGCTTGCTTTCTGTCTCGCGCATTCAGTGCTTCTCGCACAGTCGCTTGGTTGGACATATCTGCCGGCTTAATGCCAGGGTTTCCTGCTTGCAGAGTTTTCATGACTTCTGCTTTGAATTCGTCGCTCCACTGGCTGCCAGGACCGAAACCAGCAACCATTAGCGCTGCAGTTTTATCTTGAACTGTTTCGTAACTGTCACTGGTTCTGACTGAGCCTAATTTCTTACCGGTCTGCATCTCCAACTCTTTCAGTCTCAAGTTAAGCCCTTCCCGCAGTCCTGCGGGGGATTCGCGAACATATCGGCTCTCTGAGCCGAACAGCGCCTCCACATCCTTGGCATATGGCTTGTCAGGGTCGGTGCCGGTGCCGGCAGCCCGAATTACTTGATTCTCACCTGGAGTCCACTGAGCGGCAATCTCGATTGCGCTGGGCTCCCTCTCTCCGGCCGGCTCCGCACTGCCGTTGAGGCTGCTCAGTTCGAAAGCTTGTAGATTCTTAGCCTGTGAGGGTTTGCTGTCTTCAAAAGCCATTGCCGGAGTCTCCTTGAAACATTTCCTGTATTTATATGCCCTTTGCGCAGACTTATTAGTCTAACTGTACGAACGTCAAGCCAGTTGAGCTTCCTGGCGGTTAATCTCGGCTTGGATCCGGCAGTTTCGCTGCGCGAAAGCGAACAAGTCTGGCTCTTTGTGCTATATGTTCAATAAATGTGCTTGAGATGCACCCGGGAATCACAGGTAAATTGCGTTGAATACTTCAATCTCAAAAAAATGCAGGGCTAAAGTGGTGGCGTCGGCGATGTCACCTGTGGTGGCGTCCTTGTGTTCGTCGCTGCTGACCGTCTCATTTGCATTGCCGCTGCCGGGTCGCTGTTCGACAGGTACACCAGACGGTCCCAAGCACAATCACACTCACGTCGAAGTCAATGCAACCGAGCAGGAAATAATTCAGACGGCTCTGGACGGAAAGTTGTTAGACGCTGAAAACATGCTTGAGAAAGTTATCAGCGCCGAAAAAGATAACGCCAAGAAAATCGACTTGTATTACATGCTCGCCGCTCTTGAGAAGATGCAGGAGAAAAGCGGCGAGGCGCGCCGTCATTTGGAAATGGTTCTGCATCATCAACCCCCGGCTATTGACAGTGCCGGGCAGCTGCGGCACGCACTTCTTCTCAAACGGATAGGCGACTGCTATTACGGTGAGCGCAAATATCATGACGCGCTGGCCAGCTACAACGCCGCGCTGATAATTTCTGCGGCTCTGCCTACTGGCTCCAGAATACTTGCCGATCTGTATGAGTCGGCAATGGGAATTCTGATGATTGAAAAACGATACTCTGATGCGCAGGGGTATGGAGAAAAGTTTCTTGCGGTGGCAAGAGAAAGAGCGAATTCCGGTCTTTGGGATGATGCAGGAATTTTGTTCTGGGCACAATTGCAGATGCTCAATCTTTACCGGCACATGAAGAACCCTCCGGACGAAGAACCCATTCGTCAGCAGGTCTCCGCTTCAATAGATAAGTTGATGAATTATCGATTCGGCTTAGAGTCGCACGGAAAATTGCCTCCTCTTTCTGAGCGCAAAGAGATTTTCGAGAAGCATTACATCAATGAATTTGCTCCGCAATCTGCTGCAGAATATATTTGGCTGGCCGGAGAATTCCGCTTGCGAACATTGCCGGTCATTGGCTGGTTGCCCACACAGAGCCCTGCGCGTGGAGCGATTCTATGCGTACATGGACTGGGTTTGGACAATCAAGCGTTCACACCGTTCGGCCTGAAAATGTCCAGCCGAGGATATGCTGTTTATGCGATGGATGTGCGCGGGTTCGGCGCCTGGCTCACAACTCCCGGTCAAGAAGATTTGCGATTGAATGAGGCGGTCAACGACGTTGGCAATATCCTTGGTTTGATTTCTCAAAGGCATGGTGGCGTTCCCATCTATCTGCTCGGCGAGTCCATGGGTGGTGCCATAGCCTTGCGAGCAGGGGCCAGGTTTTCCAAAGATCTGCATGGCGTTATTTCCTCTGTTCCTTCTGCAGAGAGATTCCAGGCTAAGAAAATGGGTCTAGCTGTAGCTGTGCACTTTTTGAAAAATCCCAATAAGCCTTTCAGAGTAGGCGACATGGTCGTTCAACAAGCATCGGCTATTCCGCAAGTGAGAGAAGCCTGGCATGACGATCTGAAAGCAAAAATGGAGATGTCTCCTAAAGAGCTTATGAGATTCGCTGTTTTCATGCGCGAGACAAAATTCGCTTGCGCGAAGTTGAACGATTTGCCCGTCTTTTTTGTTCAAGGACTGAAGGACAAGCTCGTAAAGCCGAAAGGCACTTACGAGCTATTCGAGGCTGTCGGATCAAAAGACAAGAACTTGTTTATCATTGGCTCGGAAGAGCATCTGATTTTTGAGACATTCAAACAATCAGGCATGCTCCTCGAGTCTCTGTCTTCCTGGATGGACCGTCACGCCGAATCTAAGCCGGATACCTTGAGCGCTGCTGCGTCCAAAACCGGGGCGAGCCCGCAGGTGCCAGGCAATTCTGGCAATACCGCAGCTCCGAGTTCTGATTCATTGGACCGCTGGGAGCCGGCGAGTTCTTCGGCAAAGCTTCAGGCTGGTCAGCCCGTCTCAACCGAAATGCCAGTTGACCCTTCGACTTCCAAAAAACGCTCGAAGCGAAAAAACAACAGCTCGAAAAACACGTCTGGACAATAGACCAGTGCCTCGGACAGGATAATAAGCATTGAACCCCACCCTGTGGCGGTTTCAGGGTTTGCAATGAAAGTGAAACAACTCTCATTTAGCATTGCTATAACCCCACCCAGGATGCTTTTCAATGGCACAACGTTTTGAACAGCCCGTCGAGCAGTCCGAGTTCCATCCTCGAACCGAGACGCCAATCAAATTTACCTTCAACGAGAAGAATCCAGCGCAGTCTTCTGTCTGCGAAGACACTAGCTGCAAGCTGATGACTCCATCGCAATTCAAGACGCAATATCCACAGGAGTACGCGGATTACCTGAAGGTTCATCCTGAGTACAGACAGCGCATGGAAGAATTCGACAAGAATAATTCGGCCATCCGTGCATTGCCGAAGACTATCATACTGGATATGCCGCAGGGGCGAGGAATTGGAGGCGAGCGTGCTCAGCCGGAAACCTCTGAAAGCGGGTCCTCCAGAGGGGTTTCTCGCGGCGCGGAGAGAGGCGAGCCTCAGACTAAGCGTGGCACCGAAACCTTTGTAATTCCGCTCTTGAAGGAAGGCGAGCTGCCCCTTAATTTAGATACGCACGATCCTTCCGTCCGCCTTTTGCCCTTAGACACCGGTCGCGGGCGAAATGAGCTCGATCTTAGCCCTCGCTCGTTGAGGCTCGACTCGAATGGGCGTCTACAGTTTGACGAGCGCAACGACCTGCGTTTCGATCCTGACCGAAGACTGCAGTTTGATGAAAACGGTCGCATACAACTGAGAATAAGCCCGGACGGAAGAGAGTTTCGAAACTATAATCCGGACGATCCGATCTCACTTTTGCGTAAAGATTCAGACCGTTTTGGTAGTCGAGATTCGTTCGGTCGTGACTCTCAGAGAAGAAATCCATTTGATGACTTAATGGATCCTTTCGCAAGGAATCGTAATCGCGATCAAGATCCGTTCAGTAGAGTTCTTCGCTTGGATCGGTCACGCTCTAATCCTCTGGAAGATCTTTTAGATCCGCGCTGGCAACGCGGCGGTGACTCGAATGGACGGTATTTGAATATTCCACCACTTGATTCGCGTCTGAGATTGCCTGGTCAGCAGGCCGGAAATTCACCGTATCGACTGGACACCGATATGACCCCTCAGCAATTGAATGACCTTTATCAGAAAGGCGGTATAAGGGCTTTGCCTCCGCAGGTTCGAGAACAAGTCTTGCAGCAGCTTTCGACTGGTGAAATTCAGCTTGTATCCGGACTGGAAGTACCGCAGCCGGCAAAACCACCAGCAAAGCCTCCCGAAAAACAACCTGAAAAGCCGCCTGAGCCGCAAGCAGACAAACCTGCTGAAAAGCCTGCCGAGCAGCCGGGCAAACCGATCGACGGGCCCAAACCTCCATCCGATTTGGAGAGACCGGTGGATGCCAGCGACAGCAAAGAAAAGCTCGATGCCTTCGGACAAGCTATAAAGGACACCGGTGCTTATACAGTAGACAACTTTGGACAAGCATATAAGGACGCGGCCGCTGCTGGTTCCGGTATCGCTATCATGGTTGTTGGGCGTGGTATTCCAGGAAGCGAAGACGCCATAAAGAACGTTAAAAAGCTGCAGGAGGAAAATCCCAAGCTGAAATTCCTGATAGTCGATCGCGACAAAGTTGACGCAGCTATTCAGTCCGATCCGAAGAATGCAAAAATGCAAGAGTGGAAAAACTGGATCGATCAGAGCGTCAAAGCATGTGGTGGCAGCGACAAGAATACAGTTCTGACCAGCGTGCAGTCGCTCAAAGCTGACGCCAGCGGCTATCCGGTTCCTGAGAAAGTGACCAGTTTTCACTGGAATGCCAATATCAATCAAGAATTGGCAGCCAAAGCTTCGCTTGCCAGTGATGCAACAGCATCGCATGCTCAAGAATTCAGGCTGAAAATGGACGCCTCCAGTGCCAAGGCTCTCTGCGATCAGATCAAAGCAGCTAGAGATGAGGCTCTGGCAGCACCTGTCGGCGACATGAACAGCATGAGAGATCGTCACGCTAAATTCGTCAAAGCCTTGACGGCCGCCTCGCAAGCACGCCCGGATCTTCTGGCCGAACGGCGCAATGAAATAAACAAGCTCACAGATGAAGCGCAGAAGAAAGAGCAGATGGCCACTTTCTGGGAACTCGAGAATGCCTCCAGGCTCTTGCGCGCCGAATTGGGTCTGGACATGGTCAGAAGCGCCGCAAATCTTCCGACACCTGAGAAGAGAGCTGCCATGACTCAAGCCGGGATAGATGTTCTGAAGGACGCATACAGAACTGCGCCCGAGCTGAGGGAAAATGCCGACTTCGCTGCAGCCATCAAGTCCGCAGGCGTAAATGTCGACCAATTGATCAAGGATTCTGACAATTCGCAACCAGTCTCATCTGATCAAATCAGGCAGAAAGTAGAAGGTGCTTATTCAGCTGGAGAACCTGTTCGTGTCACTGAGAAGAGAACTGAGTATCGAGCAAATGTTCCGGCCGAGACGCGCGCCAGGGTTATGGCAAGCAACGGCTCTTGCTACAGAGACAGTTGCGTACGCCAGCAATGCTGCCGACCAGGCGGTATCCTGCGCAGAATATGTGGGCGCCGCTAAGGTGAATTGACGCGCTTCTGAAACCAAATTGAACTGATGTATTTGCCGTGCTTTTGCGCGTATTCATCAAACACGCCGACTTCAGAAAAGCCCATTGATTTGTGCAAAGCCACTGACGCTGGATTCGGAAGTGCAACTCCGGCAACGACAAGATGCACTTTCTCTCCTTTGAGGGCCTCAAAAAGAGCTGAGTACAGTTTTTTACCGACTCCCTTGCCTCTTGCTTTATCAGTCAAGTAAATGCCGAATTCTACGGTCTCTACAAATGCCGGATGGTCTCTGTATTGCCTGCTGCCGGCGCTGCCTATCACCTCGCCGTTCAACTCTGCCACAAAGAGCCTGTATGGTCCTGTCTCTGAATATTTATCGAACCAGGGTTTGTAGTCCTGCACAGACATCGGCGTTGTATCGAATGCGATGTTTGTGTTGGAGATGTAGTAATTGTAGATTTCGGTCAGCCGCGCAAGGTCGCTGGACATAGCGGGGCGAATGACTAGAGATTCCACTGTCTGATTCCTGCTGTGATACTGGAGCCAGTTAATGATACCTGATGAAAAGGATAATGATCTTTTGATGAGATTTCCCTTGTTTACTCCTTCTTTCGCTAAGATCGATTCATCGAGTTTTACATGCAAATCAAAAATGAAATACATTCTCAAGATAGAGCTTGCAGCGGTCGCAAGAGGATAAGTTTCGATTGGGGTAATTCCTGTGGCGGAAAAATTGCATAAAGATATGCTGGTGACAAGGGGAATTGCGTCGGCGTTCGCGCTCGTTCTTCTCCTCTCTGTGGTGGTACCACTTTGGTGCTCTTTATCTGCCGATGCGAGAGCTTCCGCTCCGCCTCGCAAGTCACAGAAGAGAAAGGGCAAAGTCGCGCCCAATGTTGAAGCTCTGCAGAAAAAAGCTTTTGCTTGTTATTTACAGCGCAATTATGTCGAGGCGACAAAACTGTTCAAGCAATGTTTTGAATTAGATCCAGGTGATGTATCGGTCAATTATTATCTTGGCGCGTCCGCGCTTTTCTCGAATGACGTTAAAACGGCTGAACATGCTCTTTGCCGTGTTGTTGTGATGTCTACTCCTAATTCTGAATTCAGTAATCTAGCGATGAAGTCTCTAAAACAGTGGCGCACGGCCTTCCATGGTATCGAACCTTATTCACAAGTCGAAGACGGAAGACTGATGCGCTGGGAAAAGGGAAAGGGACCAATAAAAATTTGGGTCTCTGATGGTCTGCAATTGCCGCGTGGTTTTGTCGGTCCGGAACTCGACACAGAAAAATGCAAAGCTCTCTATTCGATGTTTCAACGTCCAGGTTTCTTTAGACAGCTCGAGACCGTGGTGCATTATGTGCCAAGTTATAGAGACATGGTTAAAAACGGAATCAACGATTGGGGATGGGTCGCAAGTGAGGGCATTGTTTCTTTCGAATTTACCGAAGACCCTACAAAGGCGGATGTGCTCTACTTCTGGTGTCCTGAAAGCGGAGCCGGCAGTGTCGGGCGTACATTTTACCCATGGACCAGAACCTCGAACGCTCGTTGCATCGTCCACATCGAAACGGAGTATTTAAGAAAATGGGGCTCTCGAGTTCCGACAGAATTGCGCAGGACGAGCGCTCATGAATTCGGGCACGTACTGGGACTGACGCAGCACAGCAATAATCTGGATGACCTGATGGCCGGCTCGGGAAAAACTGTCAGCTATCGAGAGATGACGTCTTATTCGAGCAGCAGCGCAGTCACGAAGAATGACTATGCCACATTGCGTGCATTATATGAGTTGCCTGCCGGTGATCTTTACTCGACGATGGGAAGATAGCAGTTAACTATGATTGCGTCAGAACATTTGTCGGAAAAACGCTCGGGCATAGCTGCTTCAAGAACTGTGTTCCGTCTCAGTCTGGCTGTTTGCTCGACGATCTTGCTAAGCAGCTGCAGTGTATTGGAAGAGAAGTTCAAAGACTTGATGCGTCCATCTCCAATTGAGCATCCCGGTCAACAGCAGACGCGCGATCAGAGGCAATGGCCGGAACCACCACACTTCACGATTCCTCCTCCAACAAAAGAAGAATTGCAGGAAGTGGGCTTGCCTGTTCCGCCGCCGTTCTTTGTTCCTGCTCCGCAAAAGCCCAATAGAAAAATTCGTGGAAGGAAAAATCCGGTCAAATTCGAAAAGCGAAAAATTGGCGGTATTTCTTTCTACCAAACGACAATTGATTTGACTGATTTCGATACTTATCTCTCGGTGCTTTTGCCGCACAATGCTGCGCAAGCAAACAGCGCTGAAGTTAGTTATGGGGCTGAAACCTTCGAATCTTACGTGGCTTCGCACAAGGGTGCGGTGCTGATGAATGGGACGTTCTTTAGCAAAGATAAGGAACAGAGGGTGATGGGCAATCTTGTCTCAGACGGCAAGCTTTTGAAATATAGTCGCTGGGAAAATTATGGCACCACTTTTGGTATCAGAGCGCAGAACAAATTGGAAATGGTGACAGCCAGAGCAGAGGGGCAACCACAGTGGGACAAACATTGGTTCTCTCTGACTTGCGGGCCTCGCTTGTTGCGCCAAGGTGAGGTCTGGGTCCACCCGGAAATCGAGGGCTTTACCGATTCGCATGTGTTGACGATCGGTCCCAGGCAGGCGATGGGTTATCCGAAGAGTAAAGACAAGATATACCTGGTCACTTTCTTGTACGGATTGTCGCTCGAGAAAGAGGCAGAGATGATGAAGAAGATTGGCTGCTATGAAGCGATGAACCTGGACGGCGGCGCATCGAGAGCGCTTGCACACAATGGCTCGATAATTGTCAAAGCTGGGCGACCGCTGACAAACGTTTTGATTGTCTACGACAAAAATCATCCAGCGCCACAAGAGACAGTGAAGTCTTGGGAGCAATTTCAGGAGGCTAAAAAGGACGATGAAGATTCTGAATCTCAGTCGTCGCTATAGCTTGCCGGCCCGTGGTTGTCTTACTGGGTAACGCTGCCTGGTTTGAGAGCAATTCCCATCGATGTCAGCTTTCTCTTCAATTCCGGCATTGCGGCTCGCGCTGCGGCAATTCCCGCTTCGATGCCCTTTTGACCATCAGACTTCTTGAAAGAGACTAGACTTATGCCTGTTGTATCTGGATGGATATAAACATCTGCTGTCTTCGCATTGTGGCTGTCGAAGGTGGCTAGCTGAATCTTGAGAGCCTGGCGTGCCATTGAACCCAGTCCGCGGAACTTGTCCAGCGGCGTATCTTTCAGCTTCTCGTCGATGTCGACTGCGATAACAAAGTCAGCACCCATTTCCCGGGCATGATTGACGGGAACGTTGTTGATCAAACCGCCATCGCAATAGAGCTTCGGACCAATTTGCACGGGTTTTTTCAATCCCGGAACAGCCGTGCTGGCTGCCATTGCAACGGCTATATCGCCTGATGTCAGTCTGCAGCTTTCGCCTGTGACCACGTCGGTCACGACCGCACCGTAAGGCATACCGAGTTGCTCAATGTTCTTTTCACTGAGTGTCTTTCTCACATAGCCTTTGAACTTCCAGCCTCTGTAAAGCCCGTCATATGGCTTATAACCGACAACTCGCGCCATTATTTCGAGTGGTTCAGTGGCCAAACGGACATACGGCATCGGGGTGAATTCTTTGGTGAAGCGGTCATTTATGAATAATTGTTCAATTTTCTCGATCGGGGTGCCGGCTGCATAGTAGCCGCCTACAACCGAACCGATACTGGTGCCGACTACCAGGTCGACGGGAATATTTTCTTCTTTCAAAACTTTGAGAACGCCGACATGAGCAGCGCCTCTGGAGCCGCCACCACCGAGAGCTAGACCAATGCGAGGTCTTCCCGATATACGTTTCGTCGCTTTGGTTGCAGAGCTCGTTGAGGTGGCGGCCGGTGATACCTCTGTAGAAGACGCTTCCGTTGCATCAGGCGCGCCGTTGTCTTCGGTGGTCTCTGCAAATGTTGCTGGAACGTTGACTAAGCCGGCCAGTAATAAAGCAAGGACCATCGACAGACTTTTGTTCATGACATCCACCAAAAATTGCTAAACGTGGCGATGTTAACCGGAGAGGCTCATAATTACCAGTTGGATTGTGTAACCTTTTGGCTATAGCTGAAACTGCTCTAATCCGGTGGTGTCATCTGAATCGACTATCCTCTTGTTCTTGGCGAGGACTGTATTCGATGGGTTCTGACGACAATAAGAAGCAAGCTGCTCGCGCTGCTGTTGAACTTGTCACCGACGGCATGGTCTTAGGACTGGGAACTGGTTCGACCGCGGTCTTTGCGGTGAAGCTTCTTGGAGAACGTGTTCGAGAAGGTTTGAAAATCAAAGGTGTTCCAACATCTGACGCGACAGAGGCGTTAGCGAAGAGTGTTGGCATTCCGATTGTCACGCTCGATGAATTTCCGCAGCTTGACCTTGATATT
>CAZBOX010000156.1:0-13545 GCA_964493595.1 uncultured Candidatus Obscuribacterales bacterium | reverse complement strand
TGGAGCCATTTCTCAACTGGTCTCCTTGAGTCAATGGAACAAAGAGTGTAGGCGAATAACGAGTGGAAAATTCTTCGTTCCATAGATTGGTAAAACTTTGAAAGTTGATGTGCTTGATTCCCGATACAGTAGGAAATTCAAGCGCCACCTTTTCCAACGGCGGCTCTATCACCGCATGTGATGCGTTGGTGACAATCGCGTAGACAAGCTTTTTCAAATCAAGTTGGTCGAGTTCTTTCAACTTTATGTGAATATCGACAGTACTGGAAGCATCGGATGCGCCAGGGTCCTCGAAGCCTAAAACAATCTGGTCGGCGGTATGCAGCGATGAGTCGCTCCTGGAAAAAACAACTCTCACAAGTTGAGACCAACTCCAGCTCAAGCGACCGGGAGCAGCAAACAAATACATCGCCGGCAGCGTAATACCCCACTGGCGAAGAATGAATTCCTTCTTCCAGGACATATAAAGAAGACCGAAATAAACAGTGAATAAAGCCGAACTGAGAAGACATCCTGCGACACCTATAAAAGTCACAGGCTCGCCGGAAAGCATGGCGCCGAAATTCACACAGAAATACCAGCCTGCAAACGGCAGAGCAGGCCAGGTAAACTTCATGACGAATTCGCTCACCTTCTCGAATTGAGTCTTCAATGAGATGAGGTGTACGCCCCCCCGCTCCGGAGTCAGATGAGGCAAGCTTTCGACGATGTCGTGCTTTTTAGATTCGCTCAAGTTCCGCCCTCATCTGCTTCAAGTCTGCTAGTCGCTCCTCGCGCTTCAATTTCGTTGCATCGGCAACAATCCTGTTCATTGCAGGACCAACCGTACTTCGGAGTGCAGCCGGATGAGATTCGCTTATCGGCTCGGGATCAACACCGGTGAGCATAAAATGAAGAGTACAACCGAGGGCATAAATATCCGTCTCGCTCACCAGCAATCCCTTGAATTGTTCGGGCGACATATACGCATGTTTTCCGACAACTGTATTCGTTTTGTTTCGAGTCAATTCCTGTGATGCATCGAAATCCATGATCTTCACATTGCCGTCTTTCTCAACCATTACGTTATCCGGCGTTACGTCGCCATGAATAATCGCCGGATTGAGCTCATGCAGGTAAGTGAGAGCATCACAAACAGCTATGGCAACATTCGCAGCACTCGCGTCATCGAGCGGCCCGGAATCTTCGACCAATTGCCTGAGGGTAAGACCGTCAATAAATTCAATGGCAAAGTATCCTCGCATGTCTTCGATGAAGAAGTCATATAGCCGAACAATACGGGGATGAGATATGCGCCTGAGAATAGCAACTTCTTTTACGAGAGCATCGGTTGCTTTCTGCAGACCTCTGTCATTGTTAGGCAGGATAAATTCCTTGATCACCACATGCGGTGGCACATTAGGCATCTCCGCTCCCGGAACAACCGATGCGTAATATGCTGTTCCTTGCCCTCCACCACTTAAAACACGCTCAATCCTGTAACTGTTGCTGAGAATTGTTCCTTCCGGAAGGGTTTGATCCTGACGAAGTCGCCGTTCGCTCTTTGCCGAGCTCATGTCCTTGAGCCAGAGTTCGGTGTATGTTGCGATCGACTCCGACTTAGTCAATTTGGCATCACCGACAATTTCGGCACGCGGCGCCCATGTGCGCACGCATGAAACGAGCGTTGTCGAGTCCATTGTTTCGCGAATGTCATCCCAGAGAATTAACACATCCGTCCAGTCCTTGAATTTGAAATAGACATAGTTAGGAAAAATGCTAAACCGCCGCTGGCGAATCTCGACCTTGGTGAGCCAATCCCAGGGCATAATCGCATTGATGCGTCTGTCTCGTATATCAAGACCTTTTGCCTTGAGGTCAAGACTGGACCTCATTATGGACGAGTCATTTTCCATTGCGTTGTTAAAAATCAGAAAAGACACGAGACCCAAAATTTGCCAAACGACTTCGACCTTGGCAATTGCAGAAAAGGCCAGCCAGGCTAAAATAACGCCTCCAAAGATGGTCAAATACCGCAGCCCGGCAGTCTCAGCACAAGCCATTCGGCGAGGAACGAGGACCGGATACTTGTCGACTTTAACGACTGAATGCTTGTCGGCTTTGGCGAGATCGGAATTCATCTATTCTGCTTTCGGTTCGATGACACTTACGTGTCGTTTCTGCAGTAGTGCCGGGTTACCGTGGTCGTAGCCAAGTTGCAAATCTTCGCATCTTGAAAGATTGTAGACGATAATCAAGCCTGGATATCGAAAGCGTAGGCAATTCAGAAAAGCGGAATAGTTGGTCAAGATTTAAAAGCGCAGTCCAATACCGGAAGTGAATGCCGAGTACGCGAGAATAGCAAGCACGAACAACTCTATAGTCGCGGTCAAAATGACTGAAAATATCGTGCCAAGGCTAAACAATACTGGTCCCACATGCGCAGCTTTGTCCTTCCAAATAGCTCGCGCAATGATTTCGGCAGGTGCACCGAGGCAAAAGCAAACGTTGGCGCACATTGCATAGAAAAATGCAGCTATAACTGCAGGAAACGCGAGCCCTAATAATGAAAAGATAAGAAGAGAAGGCAATCCGGTCAATCCAACAACAAGATTGTATACAGACCTTCTTTGCTCCCACCATAAGAGTAAGGAGAATAAAGAACGCTGTCCCTGCGGAACATCGACAACTTTGCGATAAAGACTGGAGCGATTGAAAGACCCGCCGCCACTGTCAAACGTATGAATTAGAGCTTGCAGTTGTTCTGGCGTAGACTCTTCTAAAACCCGAAAGAACTCGTCGGACGATAGTTCGTGCATTATCCTCCGGGCGTCTGGACGGGTATTGGTTGCCTGCTGCTTTTGACCGTTGCAATAGCCAACGTCTGCCCCGTCCGCTTGCCGAGACTTGGCATTGGACGCAGTAGACAAAGGGTCATTTGCCACAAGCTTTACCTTGTGGGCGTCAACAACCGTTTCCCGCTCGCCAGGATTATCAATCGCCACAAAATTTTCCTCTGCTCCCGTTTTAACACATAGGGCAGAAGCTGTCATATAGGCAAAACCCTAAGTTTTAAAACCCCGAATTGCGACGAGAGCCACTGGTTCCACCTCTGCTGCGAAAGTGGCGGGCATTGTCTGTGCCGAGGAATCCTCCAAAATTAGATGTATTGCTGTCCCAGCCATATGGCTTGCTTGTCTTGCCGGAATTCTTTCTCGTTTTGTTGGTCTTGCTAGATGTCTTGCTGTTCCACTCGTGAACTGAAGCTTCTTTGGCATCCCAAACCTCTTTAGGAGCCGTCACCGCCACACCATGATCTATCTTGGTTTTCAGATGCGCCAATTTCGCCCACTGAGCAGTGTTGAGCGACCCATCCGGGTTCTTCTTCAAACGCAGCAACCAGCTGTCATTTGAATCCAGATCCATTGCGCAGATCTGCTCGCCGTCTGTCGCAAGAAGAATTCTTTTCATGCCACTGAAAGTTGGTAACGCTATCTTGTACAGATTTCCGTTCATTCTGACGCTAATCTGAGGGTTGCTCGCCCCCAAAGCCAAAGCGGCGGGATCTTCCTCAACAAGTAATGGCTGCCAACGACCAACTGCATTGTTCACATTCGAACCGATTTCTGCGGTTTCCAGGCAAGTCATTTCTGCAAAACAATTCAAAACTGTTTTTGATATCGATTCTTTATCAACCTTCAATAAAAACTTTCCGGCATCACATTTGGTGGCGCCGTTGAGTAAAGAAATTCGCTGGTCCACAGCGACGCGAGCATGGTGAACAGAATCGCCTCCGTGTAAATTCGAAGTATCAAACCTGGCTTTACCGGACGCCAAGTTGTCAGCTTGAATGATCGCAATTCCCTTGTATGGGTTTTTCGGATCATACTGGTCGAACAATTTGGCAGCCATCTTATACAGCTTTACGGCTTGCTCTGCTTTTCCGGACATTGCCAGACACTTTGCTTGGAAAAACAAGCACTCGCCTCTGTATTTCTCATAACCTTCGCCAAGATGCGCCGCCGCCGCCTTGAAGAAATTTTCACCGGCCGCAAAGTTCTTTCTTTCCAGTGCGGACATCCCCTTTCGATACGATTCCATGTCGGCAAGTTTGTACTCGATATGCTGAGTGCTGCCCTTAAGTGTTTGCCTATTGAGCGAAGGGGACTCTGCCTCACTATCGCTCGAGCTTGTTTTGTCCGGAATAGCGGTCGGATCTTCAGTCGCTCCTGCTGTTGAACCGAAGAGAAGAACGACGGTAAAACTCGAAACGACCAGTAAAGTGGCAAAGGGTAAGCGTGCACAGCTAAATCTGCACCAGTTGGGCAAGAACTGGCTGCATCTATCTGAAATCTCTCTATCTGAACTGGACATTGGCTCTAAACTGTTCTATGCCCAATCTACGATTATCTTAGCTTTCTCAGCCAAGATAACAGGCACAGTCATAACAGAGAAGCTTAATCCCTGACAATCTGCATACGGACAGCTTTTATAGCCGCCTGGGTTCTGTCCGCCACCCCCAGCCTCTTCAAGATGCTTCGCACATGAGTCTTTACCGTTGGAACGGAGATGCGCAAGCGCTCAGCGACATCATGATTGGAAAGCCCACCGGCAAGCAGTTCCAGCACCTCTCGTTCACGCTCAGACAGCCCCGTATCGTGCGCAAATTCAGCTTGGATAAGCCCGATATCCGGAACATCGTTATTGCGGCAAACGAGGCTGAGAATTCTTTGCGCAGAAATCGAGTCAAACCAGATAGCCCCCCCATAGACGCTTAAAATCGCCAGGCGCAGCTGTTCGGGCTCTAGTCCCTTCAGGCAGTATCCGGTTGCTCCGGCTTCGAGAGCCCGTATTAAGTACTCATCACTGTCGTGCGAAGTAAGCATAATGATTCTGGGGGCATTCTTCGCAGCGCATATTCTTGCAACCGCATCCAGACCACTGCCGTCAGGCAAATTGACATCCATCAGAATAACGTCAGGCTTCAGCTCCGCTGCCGCCGATACAGCGCTTTCAACCGAATCGGCTTCACCAGCCAGTGCCAACCCATCCGCGAATTCCAGAACTTTACTGATCCCAATACGAACTATTGGATGATCGTCAACAATCATCACTCTAACCGGACGACTCTGATTGAAATCTGATGGCATTATTTGGGCTCTTATTACTTCGCCCCGCACAGATTTCAGCCAATGTGCCAGGAATTTTGCCCTGCACAATAGCTTCCTCGACTCTAAGGGTTCGGCCTTACTCAATCATCTACTTTTCGCAAACTCTGTCTGTAAGAGTTCCAGCGGGCAAAATGTAAGGTCTTTTTCGCAGCCTTGTCAGCAAAATCCTGACAGACTTCGAAAGTTCAAATAAGCCAACCTTGACTCATGGCATAACGAACAACATCGGAGCGCGATTGCAGACCAAGTTTCTGCATAGCGCGGAGCTTGTATGTGTCCACAGACTTGTTGCCAATGTTCAAAGCATGCGCGATTTCCTTGCTGCTGTGACCCTGCGCGACCATCTTAAGCACGTCAGTTTCACGTTCGCTCAGCGCAACATCAAGAGCATGGTCTGCTTGTTTCTTTCCCGTCCTCAGACCAATTGCAAGTTTTTCCGCCACTTGAGGATCGATATAGGTGCCACCGGCTGCGACGCTTCTGATACCATGAATCAGCTCTTGAGCCGGCGATCGTTTAATAAGATATCCGCTAGCACCTGCTTCCAGCATTTGCCTGAGATATGCGGACGATTCATGCACCGTCAGCACTAATGTCTTTGATCTCGGGCAAATGTTGCACAATTGCTTCGTAACTTCGACGCCATTCATCCCCGGCATTGATATGTCCAGAACAATAACGTCAGGTTGGAGCTCACGGCATAATTCCAGAACTGTTACACCATCACCGGCTTCTCCGACAACGCAGAGGTCTGGCTCAGCATTAATCAGCGCCTTGACACCATCACGCAAAACAACATGATCGTCCGCTACAAATATTCGCCACTTTGATTTCACTGATTTAGTTGCTCGCATCTTACCTTAGCAATAATGGTTGTGCCTTTACCGATCTCGGACTCGACAGAAAGCTCTCCGCCTGCCAGTGCGGCTCTCTCTCGCATTCCCTCGATTCCAAGACGTTTTTCTTGATTTGATGAGTTCAAAAGGCAATCAACGTCAAAGCCGCAGCCGTTGTCTTCCACAAGCAAAATCAACTGGCCGCGAAAACCTTCGACAACAACATCCACGTGACTGCATTTAGCATGCTTAGCTACATTTGTGAGCGCCTCCTGAACAATTCGATAAAGATTTGCATCGATAAGCGGTCCAAGAGAAATATCTTTGCCAATGGAATTCTGGTAATCCGCATCAATCCCGTATCTTGCAGCAAAGTGCTCGACAAAAGCGGCAATGGAGGGTAGCAAACCTGCATCATCCAATGACGAAGGGCGCAATTCCATTGCCAAATAATGCACACGCTGCGCCATATCAGAAGTCAGCTGTTCGAGATCTGCAATCCGGTCCAGAGGAGAAACATTCTTCTTCAGGTCTTCTTTCAACCTATTGAGACCCATACCAAGGGCAGCAAGGTTCTGCCCAAGCGTGTCATGCAGATCTCGCGCGATTCTCTTGCGCTCACCTTCCTGAGCAGCAACTATGTTCAAAAGGTCGGAATTCTGGGCCTCGATTATCGAATCCTCAATTGACTGCCGTTTGAGCGTGCTCCACTCTTTATCCTTTATGCTCGAACTCGTCGAAAGGATAGTCTTCGTCGCAAACTTCGATTCTATTTAGGAGACACAAGAGGCACATCGACCTTCAGAATGATACGAACTAGGGTTTCTCCCAGTCGCAGAAAGTACCGGGATTTACTAGAATGGTAGAACGATTCGGGGTACGCTCTGTGCACGAAATCATTGGCGGGATAGTTGTCCTCTTCTTTTTGATTCTGCTCTCCGGAATAAAGATCGTTAGAGAGCACGATCGACTCGTCATTTTTCGATTCGGCAAAATCATTGGTCATAGAGGTCCAGGCATCCAGCTGGTGGTTCCTCTAATCGACCGTTCGCTCATGATTGACACACGCATTACCGCCTTGTCGACTCCGACTATAGAAGTTACAACAAAAGATCAAGTCCCCATTCGTCTTTCAGCACTGTGCCGTTGCCACATCAAAGATCCAGCCAAAGCCGTAGCGAAAGTTGATGATCCATTCGCCCACACGGTGGAGGTTATGCACACCCTGCTAAGTAGCACAATAAGCGAACAAACATCACAGGAGCTTTTCGCCAGGCAATCAGAACTGAATGGAACACTCAAAAGAGCCTTAAATCTACAAGCCACGAGCTGGGGCGTGCGAGTCAATTCTGTCGAAATAAAAGAGATGGTTTCGTCGAACGGATCATTGAAATCGCAGAAGCAAGATTGACACTGCTGCGTTCGCTAAATAAACACGCCGACGAATTAAGCGAGAAACCCTCCCCAAGGCTGGCTGACTCCGCGGTCAGCCAGCCCTTCCAGTTCCGACTTCAGCTTGATTTGCTTTAGCCGCCCTGCCGGCAGCAATTTCTGCAACAAGCTGTCATCGTCGGGTTCAGCAGGACACGTCTTTGTGTCCTTTACCTCGGAAATCCTTAACTTCTGAGGAGCACGAGCGACCTGATCATCCTGCGCACAGGCGCCTTGACCAACCAGCAATATGGAATACAAGAAAAACAGGCTAATCAGTAGACATTTAAACCGAATCATTTTCATTTACCCCCAAGAACCGTGGGCAGTGAGAATTCTTTGGCTTACAGAAGTCTTTGGATTAGGCAGCCTCAGAACGACTGAGGCTGCCACTTTTCAGGTCATACACCGGACATACGGACCGGCGAAATCGTGCTATGGAATTATTCAAGTTTTCAGCCGTTTAATCGCGCAAACCCTCCTTATTTGGCAGAATTTGGGCTCTCTCAACGAAGGAAATTGAACCTTCCAATTGAGAAAATATCAAAAATTTTTCGTACGCGCAAGTCTTTTAGCTTTTTCTTTCAAATCCTCCAAAAGCTTACAAGCTTTAGGTTTGCGGACGCATTTAAAAGTCCATCCAGAAGGCGGATTCAATTTTCATTCCAACGTGGTAGCTTCACTATATTCTGCGCCCTTAATCCGAGAGATTAATTTGAAACGGCCAAACAGCATTGAAAAATTAAGCCCCCGAAGGCGCAATGGCATTCTTGGTCGCAACCATAATTTGCCGGTCTCAACCCTCATAATCCTCGGGCTCTCTATACAAAGTACTTGTGCAAGCGACCTTGAAGGAAAAGGTCTATACCGGGAGTTGGTTCCCGTGAGTAAAGAGAAAAGGGCGCTGACGATTCCGAAAGAAGCTGCAGAAGAGCAGTTCAAAAAGAACAATAACAGCTTTGCGAAGTTGAGTTCAGAATTCGAGCGCCGGGTGCAGCAGCATCTACAGCTAGCCGGCGCCTATGATTTCGAGACATTTAGAAAAAACGACGATGAACTGAACGGACTCTTCGATCAGATGGATGCCACGTATCTCGATATGCGAATTCTGGCGGAGCATCTTGGGTTGTCGACATCGTATGCGGAGGCTCTAAAAGACAGCCTTCAGAAGTCCAAAATGTTCATGTACAAGAGCTCCAGCATTTTCTACCTTTGTTTCGGGCAGCCACTTCAGTCTGCTCAGTGCGCGAAACGCAGCCTGAACATCGCTCAGTGTCGAGCTGATCAAAGAATGTACGAGTCTGAAATGTACTTTTATCTTGGAGCGGCATATTTTTGGGCCGGCGATTATAAGGCAGCCGAAGAAAATTTGCAGAGCGCCTTAGAGCCAGTGCGCAACCGCCCTGCTAACCAACTAAAACCAAGCGAAAGCGCCGGTCTTACAGGGCAAAATCCGTTTGCATCACACTATCTCGGCTCCGTATATGTTGCTGAGAAAAACAATTCCAAAGCGATCGATTTACTCACAGGCACAAGAGAGAAAGCATCTGGTGATGAGGTTCGAGGAAATGCGGATGCACTCCTGGCCCTGGCGTATTCGCTCGAAAATAAGAAAGAACTCGCTCTACGCCACATTCGTCTTGCGCAAATGTCACTGGACAATAAGCCGGGTCAGGTCTTTCCGTCGCTGGCAAAAGAGTCACTGGGTATAGTGGCAGCCTTGGCAGGAAACTATCCTTTAGCAGAAAAGAAGCTTTCTGAAGCACTACCAGGACTGCAGGACTCACCATTGAAACTCGGCAATAGGCTCGAAGCTGCACAAGCGTCCTTGTGGAGATCCTATTGCCGCGAGAAGCTAGGTAACAAAGCCGGCGCTCAAGAAGACCGACAATATGCAATGAACTTTGCCGACGAGGCACCGCATCTGATGACCGTATCACACATGCTCGATACACTTTTTGCGAAGAAGCAAGTCGCTCCAGTTGGAGAGCGCGTTGGTGATAAATGGGCTATCGTTGTCGGCATTGGAAATTTTTCTGATTCAGGCGTGCCAAGACTGCGTTACTCGAAGAAGGATGTCGACGATATGACAGACTTTCTCTTGAAGAAAGCGGGGTTCAAGCCGGATCACGTAAAGACGCTTCTCGATTCGAACGCTACGAAATCGAATCTTATTGAATGCCTATCAGGTCCCTGGCTTCCAGGAGTGACCAAACCTGGCGATGTCGTATTCCTCTTTATCACAACGCACGGAACTCCAACATATAAGGAAATTGGGGCCCTGAATTCAGTGGTTGCCTACGATACAAAGTTGGATCGGCTGTTTGAAACGTCGATTCCAATGCAGAGCATTGTGCGAATGTTAAGAAGCAATCTCAAGAAGCGCCACACCTTCGTAGTTCTTGATGCCTGCTACGCAGGTGGTCTAGGCGCACCTGGAAAGGAGGCTCTATCCAGCGCCAATATTGATCCGGACTTGCTGTTGAATTCCAACTATCAACTACTAGTCAGCTCGAGTGAAGGCAACGAACGTTCTTGGGAATCAAAGCGCTATAAAAACAGCATTTTCACTCGTCAGTTGATTGACACCCTCGAGAAGGATCCAAGATACGACGATTTTCACTCCCTGTTCTGCGAGATTCGAAAAAAGGTCTTTGAAGAAGTGTCGGCTGACTTCAAAGGAATTACACAGACACCTAAATTATCAGGGCTCTGGTCAGGAAAGGGACTGATGAGTGCTGACGGACTCGTGCACAAAACCGATTCAAAACAAACGACACCAACGAAAAGATGAGTTGGTGAAACTTCAGCGAACGCTCAAAATGATTGTGACCGCGAGTCGACAGTGACTAGATCAGCTTTTCAAAGCTTTTTGGCGTAAAAGTAGCCATTTATTGCCGAGTTCTTCACCTTTTCGCGCGCGATTCTGATGGAACAGTAGCCTGCAAGCAGACCTTTATCCCACTTCCCAAATTGAATCTTCCCTGCGAATCCGTCCGGCGCTAGACTGGATAAGTGACCTGTATGAAACATCAGCGAGCTCTCGTCACCAGTGGATTTCTGCAATGGCAGAACGTAGGTCTTGTTTGCCGGGTCTTCCTTGAGTTTGAGCCAGAGGTCTACTCCTGGAAAGTTATCACCTTCTTTCTGTCGAAATCTGAACATATAACCGCCGCTCATATTCTCCATAGTGGTGCTGACAAGCTTTACGCTCAAACCGTCAAGCGAGCCGCTCACTGGTTGCGGCTTAAATGCATCCTTCGACGCTTCGTTCAGCCAGGCTTGCTCCCCTTGAGCGTTTGCTCGCGGAAAAGCATTGGACATGATGCACAAGATAGAAATAGCAGTCAATGTCGGAAAAAGCTTCATTTGCATGTGTTTTGCCTTCGTTGAAATCGGATGTGAGCGTGTCTGCGCTAAAGAGATTATTCCCGATCTTTATCTGAAGGTGGAGCAAAATCCTTTTTGCTAATGTGTGCATGAACACCTTTCGTCTGGTCCACAACTTGAGTAATTTCAAAGTCTGTTGCAGCACTCAAGTAAGAGAGTGCGGTCGCGTTGTCCATGTCCATTTTCTCGGACAAAAATTGGATTGCAGTTCTGACCGTTTTCTTTAAGGCAGAATCAAGATCGACATCTAAGCCGATGGGCATCCAGTAGTCTGGCGTTTCGGCAAAAGGATCCTTCATATTCTTGATTGGGATGCTAGCATCACCATTCTTCAGAAGTGTTAGTCTCACTGTCGTTCTCAGTGATGCCTCCAGTGCTGTCAATGCGACCTCTCCATCACCCTGATTGAAGTGTGGATCGCCCATAAAGAACATTCCACCTTTAAGCTGAATAGGTAAGTAGAGGGATGATCCAACCGTTAAGTCCTTAAGGTCGAGATTTCCACCATATGATGACGGTGGTACGGAGTTGACTTTGCTTGTCGTGTCCGGGGCCACTCCCATTGTTCCCATAAAAGGATTGATCTCGAACATGACTTTTTTAGTAGCTCTTGTTTTGACGGTCCCAAACAGTTTGCCCTTAGCGTTCTTGATTGGAATGAATGTGAAAACGCTCCCAAATAATTCCGGATGGTCTTTATCTGCGCCGGGTTTAGGACCGCTATTCTGAGGATATTCTCCGGGCAAGGCCCCTTTTCCATGTCGATTCCCAACGATGCCATATGGCACTCTCGGCTCCATCGCAACCATGTCCACTTTGAGTACGTCTCCAGGTTGAGCTCCTTCAATCGCAATTGGACCGATGATGATGTGAGGACCGTCGGTACTCATGTTGTGCTCGACATTAGAGGCACATATCTCAATCGCATCAGCAAGTACTTCAGTCTTCGGAACCCCAAACTTGCCAAAAAACTTGACTGGATCGCGACCCTGATCTTCGACCATACCTTCTGAGGATAAATTGTCAAAAGTGACCAGGCTGCTCGACGGGACTGTCAAGATTGGCTTCGAATTTTTGTTGGGCAGAAATCCCCACTGCATGGTAGTCAGCGTTGCCGGCGCATAGTAACGACCATCAGGCAACTTGCACGGATGATCGTATATACGCTGCAAAATCTTGTTTGGACTACTCTGGACAAGTGTCGACTCAGCTGTTTCAGTATTCTGCTCACCAGCCATCGTATGGCTTGCCCGAAATAATAAGCCAATGATTGCGAGTGAATAAACCATCAGTCTCGCGCTGCGAACAAGATCCAAAACGCATTTGCGCATATGATATTCCTCAAAAACCAATCTTTCGGGTGATTTACGATCGCTAGCTTGGGGGATGCCATCAGCTATTCGCCGATTATCTGAGGCGCGAATCGTAATTCTTTATTCCCGGTTTACACTCCAAAAGTCAAAATGGGAATTTTGTTTAATCCAGCACCTGGAGCAATTCGACGAGACCAATATTCATTCGATCGACCATCGCTCTTAGATCAAACAGCATGGATACTCTTGCGGTCATGAGTTTGATTGTTTCGCACCACCTGTGGTGCTTGCTGCCGTAGCCAGATACTCTTTCAATATTTGCGGTTTTCTTGATATTGATGGGTAAGATCTTGGTTGATTGCCAATACTTGATTAACTGTTCTCTGCGTGTAACTCCACTGCTGCCAGGCGGCACTGAATTCATATAATTGTTGATGATAGGAGGGAGTTGTTCTGGCTCCGGCGTCTGCAGTCCGAATGTTTGTCCGAGGAGATTGGGTCCGGACTTTTCATGACGTATGCCGCCTCTTTGAGCGATAAGCGACATGCCAGCCAGCCCGCCTACGGTTAATCCGCTAACGATGTTCAGCCTGTCACCGTAAAGATTCAGTTTTTGCTTCTTGGTAATGCCCAGAGGCCCATCGATTATCGTGGCCAGGATACCCAATTGAAGGAAGTTGGCATCGTTGAGCAGCGCCACCGTGAGATCTCGTTCTCTAGTCACACGATCAAGCGCCCGCTGCTCAAGGGTTATTTCTCGATCAAACTGCGCGGTGAGCACTCTGAGCTGCAAACCAGTCGTCTGCACTTTTCGCACTATTTTGAGCTTGAGCCTCTCTGTCCCGTCGTCGTAATTTTCGCCCTTACCTAATTTCTTTAAGGCAATCAATTGGTTGACTTCGCTCTCGATTCCAAGCAATCTTGCAATCTCACGTGCATGTTCGCTTATCTCTGCCGAGACGATCTCTGATTGACTTGGACGAACGTTTTCAATCTCATTGGTGCTGTTTAGCACTTCGAGCGTCTGGTTCTGAAACGACTCGAGCTCTTTCATCAGTGAATGAAGGAGTGTGATTCTGTTTTTTACTACTTTGATGGTGTCATACTTGTGCGGAGGCATTGCTGCCACGGCGCGCTGGTTTTTAGAGGAATCCAGCCTAATCGTTGTTGCGTGTGACTGTCTCCATGCGTCATTCAATAGCTCTCGGCGTGTCCTCCCGTCGGTCGAATCGGGCGGAGGAGAATTAAGCAGCCGAGAGACAAAGGGTGAGAATTTGTATTCTTCTTGAGGATGTAGGTCGAGGAGTTGCGCAAGTGAATTCGGCCCAGTGTCCGACTTTCTCCAAAAACCATGCTGTTGAAGCGCCGCAAGCAGCGTAAGTGCAGTGCCGTTGCTGCCCGATATGACAAACATTTGATTACCAG
>CAZBOX010000155.1:0-13590 GCA_964493595.1 uncultured Candidatus Obscuribacterales bacterium | reverse complement strand
CCGCCGCTGATCATCACCGAATCTCAAATCAATTTCATGGTCGATACTCTCGAATCGATTCTCTCTGAAATTACTGAGGTTCCGCAGGATGAACCGGAAGTTGTAGTTAAGCCGGTGAAGAAGCTGGTCAAAAAGCTGGTGAAGAAGTCAGTCAAGAAGGCTGTCAGCAAACCCGCTAAGAAATCGGCCAAAAAGCCGGTGAAGGCGAAAGCAAAATCTACTGCTAAAGCCAAGAAGTCGAGCACGAAAGCGAAAGCTAAAGGCAGCGCCAAAGCCAAGGGGTCAAGCAAATCCAAGGCCAAAGCAAAGACCAAAGTCGCAGCCAAGGCTAAATCAGCGCCAAAAGCAAAAGCGAAAAAAGCAAAGAAAGCCAAGTAAACGACTGAATACTGAAAGGACAGAATATGATTATTGCCAATAGTTCCAGCCTGCTCCGGTCTCAAATAGCCAGACTGCAAGAGCTTGGAAACCACGAAGAAGCGATGGCTGTGCTGCAGCGTTTCTTGGAGCTGGAGCGTGAAGCACATGCAAACAATCTCGCTCAGAGTGACGACGCGCCCAAAGCCGCAGTCATTGCCTTTCCGAGGTTGAGACCAGTTTCCTAACCACCTGAAACATCACACCTTCAAATCGACCGGCAAGTAATTGCCGGTCTTTTGTTTAGCGGGTTTGCTCTGCTTCACATGGTGTTTTCAATTGATGCATATAATTAGTGCCTCTGGAATTGTCGCGACCGGAAGGCTCGGTTACCTTGAAAAGTAAATACTGGAATCTGGGAAGTTTTCTGACCACTTGTGCACTGTTGGCTTCCTGTACGGCAGACGCGCCATTGATTAACAAAGCGAACGGCTCCGCTTATTGCGCGATACCTACAAGGTGGAGCACTGTTGATAAGAGCTATCCACCTGAAGTGAGGCTGAAAAAGCAGACAATTGAGCATATTGAACAGTTTTGGAGTGACTTCAAGAAGGACCAGGCGACACTAGCCCTGGCTCTGGACAATTTGCACGGCGACAGCGGAAAAGCTAATTCAGACATCATCACAAGTTGGATGAAAGAACACCTGGAGATGATTGATCCGGCGATCGAGTACGAGTTTGGGCAGCCTCGCGAGAAGGCTGGACATAGGCTCGATTTTTCTGGTTACGGCCACGATGAGGTAATCCAGATCTGCAAATATCTAGTCGCAAAGGCTCCGAAAATTCCCAACTGGCAGTTTGCTGCTTATAGACAATCACTGCCTCCCGGTGAGGTTGCTGCTGGGTTCAAGCGGCGTGCAGGCAGAGATCCCATTCAGTTCGAAACATCAGTCAATGTTTCGCCTCAAAACAAATTGGATGTCACATTCACATCGCCCGAATTTGAAAGCGACGAAGAAGACAATACGAAAGCATGTCGAATTCTCAGTGACCTGATCGTCGGCGAAGAGAATGATGACGTTTGGCTGGGAGTGCTCACCCCTCGCAAAGGCGCATTGATGGGGCAGTTCAATTGTGCGATCAATTCAGATGGTTATGCCAAAGCATTCGAGGAAAAGAAAAAAGAGCTGATTGCCTCTCTTCCTTCTGTACCTTATTTCAAGCAGGATCTGAGCAAAACAGAGGAAGTACATTTCTCCGGCAAGAATCGTTTGTCCATGAAAACTGCACTAAAAAAGCTGGCTGAAACACTTGGAGCCGGTGGACGTTTTCACGACGTACAGTTCTCGAAAAATGGCGAGAAGTTTGCTTATCTCAAAGTAGTAAAAGCGAAAGAATTGCAATCCATGGATAAGGCCGATGCGCTGGCCAAAGATTTGGATGCGCAGCTGCGCAAGGCCGAGGCCGGCTGCGTATTCGGTTTAGGAATAGAGTCGCCAGACGTTGTCTATCTGGACGTGGTTATAGCGGACTTGGAAAAGGCTGTTCCTGTTCTACAAGCGTTCTCGCAGGCGCATAAATTCGATCATGATAGTACACTGCGTTTTTACGACTGTGTCTTGCGCAATGAATGGGTCGCTATGTTCGATGATACGAAGAAGCCGCAAGATTTGCGCAAACCCTGGTATCTCGTCGAAAATCAGTGATGGTTCTAGCACCATATGCGGTGCGATAAGGCGGCTAGCTGTTTTTCAAACGGCGAGAAAACAGGATCGCTGGAGGCGCAGCTTTGCTGAATGTTTGCAGGCGGACGATAAACTAATTGTGCGAAACCGTACGTTTTTGCGCATGATTTCGCAATGCTTACTATGTCTACAATCTTGACTGTTTATCGCAGTGGTATAGAATGTGTAAATCTGGACATTGGTATCCTGGAATCGCGTTTTTGCTTTTTCTTTCGGTAGCCTAGGGGATGTCTTTCATAGAGAATCTGGGAAGCAATGCGCTTCCCTTGGGTGAAGATCAGCTTCGCCTCGTTATTGATGCGGCGCCAAGCGGCATGATTATGGTCAATCACGCCGGGCAGATTGTCCTGGTCAATACTCAGATAGAGCAATTGTTTGGCTACGAACGAAGCGAGCTGATTGGTAAGTCTATAGAATTGCTCGTGCCTGTTAAGGCTCGGGACAAGCATCCGCAGTACAGAGATGAATACTTTGCCGATCCTAAGACCAGGGCAATGGGTGTTGGTCGAGATCTTTATGGTTTGCGCAAAGATGGAACCGAAATTCCGGTAGAGATCGGCTTGAATCCGTTGATGACGGACGGAAATCGCTTCGTCCTTGCATCTGTAGTTGATATAACCGAGCGTAAGCGTGCCGAGGAACGTCTCCGGATAACAATTGAGGCTGCACCCAGTGGAATGATCATGGTCGATCAGCAAGGTTCCATTGTGCTTGTAAATACACAAGTGGAGCGCTTGTTCGGTTATTCCCGAGAAGAGTTGTTGGGGCAATCCATTGAAATGCTTGTTCCGATGAATGTGCGCGGTAAGCACCCCGAGCACAGAGCAAGTTTTTTCAAGGACCCTCACGCGCGTGCTATGGGCGTCGGACGTGACTTGTATGGGTTGCGGAAGGATGGTTCAGAGATTCCGGTTGAGATTGGTTTGAATCCTCTCAGCAGCCAAGGCGAGCGCTATGTATTGGCTTCAATTGTTGATATCACGGAGCGAAAAAAGGCGGAAGCGCTTTTACAGGAAAAACTTCTGGAGCTCCAGCGCTCCAATGAAGATCTACAGCAATTTGCTTATGTCTGTTCTCACGATTTGCAAGAACCACTGCGTGTTATTTCCAACTATACGCAGCTATTGGCAAAGCGTTATATCGGCAAGTCGCTTGACGAAGATGCTCATGAATTTATTGATTTTACGCTTGATGCAACCAAGCGAATGCACCAATTGATCAATGATCTTTTGCTGTACAGTCGTGTGGAAACGAGGGGAAGAGGTTTTGTCGATGTAGATATGAATGAGATTGTTCGCATTGCCGAGTCGAATTTGAGCCTGGCAATCGAAGAGTCTGCAGCTGAAATTGCTTTGGAGCTTTTGCCTTCTGTCAAAGGCGACCATTCACAACTAATTCAGCTGTTTCAGAATCTGATAGGAAATGCGCTGAAATTCAGATCGGACAAGAAGCCACAAGTGCGAATCTCCGCTGTGGAAGAGGACGAATTTTGGCACTTTGTCGTTTCCGATAACGGAATTGGATTCGACATGAAATACGTCGACCGCATATTTGTCATTTTTCAACGCCTTCATCTGCGAGAGACCTATGAGGGCAGCGGAATAGGTCTGGCTGTTTGCAAAAAAATTGTTGAACGGCATGGTGGAAGGCTCTGGGCCGAATCGACACCGGGAGCGGGGACCGCATTTCACTTCACGATACAGAAAAAACTGCCGCCAAAGGTGTAGCTATGAAAGCCAAAAAAATAGGTATTTTGCTTGTCGAGGATAGCCGCGCCGATGCTCGTCTAATTCTGGAAGTTTTTAAGGAAGAGTGTGTAGATGCTGATGTTACCGTCGCACGAGATGGTGAGGAAGCAATGGACTTTCTTTTGAAGCGCAAGAATTTCGCTAATGCAACCACACCTAGTTTGATATTGCTTGATTTGAATTTGCCTAAGAAAGATGGTCGTGAAGTGCTCACGGAAATTAAGCAGAATGCTGATCTCAATGGAATCCCAATTATTATTTTGACCACTTCTCAATCGGACGACGATGTCGCTAAATGCTACAAATTGCAGGCCAGTTGCTTCGTAACCAAGCCGATAGATCTGGAAAAGTTCGTCGATGTCATACGCTCGCTTGACGAGTTCTGGTTTTCGGCCGTTAAATTCCCTCCTGAGCCTAAGGTATGCTGAGTAAAAAGTCGGTTCTTCTTGTCGAAGATTCAAGCCCTGACGCCAAATTCGTCAAAAGATTGTTGCCGGAGCAAAAGTTTGACATTGTCCATGTCACATCACTCTCCGAAGCCTCAAATAGAATGGCCGAGGCCCATTTCGACGCCGTTTTGCTGGATCTATCGCTTCCTGACGGCAGTGGATTGGGATCATTTCAGTCTGTCAAAGAATTAGGAAAAGACACTCCGATCATTATTTTGACCGGACTTGATGATGATGAAACTGCACTGATGGCGGTAAAACTCGGCGCGCAGGATTTTATTCAAAAGAATGACGTCAATGCTAGCTTTCTCGAACGCAGTATCCAGTACGCCATCGAAAGAAAGGGGGCTGAAGAGACAGAGAAGAGGTTGGCGACCTTCGAGCAGCGTGAAGAGTTTATGGCAACACTGACTCACGATTTGAAGAATCCACTTATTGGCACGAATAGAGTTTTAGAATTGCTAGCGGAGCAAGCAATGGGAGCCGTAAGCGAAGAGCATTCTGAACTGCTCCTGCAAATTCGGGACAGCAATAAGAGTCTGCTGACTATGATTCAAAACTTGCTGGACGTTTATCGCCTTGAAAAGGACGTCGATGCTGTAGTTCTAACACAGACTTATCTGCGAGACATCATTACCAATTGCTTGAAGGACATTTCGCCCATCGCTGAAAATCGAAACATAACAATCAAAGCCAATTTCACGGGGATGAAAAAAATGGTGAGAGCAGACGCCTTGGCAATGCGTCGTGTTTTTCAAAATCTTCTGGACAACGCGCTCAAATTTACTCCCGCAGGCGGCGAGATCAAGCTGAGCGTCGTACCGCGAGAAGATGAGGTGTGTGTTGAAATTGAGGATAACGGACCCGGTATGTCTAATGAGGAGAGGGCGCAGATTTTCAACAGATTCGCGCAAGGCCGGGCGGGACGAAAATTCTCACCCGGCACAGGGCTCGGCCTTTTTCTCTGTAAGCAGATTGTTGAGGCACACGAAGGGCATATCTCATGCCAGAGCATTGAAGGTTCTGGCACTAAGTTTCTTGTCTGTCTGCCCGCGGCTTAGGCGTGCACTCTCACTATCTGCGGCGCTCCCAACGAGCAACTCGCGGTGGAGCGATGCGAGACTGCCAGTTCTCCATTCTCCAGATATGTGCTTTTGTTGCCGCGTCTCTCGGCTCTGAGGCATTTTGCTTCTCATATGCCAGGCAAGTGCGAAGCAATGTGAGCAGTGCATATCTGTTTTGTCTGATTGTTTCAGGTGATTTCAATTCATCAGACAACCGGCAGGTTTCGACGACTAGATCCCTGACTACGTCGTTGTGGGTCCTTGCGTATTCAGTCAGGTACTTCATATTCGTAGAAAGGAAGTTTGCGTACAATTTGAGCTTGTCTTCTCGTCTGTTATCGGTTGCATAGCATTCTCCAAGGAATGCAAGCATGTATGGATCTTGGGGATCCTTTTCCAACTCTCTTCTTGCCGATGTAATTACTTCGCTCAGCGAGTGGGTCGGTGAGAAGTCGAATGATACTTCGTGCGGTTCAAAACTGTTGAGCCCGAGCTTTGGTCTGTCGTTATCGTAAAGGTTGTCGAAATGCCAACGGACTTTCGAGCGGTCGGATGCCATGTGTCGCGCTGCGATTATCACGTTATCCTTTGAATAAGGCTTATGCATTTTTGTCTGGATATCAGTGACACCAATCGGTCCCTTCCAGACATCCTTGCTGTACATCACATAGCGCACGTGATGTAGGTCGTTTGCTTCGATGAAAGAATTGTATTTCGAATCTTCAATCTGCCCAAAACCGTAGTTTAGAGCGGTTGCTCGGACGGGTTTTGTTTCGTAGGCGACATCTATGTATTGAGGCTCGCTGAATGGAAAGTGGACGGACCAGACGATCCAGCCTGGACCCGTTTTACTCGGTCCGACTTCTCCCCATTTTGGTTGGAAAGCTTTGCGCTTGGAGCGCATTCCCTTTCCGTTGAGCCAGCCTTCCACTTTGTAGAAGTCTGTGCCACCCAGATCTCTTGTAGGAAACCCTAAATCAACAGTCGTTGGACGTCCCAGGTTCGTAATTTGAAATCTGGCTGTGGTGATGCAGCGATTTGGAAAAATATCCATAGTGACGTTTTCACGATTCAACGTCAGCATTGATTTCATCGTATTGGGCGGAATATCGATGGTTATGCCACCACTCATTGGAGCAGTAGTTGCTTCTGCAATCGAAGGCTGAGAGCAAGCCCCGATGGACAGCGCCACTGTGGCTGCCACGCACATGATTTTTCGATTCAACATATTTACTCCTCGCAGTGGGTTACTTTGTCGTCTTTTGGAGGGATTCCTCGTACTGGAGCTTGAAATTGTCCATGAGTATCGGCAGCTTTTGCTCGAATGCATTATTGATCGGATACTTGAACAGAGAAGCGATGAGACCCTTTGCGGAGATCGTGAAGCGCATGGTGATTTCTCCGGGCGCGCTCTCCTTGAGCTCGTGATAGAAGACGAATTTTGAGCCCATGACGGATATTTCGTCGCTGTAATTGTCCATCGGGTTGAAGTCCGTGACAGTCAGCACGTAATGATGTCCATCTCTGGATTTCATCCGGCCCACGCTGCCCTTCTTCAGTGGTCCGTCAAAATGCATCTCGTCGATAAAGATGTCCCAGTCGGGCATGTGTTTCCAGTCGACTAGCTTATCCCAGGCTGTTTTGATGTCGCCTTTGAAATTTACGCTGTGCTCGGTGAAAACCATCTTTCTTTACCTCGGACTCAATTAATACCAATACGGAGTTTGCTTAGTCCAAGCATTTCCTTTGTACTTCGAGTGAAGAATCAGGAACATCTGCTTAGATAATTTCGTGGTGGCGTCATCCGTCGCGCCATATCGTGTGCACTTGACGCCATAGTGCAGTGCTTCCGGCACACGTGGATCGTTCGGGTGTTTCTGCGCATAGGCAAGTACTATTTTGGCGAGATAATTGGGCGCGGTTTCAATCTTTTCCAGCTTTGCAAGTTGCGCTGCAGCCTGAGCCTTTTGCGCTGCGGTCAGAAATGCAGGGTCAAAAGGCTCTTCGTCCGCGGAAGATTCGGAGTCGTCGTCGCTGCTATTGCTCTGTGCTAGTTTCCGAACTGGGTTGGCACCCCACCACCATCCGCTCGAATCACCGTAGTCGTCATCCATCAACTGACCGCTGGTTGCGTTTGGCTCTGCCGATGAAAAATGAAGCATCAAAAGAGCTGCAGCAAATTTACGATCCTCTGGTGTTGTGGCAGCCAGGTAGGAAGTGAAAAACTTCGACTTTGCTTTGTTGAGCGGCAAAGCAATCGTAGCTAAATTTTTTGCTTCAGCTTCGTCGCCTATCAGGACCGCTCTTACCCAGGATGTCCAAGCTACGTTATTGCGCAGGTTGGCGGGGACTTGCTTATTTGTAGCTACTTGTCGCAATACATTTAAAGGGAGTTTGTTAGTCAGAACATTGCCCGCGAGCGTCGTGAATGCAGCAGGGGTTTTTCCAAGACCCTTCAAATCATCGTCTTCATCAGGCAACTCAGGAATACCGCCGTCTGAGCAAATAGCTAATGGCTTTTGAATGCCAAAGCGCAGGAATTCGTCGAGATTTGCGGACAATGGCAGCCGCATTAGCTTCAGTGCGTTTAGCGAGCCAGCCGGCAGATCGGCCGGCGGTGCCGCGATAACTTTGTCCAAAGCTGCTTTGACAGCGGCGTCTTTGTTTTGTCCGGACTCGATTCTATTTATGTGATAGAAGAGAGTCCATTTTGCAAAGGGGGATTTATCAGCGCGGGCAGCGGCAACCAGTTGATTGGCGTGTTGGTCCTCCGCGTCTACTCCTGTTATTGCAGCCACCAGCCAGGCTGTCGATTTGGTTTCTTTCCATCTGGAAAGAGCATGTTTAGTGCTTGCTTCGTCCGTCGCCTGGAATGTCAAAACCCAGTCGATCATTTCATTCTTCTTGAGATTTTCCGGCACTTTGCTATAAACGACTTCTGTTGCAGAATTGTCAGGATCCAGATAGTTATCCAGAGTCTTGGTAATTTCTTCGATGTTTTCTTTGTCGAATTTTTCTCCAGCCAATCGATTTAGATGTGCATCAGGAGAAATTCTTACAGCTACAAAGTTAGCTAATGACTGAAGATCTTCCTTCAATGTTGCATACGACGGATTGACGATAAGATGCTGAATCTTTTGTCCTGCTTGCTCTAATAGTCCCCGATTCGTCTCTTTGGCAAGCGTCGCCTGGCGAATCATTGAGCGCGCCGCCAGATAACCTGCCGTTTCTTTCCACCTCGAGTTCGCATCCGCCGCAATAGCTTCGAATTCTTTTCTGGCCGTCTCGAAGTTCTGCGCGTAAAAATTGGCGGCGGCAATTTGGTAGGCTCGCTCTTGCTTACAAGTCGTATCCGCGCTATCTGGCAGTGGCACAGGAATTTTTACTTCCGGTAATTTGTCTGAATATCTTGGACTGCCGCAATTTGCAAACACCTCATCCTGAGCTTGAACCCAGGTTTTTACTTGTTCCGACCCGATGCCATATTTGTCGATCATGCTTTTGAGCGACTTTGCGGCAGTTTCGAAAGCGCTAGTTTGTGCATTGCAATATGATTCGTAAGAATTTTCCTTGCTGACTGGCCTTTCCGTATCTATAGCGTCAATTTTTTTGACACCGGGAACGGTGGCACGAAGTTTGAGCCAGCTTTCTGTGTTGCCAGAGCAGTCTGAATAGCTCGACTGCAGCCTTTGCTCCCACAGCTGAGCGCAACCCTTCTGCTCATCGGCAGAGAGTGGTTTGCTGGCCAGGTAGCGATAAGCTACAAGCAGGTATGAACGCGCATATGTATTTTTCAGAATCCCAAGCTGACCGGATGAGTACTTACCCATTGGGAAATCTGGGTGCAATGTGTAAGTCCAGTACGGTTCACTGCCAAACGCGCAAGTTCTTCCGGGCAACGTGCTGACGTTAAAAATGAAAGCCAGAGACAGAGCAAGAGCGATTGTTTTTTTCATAGTTTTTCCAGCAAAGATCTGACCGCCTGAATCTTCTTCTCAGTCCATGCTGTCCTGGTGAAAACATAGACCCGCACAGGAATTTTACGCTTCTGTGCGATGGGGATCATTAGTTCGTTAACGCGGGTATCTTCCAATGACAAGCCAAGTGATCTGTTGGCGCGAGCGTCTAGAAAGTCATGATGTTTCCGGATATAGAGCAGCACTTTCTCTCGGTCTCGCCCGAGGCTGAACATCATTGGCACTGACTCGTCAATGGGCAGGTCCTTTATCCAGTTGTCAAAGAGACACCAGGATGCCAGCGCCGTGATCGATATCGCCATTGTGGAGGGTAGTGTCCGCCTTAAATGTTTGAGAAGTTCGCGATAAAACTCTCGCTCTGTCTCGAGCGCATCGAAGTCGATTTGAATTGCAGATGTGTTGGCGGTGTTGGCGGCCTTTTGAATGTGCCAGGCGATCTTTTCAATTTGCTGGCGCGATAAGTCTGGTTTCTCTCTGTGAATCACGTCGATTCTTATCGTCGGAATAACGAATGTCTCAGGTGGAATCTTTAGAGGCTGATTTCTTGTCTCCCATTTGACTCTATTGCCATCGACAAAAATATGGCAGGCCAGATAGGCGACCCCGAATTCGCGCGGATTTATTCCGGAAAGGTCTTCGGCTCTTTTCCATGCCCAGAGGATTTTGTTGGGGCTTTTTGAATTGCTGGTTGCCTTTGATTCTTCAGCACCCTGAACAGACGGGTGTAGCAAAAGAATCAGGATTAGTAGGAGTGCGAAAGTCGACTTTCGATGCATGCGCGAATAGTTCACCAGTAGCGATTATGATGCCACACTACCCAGAATTTTTTTCGTTTGATAGGCTGAATTTATGGTGAGCTTTTCGCAGACCTGAGGCGCCATTCTCGTGGAAGAGTGGAGTTAGCTGTGGTTTGGCGATTCATTTCGAAGTACGGCTGCAACTACAGCAAGTTCATTCTTGAACAGAACAAAGAGCGGTTGGCCCTTGAGTGGGACGTCTCGTGATGAGCAGGGAAGCTGTAAAGATAACGAGGTAAGCATTTCGTCAGAATCGAGATGCAGCACTGGTTTGAGGTGCTGCATGCAGGCTCACTCAGATGCGGGAATCGTCTGTCTGAGAAAAGTGGCCGTTAGGTATAGGTGACATTGCCCGTGTACTGTGGGAATCCATAGCGGAATCTTATCCAAACCATAGATTGCAAATTCGCACATTTATAATATAGTTTCTTCAGTATCGACGTCAGTCTTCGTTTCGAGCAACTCGAAGGGCTGTCGCAAATTTCGCGTGGGGAAATTGGCAAGTAATGAGAAAGCCGGCTGGAGTAATTTGGGAGCCTCTCGTTGATGCTGTTGTCGATGCCAGTTGGAACAACAGGCATGGCAAGGCGGCGAAAGTCGTGAAGACCCTGTTGAAAGCGATGCGTGATACACGTAGCGCGACAACGTCGCATGCAGAATTGATGAAGGCGTTTTATCGATTGATCGATTTTTACTGCATGGAGGATGACTACGAAAAAGCTTATGGTCTATGCGAAAACCTACTTAAGGCTCAGCAGGATATGTTTGGAACCAATGACCCACGGCTCATGGACACGCTGATTCGCATAGCCAAAATCAATCAACTGCGAAAGGAAAATTCTGGTGTGTCAGCCAAGCCTCCTGCTGTAGACTTGAGCGCGCAGCCACTTTCCGCCTAACAGCTGTTCGAAGTTTCTTGACCCCCACAGAGCTCGCATTGCCACTACTGGTAGTGCGAGCTTTTATTTTGGCTCGACATTCGCGCATTAGCATTGGGTTGCCAATATGGCATGTTTAGTTTAAGTGGCGACATGAACAGTTATTCTGCCGCTGACCTGTGGCAGTTATTCATAGTAGTGACAGTGAGGCGATTAACCGTGGAGGTTTTCCAAATGCGCGCAAGTCTGGCAATGGCGCTCTTTAGCAGTCTTTTGGTCTCGACAGGGATTCCCTCTATGGCGGCTGATAAAGAAGCTTCTGCGGGCACTGCGGCAGCTGTAGGTGCCGAAAGACCTGCCGATGCGGCGAAGAGTTCCACGCCATCGGCAAACTCATCTGCTCCTGCTCCGGTTTCAACAACTCCCACCTCGGCGAACGAGCCTGCCTCTTCTGCCGCGATAGACGCGCAGCATAAAGGTTCACCGGCTGGTGCTTCCACTGCACCTTCTGCGGAGACGACTAGCGATGCGGCGCCCACGGCAAATGCAGATGCTGCCGCGTTAGAACCTCACAAAAGACCAGTTCCAGGTGGCTATGCAGCTGCGGCCGAACTGTTCAAGCAGAGGAAATTTGCCCAGGCTCAAAAGGAATTCGAGGCGATAGTTGCCAGCGGTACAGCCGATATCAACACGCACCTTTGCCTGGCTCACTGCTATCTGCAACAAAAAATCTATACCAAGGCAGTCAAAGAATTCGAAATCCTGAGCAAGTACGCGAAGAACAGCATGAGCCTACAGAAGAGCTGCGCTGCAACGGCGACTTCGCTGCGCAATGCGATGAGAGGAATTTGTCCGGCTAATTGCTTGAAGGGGCACGATCCCCGGTGGACTCTCAAGGCAGGCAACAAAGTGATCCAAGTCCCCCATAATGGTGGCGGTTATGACACGCTCACGCCCAACGACATTGGCCACCTGATCGTATATGAGCATGGCAATGCTGTTGTGAAAGGCGTTTGCCCTGTCTGTGAAGGCACTACTCAGGTTCCGGTGTTGAAGGATGGCGGTCCGATGCCGCGGCTTTAGGTCGCTCGCGGGTCGGACAATTTGCTGACAATGAGCAGAGCGCATCATTCACTTCTGGTTTGTTGGGAGACCTATGAAAATCGAAATGGCTAAAAAGACAAGTGTGCAGAAGATTCCAGGGCTTGTTCTGATAAGTCACTATTTTGAAGTGCCCCTGGATTATGCAAAGCCCGCTGGCAAGAAAATCAATGTTTTTGCACGTGAAGTTCGCTCGACTGAAAATGCCGAAAAGAATGACATGCCATTTCTGGTGTTTTTACAGGGCGGTCCCGGCTTTCAGTCTCCCCGCCCCGAGACAAATGGTGGCTGGATTAAGCGGGCGCTAAAAGACTATCGTGTTCTGCTTTTGGACCAGAGAGGTACAGGCTTAAGTTCGCCAATTACACATCAGACAATGTCCGAGATTGGCGATGTGGATGAACAGGTTGAGTATCTTAAGCACTTTCGCGCAGACAATATCGTGCGCGATTGCGAATTTATTCGCAATTCGTTGAACAGCGGAAAGAAATGGTCGGTACTTGGTCAGAGCTTCGGTGGTTTCTGTATTACGACATACTTGTCTTTCCATCCAGAAGGACTCGAAGCTGCGATCATCACAGGCGGATTCGCACCATTAGTCGATGATCCGGATGCGGTTTATCGCGCATGCTACGCAAGGTTGATCGAGAAGAACGAACGGTTCTATGATCGGTTTCCTGAAGATGCTCCAATTGTTTCGCGGATCGTCAAGCATTTACAGTCTAACGAAGTGTATTTGCCCTGCGGTGAAACCCTGACGTCGAGACGTTTTCTTGAACTCGGTATCAATTTTGGATTTAAGTGTTCTGGTCATTCGATGAACACTATTCATTATTTGTTGGAAACAGCATTTACTCAGAACACAGCGCGAGAAGCGCTCTCATACCTATTTTTGCGCGGCATTGAGAACATGATGGATTTCAATACCAACCCAATTTACTCATTGCTGCACGAAGCTATTTATTGTCAGGGGCGCGCGTCCAGATGGTCAGCGCATCGCATGATTAGCGAGTTTCCGCAATTCGACTTGAATACGAGAAAAGATGAACCAGCATTTTTTACCGGCGAGATGATTTATCCCTGGATGTTTGATGAATACAGTTGCTTGAAGCAGTTCAAAAAAGTGGCGGACAAGCTGGCGGATTACACAGACTGGCCGCCCTTATATGACAAGAAGGCGCTCGGATCGTGCGATGTTCCGTGCGTTGGAACTATTTATTATGATGATCTTTATGTAGACCGTGTGTTGGCCGAAGAAACAGCAAAAACCATTCGAGGCAGCAAATATTGGCTCACCAATGAGTTCGAGCACGATGGGCTGAGAGAGGATGGCGAAAAGGTACTTGATCGCTTACTCGCCATGCTTAAAGGTGAGTGCGCTTAGTTGTTTGCTTAAGTTTGGCGCGATGAAAGAAATTGGGCGATGAGGGATTTGAACCCCCGACCTTCACGGTGTGATCGTGCTGCGCTAC
>CAZBOX010000154.1:0-13621 GCA_964493595.1 uncultured Candidatus Obscuribacterales bacterium | reverse complement strand
GCGCGTCACATGTACAAGGAAATTCGTTCTCTTGCCGACCGATTGCAGGATGAATTGCGTGGACTGACCGAGGACGAGCGCAAAATCGAAAGCGAATCTCCGGAAGTTCAGAACCGAAACCGGGCGACGGTAAAGTTGTTCCTTGTGGTCGGCGTCGTCTTCAATATTTTGCTGGCTGTTGCTCTGGCACTATTCTTCAGCAGAGGAATCGGTCGACGCTTGAATGTTCTTACCGACAACTCAATCCGCTTGGCCAGGGGCGAGCCGCTTAACCCGCCTTTGACCGGAGGAGACGAAATCGCTCACCTGGACGGCGTTTTTCATAGTATGGCCGATGCGCTTACCGAAGCCTCGCGTAAAGAGCGCGCCGTTATCGAGAATTCTGCCGACGTTATCTGCTCTATCGATATCGATGGAAAATTCGTAGCCGTCAGCCCTGCGTCGCTGTCGATGTTCGGCTTCTCGCCTGATGAATTGATGGGCAAGCGCTTCATCGATTTGATTATTCCTGAGGACGTGCAGGAGACGATCAAAGCTGTTCGTGCTATCCGCGCCGAGCAGGCAACGATGAATTTCGAAAACCGCATCAAGCGCAAAGATTCCTCGACCGTGACAGTGCTCTGGTCGGCTTACTGGTCTGAGTCGGAACGCTCGATGTTCTGCGTGGCGCACGATATTACCGAGCGTAAATTGGCTGAGGAAGCGACTAAAGCTTCGGAAATGAGAATCAGAACAATCATCGAGAATATGCTCGTCGGTCTGATTATAATCAGCCCCGAGGGCATTATCGAATCTGTAAATCGACGTACCGAGCAGATCTTCGGCTTTACTTCCAGCCAGATGGTGGGCCGCCACCTGATGACTTTGTTCACTGAAGCAAGGCTCTATTCGATGAATAGCCGTGAAGATCTGCAGCAATTCATGGAAAATTTGTTCCACAAAGCTTTGAACAGAGTAGGTGAATTCGATGCTCTCAAGCAGACGGGAGAAGATTTCCCCATCGAGCTTTCGCTTTCCGAATTCAACATGGCGGATGGACGTTATTATCTGGCAAATATTCTTGATGTGTCGGAAAGACGTGAAGTGGAGCGCTTGAAAAAAGAATTCGTTTCGACAGTGTCCCACGAGCTGCGCACACCTCTCACCTCCATTCGCGGTTCGCTTACACTCCTCAATGTCGGTGCTCTGGGCGCTCTTCCCGATCAAGCCATGAAAGTTGTGAATATCGCCGAAAGAAACACTATTCGTTTGATCGGGCTGATCAACGACATTCTGGACATTGAAAAACTGGAATCCGGAAAAATGGACATGGTCTTCCAGGATGTGGACATCAGCTCGGTTATGGAGCGTTCTTTCGAGTCGGTCAAAACGTTCGCCGACAACAACGGCGTACTTCTGGAAATGGTTCCTTCGCATGTCCGTGTCAACGCGGACGGCGACAGGCTAGTTCAGGTAATCGTCAACTTGATGTCCAACGCGTGCAAATTCTCACCTAAGGGCGCGACTGTGACAGTGCGCGTCGACGAAATACCCAACTGGATCGAAGTGAAAGTTATCGACCGTGGACGAGGCATTCCGGCTAAGTTCAAGAATCTGCTTTTCCAGAGATTCCAGCAGGTCGAAGCTTCAGATGCTAAGCGAAAAGGCGGCACAGGCTTGGGTCTTGCAATTTGCAAAGGCATTATCGAGGCACATGGCGGCACGATTGGCGTTGATTCTGAAGAGGGCAAGGGCTCGGTCTTCTGGTTCCGCATCCCGCTTGCTCAAGCCGGATCCAAGATTGTTGTGCCGGGCGAGAAGGAAAAGATGGTTTCCTGAGCATCGAGCCTGTCTTCTGCTAAGGCGGCGAAAGCCCGCTTAGGCGGGGAATAATGGCGTGCAAAGATTTTTGTTAGATCTGCAAAACCGGGTATATGAAAATTGTAGGCACGCGAGCGGGGCTGATATCAGCATGAAAGTTCTCATCATCGATGACGAGGAAGACACACGCAGCATTGCCGCCATGAGCTTGAATATTCTCGGCGGGCTGGATGTTGTGGAAGCGGAAAACGGCAAAGTTGGCGTCGAAAAGGCGGCAGCCGAGCAGCCTGACTGCATATTGCTCGATTGCATGATGCCGGTCATGGACGGTGAAAGCACGCTAGCAGAGCTGCTTACCAATGAGCATACCAAAGGCATTCCGGTGATATTCCTCACCGCTAAAGCCATGACCAGTGAAATTGAGCGCCTCAAGCGCCTGGGAGCCATCGGGGTCTTGACCAAGCCCTTCGATCCGACAGCGCTGGCGGGGCAAGTTAAGGCGCTATTGGGGAGATAAGCCGGCTGCATGCAAGAGTGGAAAGAAACATTCGGAGAACTTAAAGAGCAGTACGTGAGGCGCTCGTCGGAAAGGCTCGGCAAGATTGTCGAGATGGTCAGCATTCTTATAGAGAAGCCGGGCGACATCGATACTGTCAAACAGTTGACGCGACATTTCCATTGGCTGGCAGGGTCCGGGACCATGTACGGTTATCCAGCCGTTTCCATGCTTGGTTCAGAAGGTGAATCACACTGCGAACAAGTTATACGCGGCACGCTGCCGCAAGCTGATGTTGACCGGCTCAAGGCGCTTCTTCACGAGCTCTCCTTCCAATTCTCCGAGCAGGACGCACCGCCGGACACCGTCAATCTGGGCTCCAATGCCCCTCCGGAGCAGAAGCGCACCGAAAATGACATTCTCATTGTCGGTGAGGACTTGAACGACCTTCAGACTATGGCTCGTCTGGTTGAAGCCGAAGGCTATCCTGTGCGCACGGCCCGTTCGATGTCCACTGCCGTCAATGAAATTCAAGCCGAACTGCCCGTGGGCGTGATCATAGAAATCCCTCTGCCGGACGGTGATTGCTATGAGATGGTCGAGCAGATTCGCTCGATGAATGGCGGCGACGAGCCGGCGATCATTATATTGTCCAAGCGGACCGGCTTCCTCGACAAAGTGCGCTCCATCCACTGCGGCGCTGATTCGCACTTCGAAAAGCCGATCGACACAAAGGCTATGCTTCGTCGCTTGCGCTATTTGCTGGATAAGCATAAGAAAGAAGTAGTTAAGATCCTGTCGGTCGAGGATGATCCGGACCAGGCGGCATTTATTCGGGCATTTCTCGAATCAGCCGGATATCAGGTCCGTACGGTCACCGATCCCAAGCACTTCGAATCAGCGCTCTCTCAATTTCAGCCTGATCTGGTTCTTCTGGACGCCATGTTGCCCGGTGTGACCGGCTATGAACTGGCTCGTTTCATAAGGCAGGACGAGCGCTATGCGACATTGCCCGTGCTCTTTCTTACGACGCAGGGACATCTGGAGGCAAGGATCGAATCAGCCCGAGCCGTAGGCGACGATCACCTCGTCAAGCCGGTTCCGCCCGCGCTCCTGCTCTCGGCTGTTTCTTCACGCATCGAACGCTCGCGTTTTTTGAAAACACTGCTTCATCGAGATGGTTTGACGAGCATGCTGAACCACTCGGCTTTCATGGATCAGGCTCAGCGTGTTATTGCTGAGCGAAAGCGGCGCAACGAGCATACGGCTTTGATTGTTGTCGATGTCGATTATTTCAGATCGATCAACGAGAGGCATGGATATCCGGGTGGCGACAAGGTTCTGCAAGCGCTCTCTTTGCTTCTTCGCAGGCGGGTGCGTCAGTCAGACATCCTGGGACGTATCGGTGGAGACGAGCTGGCCGTAATTGCCGAAGGTCTGGAAGAGACTGAAGCAGTGACACTTGCCAGTCGCCTGATCGCCGATTTCCAGGGCATCAGCCATACGACGCCTTCACATGTAGGTTTCTATGCCACTTTGAGCGCCGGCGTTTGCATGCTCGATCCCAAGAATATGGATCTGGAAAGCTGGATGGGCGAGGCGTACAAAGCGCTCAAGCAAGCAAAAGACTCGGGGCGAAACTGTGCAGTTGCCGCTCCCAGCAATCGCAATCAGCCTGTTAGCAAATAGTTTCGAATAAGTCGCTGCATTGACCGCAATGCTCTGGTACTGAATATGGTGCTGAGTATTTGTGTTTCGGAGTTAGGTGAAACCCGTGAAACTTCCGGCAAAAACTCGTAGAATATTGCTTTTACTGGCGAAGACGGCAAACAGTGTCTGACAACGCGGCAAATTCCGTTCACAAGAACGCGGGCATCTCAATTCTCGGCGCTGGCAGCTGGGGAATGACTCTGGCCTGGCTGCTTGCTAATAATGGTCACGAGGTCATTCTTTACACGCGCAGCCAGCAAAAGGCCCAGCGCTTGTCCAGCGAGCGTACTGTGAAAGAGCCGGTTAAGGTCCAATTGCCTTCTTCACTGCGAGTGACATGCGACCTGAAAGAGGCTGTAGATGCTGAGCGGCTGATGATATTGGCATGCACTTCTCAGACCGTTCGCGCAGTTTCATCGGCCATGCAAGAAATTCTTGCCGCCAAGTCCTCTAAACATCGGCTGGTTATTGTCAGCGCCGTCAAGGGGTTGGAATTAGAGACTTTGAAGCGCATGTCCGAGGTAGTCTCCGAAAACATCCCCAACGCTAATGTATGTGCTCTGTCCGGTCCCAATCTTGCCGATGAAATATTGATGGGTATGCCGGCAGCCACTGTCGTCGCCTGCGAAGAGCCTGAAGTCGCTGCCTTTGTTCAGAGCCTTCTGACTTCCAAGCGATTCCGGGTCTATACAAATACTGACATCGTAGGGGTTGAGCTCGGTGGCTCTCTCAAAAATATTATTGCCATTGCCGCAGGAGTTTCGGACGAATTGCGTCTGGGAGCCAATTCGAAGGCGGCACTTTTGACTCGCGGTCTGGCGGAGATGACAAGGTTGTCCGTGACGCTAGGCGGTCAGAGTTCCACTCTTGCTGGTTTGGCCGGGATGGGTGACCTCTTTGCCACGTCTGGTTCGGTAACCTCGCGAAATTACAGACTGGGGGCGGCAATCGCTCGAGGCTCTACGGCAAAGGACGCAGAAGCCTCGCTGGGCGTAGTTGCCGAGGGGGTGGCTACTACGTTTGCCGTTTGTGAACTTGCAAAACGGCTCAATTTGGACCTTCCCATTGCTTCTGCCGTGGAGTCCATGCTCTTAGGAAAAACTACGCCGGAAGGCGCGATAATGACTCTTATGTCCAGACCGCCGGTGCCAGAAGCCAGACCTTCCAGTGAGAAGACTGGTCTAAATTAGGAGAACGAAAGTAATCTATGACTGACAAACGCCTGCTCATGCTCTCCTGGGAATACCCGCCCCGTATCATCGGCGGCTTAGCTCGTGTGGTCGAGGCTCTGTCTCGCCAACTTGCTAATGACAAATGGGAAGTGCATGTGGTCACAGCTGACCACCCTGGCACTCCTGAGCACGAAGTCATGGACGGTGTGCATGTGCATCGCGTAAAAAACCAAACGGACATGACGCCGGATTTCATTACCTGGGTCAATCGTTTGAATTTCGGTATGTTGCAGCATGCAATGCAATTGCACCGTAAGCATCCGTTTTCAATCGTGCATGCGCATGACTGGATGGTTACCGATGCGGCTTGGACGATCAAGACTGGATGCGGCATTCCAATGGTTGCCACCATGCACGCTACCGAAGCCGGTCGAATGCATGGAATTCACAACGACCTCAATCGCTACATTCACCAGATGGAATGGCGCCTTACTTTCGAATCGTGGGAAGTAATCGTCAACAGCCAAAGCATGCATGCGGAGCTGCAGCGTCTGTTTGGCGTTCCTCAAGACAAGCTGGTTGTAATTCCGAATGGAACAGATCCCGATACTTTCAATTTCGATTTTGATCCGTATCCGATGCGCAGTCAGTATGCCGGTGAGCACGATCAGATCATTCTGTATGTTGGTCGACTGGTGAACGAGAAGGGTGTTCAGATTTTGCTGGACGCTGCGCCCAAAATTCTTTCCGCCTGTCCCGGCGCCCGTTTTCTCGTCGTGGGAACGGGCTATTACATGGACCATTTGAAGAATCAAGCGCGTTCCTTGGGCATCGATAATTATGTCCGCTTTCTGGGATACGTCGATGACGATTCGCTCAAGAAGTTTTTCAAAATTTCTGATGTGGTTTGCATTCCCAGTCTCTATGAGCCTTTCGGTATTGTTGCCTTGGAAGGCATGGCGGCGGGCAAGCCGGTCGTCACTTCAGATACCGGCGGGCTGACCGATTTTGTAGAGCACGGCGTTACCGGCTTGACCACCTATACCGGCGACTCCAACAGCCTTGCCTGGGGAATCATGGAAGTGATCCGCAATCCGGAACTGGCTCAGCGCATGGCCAAAGATGCGTATGAGAAAGTGCAGCATATCTATAACTGGAAGGTGATCGCAAAACGCACCGAAGAGTTGTACGAGAAGGTTTTAGTGGAAGCTGGAAAAATCGGAGAAGATGGAGTTTCCTCTCGTCCCAAGGTCCCGGTTAGCGCAAGCAAACCGGCAGTATCTCCCGGTTCTTGATAGACGTTCAGCTTCTCGACGTAAGAAATTGTCCCCGATTTGATTGATATGGAGGTCGCAATAATGAAAGCGGTGATCATGGCGGGAGGTTCCGGAACTCGACTGAGACCCTTGACCAGCAACCTTCCGAAGCCTATGGTGCCGGTTTCCAATGCGCCGATGGCCGAGCATATCGTCAATTTGCTCAAGACTCACGACCTCAAAGACATCATATTTACGCTTCACTATCTGCCTGATGCCATTCGCGATCACTTTGGAGACGGCACCGATTTCGGATGCAAAATCTCCTATTCGGTGGAAGAAGGAAAACCGCTTGGTACGGCTGGTTGCGTTAAACAAATTCAAGATCAACTCGACTCGACCTTTATCGTTATATCGGGCGATAGCTTGACCGATATGGATTTGACCAAAGCGATCAAATTCCACAAAGAAAAGAAGTCGAAGGCTACTCTTGTTTTGAAACGCGTGGAAAATCCGCTCGACTACGGTGTGGTGATTGTCGACGGAGAGCAGCGTATCAAGCGCTTTGTGGAGAAGCCAGGCGCCTCTGAGATTTTCTCCGACACTGTTAATACAGGTACCTATATTCTCGAGCCGGAAGTAATGCTCTACGTCATTCTGGGACGAGAGCAGGACTTTTCCAATGACCTTTTCCCTCTGCTGCTTCTGCGCAACGAACCCATGTTCGGCTACGTAGATGACGGCTACTGGTGCGACATCGGCAACCTGGCTGTTTATCGTCAGGCTCATCAAGATGTCCTGGAAGGAAAGGTAAAACTCAAAAATCTTTCTTCGGAGATTCGTCCTGGAGTCTGGGTGGGTGAAGGAACAGAAATCGATGCCTCAGTGAAGATCCAGCCGCCGGTTATGATTGGCCGCAATTGCCGCATTGGTCGTGAAGCAGAACTTGACCAGTACACGGTTTTGGGCGACAACGTCGTGGTGCAGGAGAAGGCTAATCTGAAGCGTCCAGTAATATGGTCGAATTCGTACATTGGCAGTAATTCCAATTTGACAGCCTGCGTTATTTGCAATGGCGCCACTGTGCACAATTCGGTCGAAATTTTGGAAGGGGCAATCATCGGAGCCAATAGCAATATTGGACAGGAAGCCCAAATCAGCCCTGACGTAAGGGTTTGGCCCGATAAGTTGATCGATTCGGGCGCTCGTGTTACGTCGTCGGTTATCTGGGGAACGAAAGCGCCGCGCACCTTATTTGGTGCCCACGGTGTTCGCGGTTTGGCCAACATTGATATCACCCCTGAGTTCGCCGTCAATCTTGCTGCTGCCTACGGCTCTACTCTGAAATCAGGTCCGGTTCTGGTCAGCCGTGATTACTGGAGAGTCAGTCAGATGATTTCCAGAGCGGTTGTTTCCGGTCTGGTGTCGGTCGGCATCGAAGTGCAGAACCTGGAGTCGATGTCTCTGCCAATTGCTCGTTATTACGTCAAGACTCAGCGAGCTGCAGGTCTCATGCATATTCGGGTCTCCCAGCGAGAGCCCGACAAACTCTCAATCGAGTTTTTTGACAGTGAAGGTATTGCCATCACAAAGGCGATGGAAAGGAAGATCGAAACTACCTTCTTTAAAGAAGATTTCCCTCGTTGCTTGCCCGCGGATGTAGGAAGCATCACCTTCCCGAGCCGTGTTCGTGAATACTATGCCGATGAATTTTTGAAACACGTGAAAGGACAGGTTTTCGAAGAAGACAAAGTTCCTTTCTGCATCGTGCCTGGAAGTAATTACACAAGAAAAACCAAATCCGGTGCCATCGCCACCCAGGCTCCTAAAGTCGTTATCGATTATGCGATGGCTGAAACAGGAGTTCTTCTGCCGGACTTGCTCGGTCAAATAGGGATTGAAACAGTTGTTCTCAACTCTTCCATCCGCAACATGCCGCCTCGTCCTGAAGAAAGAATCGGCATGCGCAAACAGCTGGCCGACGTCGTTAAAGCCCTGAATGCAGAGCTCGGCGTACAGGTCGGCAGAAACGGCGAGCAGATGACTCTTGTTGATGAAACCGGTCAGATCATTCGCGGCGAGCTGCTTCTTGCCGTCGTCGCCGACATTATTCTTAGAGACAAACCCGGTCGCTCGATAGTCGTGCCTGTCAACAGCAGCTCTTCAATCGAACGTATAGCCGCTCGCTACAATTGCCGGGTCGTGCGTTGCAAGGCTTCCGAAACCGAAATCGGCAGCACCACGGCTAAACTGGAAGGGGCTGTTCTGGGCGGTAGCGCCAATGGCTGTTTCATCTTCCCTGAATTCCAGAACGGCTACGATGCGATGTTTACCGTCGGTCAGGTGCTCGAGCATTTGACCTTCCAGGGGCGCACTCTCAGCGAAGCGGTCGCCGACCTGCCGCCTCTCATCTATCAGGTCGACTCGGTCCATTGTCCGTGGGAAAGGAAGGGCCGTGTCATGCGCCTTCTGGTGGAAAAACATCAGGACCGCCCGATGGAGTTGTTGGACGGCGTCAAGATTCAGACCCGCCCCGAGCACTGGATACTGGTGCTGCCCGACGCTGTCGAGCCTCTAGTCCATGTTTATGCGGACGGCCTGGACCTGCAGCAAACTTCGGCCGATTTGAACGAGTACACCCAACTGGTCAGGTATCTGCAGAACGCTTAATTGCATTTGGCTCCAGCCAGGCGCATCGGGCCGATAATCAGGCGGCATAAGCCGCCTATCCCCGTTTGGAGTGATTTTTGCCGCCTTCACCTTGGAAAAGCGCGATTGCGTCGGCAACCCGGACCTTGCGGCGGAGCGTAGCCGCTTCAGTACTGGTTTCGTCCTTTAAATGTAAGGGTAAAGGATAATTTGAGACTGGTTGCAAAAAACTATGGCTTGCAGCCGAAAAGGAGGCCGTCTGATGTGGCAGAAGAAGGAGAATCCCAAGGGCAAGGGATCTCGCAAGGATGGCGATAAACAGCGCAAATTCCTCGATGCTCATCCCGCTAAGCCAAAAGGACCGATGGGCGGTAATTCCGTCACTCCTGAGAGCGTCCAGTTTCACGCCATGCAGCAGTCCGACCAGATTGCCAATGTTGCTCAGCATGTTTTGGTTTACCACGAGTCAGCCGACACAGGCGCCAGCAGCGGTTCGGACTGGATGAGCCGCCTGAAAGAAGAGTCTATGAACTTTCTTGCCGAGCAACGTGGTGTCCAACTCCAGCAGCTCTACCGGGAAGCGGCTTATAAAAAGGGCGTGGAAGTCCTCGTTGATAAGATCTACGGACTGCTCCAGCGCTATGCTTTTGAGTTTAACCAGATTGCCGGTGGAACGGAATTACACGTATCCGGCACCATATCCGGTGACGTGACCGAGGCGACCAAGGTCAACCGGATGAGAGAGATTGAAGAAACCGAAACATTCTTCCGCGCCAGGTTCTCAACCAAGCTATTCAGCCTCGTCGTCAGAGGCAAGGACGACCATATCGATTTTTACCTCCTGCCGACCAGCCGTATGCTGGCGGGTAGTCTGGTCGAAGGAGAATATAAACCGATTTCCACCTTGCAAGTCAGAATCGCAGAGCAAGGCATGATGTGGCGAATGGCCGATTCCATCCCTCCTGTCGATTCTCTGGATAAGCTTTGTATGTGGCTCTTTACCACTCTCATTGAAGAGACCAAGGAAGCAACGAAAGACGAAGAAGATGAAGGCAAAAAGGTCTAAACGTAGTTTTTTGTTAGTTTGGTGGTAATAATCTCATAGGGACCCCGGGGGTCTAATCGTTTTGTCCGGAGTTTCTGGAGTCGCTATATGTCCATCAATCCCGAAATGCTGAAGCAACTTCTCGACGAATTCAACGAGAAGGAAGCGCTTAACGCAGCTGAGATTAGCGTTGTCGAGCAGCAAATTTTGGAGTTGGAACAGAAAATCATCGACTGCAAAACCAAGCTGGAAGTAGTCGCTGTGGACAGAGAGAAAGTTACCCAGATGATGGCCCGGCATACCGCGGGAGCAGACTGGTCTCTGCCTCCGGATGTTCTAGCCGCCTCGACCGCTGCCAAAGCTGCGGCGCCGGCTGCTCTGCCTGCCCCAGCACCGGCTCCCGCTCCGGCCCCAGCCCCAGCCCCAGCAAGACCTACATCTACTTCTCAAGCACTGGCAGCTCTCGCGAAGCCTTCGCCCGCTCCCGTCGAACCGGCTCCGGCACCAGTCGCGCCCGCTCCTCAGGCACCGGCGGTCAATCCTAATTTAGCGCCAACCTCAGCCACCTCATCGGGCGTATTTGCTGTTCCGGCTGCAAATCCGACCAGCTCGCTATTTTCCTCGCCACCCCCCGCCGAAATTCCGGCAACCGCCTCCGGCACATTCCAGCCGGTCGCTCCGGCTACAGCTTCAGGATCATTTCCTCCCGTCTCATCGGCTCCTGTTCAACCAGCAGCCTCTCCACAACCGTTTCAAGCAGCTCATGCAGCTCCGGCTTTCCCGCCCCCTTCGCCATTGCAAGCCGATACAACTGCCAATCCATTTGCTTCAGCCCCGGCTCCTCAACCCCAGCCGCAACAGCAAATGCCGCCTCAACCTCAAGCGATGCCTGCTCAGGGTTTTGAAACCGCTCCCGGCGTGCCGGCCCAAGATCCAACCACGGCAGCCGCGCCGGCAGAGGGTGAAGAGGACGAAGAAACCGTAAGAGATATCAATGATGCTCTGCGCGGGTTATTCCGCTAGACCTGAAATTTTGAATTCGCTTACACAGAAATCATGATTCGTGCGCTTACACAGAAATCATGAGACTTTCGAGCTGCTTTGATAACATATGCGCCCGCACGTGCATTTGAGCGGTTTCCTGGCTCCGATGTCCGGTGTCGCGTATTTTCGATTGCTTATTTGCGATCAGCAAGCAATTTCCCAACCCAATCAAACGGCAGAACCAATGAAACAAATTCCTTCTATGATGGCCGGCGTCGTTGTCGAACTCCTCGTTAAACCTGGAGACCAGGTCTCTGATGGCATGGACGTCGCAATTCTCGAGTCGATGAAGATGCAATTGCCAGTGCAATCTAATTCAGCCGGCACCGTAAAAGCAATCAAAGTTGGAGCTGGAGACTTCGTAAATGAAGGCGATCCGCTCATGGAACTCGAATAATAGTTATCAGTGAAATTCTATGAGGAACGGCGCCAAATGCTTGAGAGCATTTCCAAGCAAGTAAGAATAGTAGAAGTCGGTCCCCGAGACGGCTTGCAAAACGAGTCTCGGCATATCGCAACAGCCGACAAGGTTCGATTGATCGAAGCGCTTGCAGCCTCCGGCTTGAAGAATATTGAAGTCACTTCATTTGTCAGTCCGAAGTGGATACCACAACTGGCTGATGGTCTGGATGTTTGCCGCTCGCTGAATTTACCCGGCGACGTCATCAAGACAGCCCTTGTCCCCAATATGAAAGGCTACGAATCGGCAAAAGAAGCTGGTTTATCTCATATCGCTCTATTCATGTCGGCGACCGAATCGCACAGCAAGAAGAATATCAATAAGTCTGTCGACGAAGCTCTTGCCACGCTGAGTGAGCTTTCTAAGCAAGCGAAAGCGGACGGTAAATGGGTGCGCTGCTATTTGTCTGTCGTGTTCGAGTGTCCCTACGAGGGCACTGTTTCACCGGATCAAGTGGCTAGAATCACAGACAAACTCGTTGAGATGGGTGTCGATGAGATTTCTCTGGGCGATACCATAGGCGCTGCCACACCACGACAGGTCGAAAATGTCGTCAAACTGGTTTTGCGCAGCACCGACGTTTCCAAATTGGCTCTGCACTTCCATGACACCCGTGGAACGGCTCTGGCAAATGTTCTTGCCGGATTGGAATTAGGCATATCCATATTTGATTCGAGCCTTGGAGGCATGGGCGGATGCCCTTACGCACCGGGGGCGGCTGGCAATCTTGCTACCGAGGATCTCGTCTATATGCTCAACGGAATGGGTGTAAAGACGGGCGTTGATCTGGAGAAGCTTGTGGACGCAGGCTGTCTGGCAGAAGAACTGTTGGAGAGAAAGTTGACTGGGAGGTATTTGCGGGCATGCCTGTCGATGAGAGAAAAAGAGAATTGCAGCAAGGCGGGCACGGCCAGCGCAGTGAAGCAGTAAACAGCGGGGAAAAGTCTTTGGACAGCGAACAGGTTTTATTGGTAGAACGCGAAGGCGATATTGCCTGGTTCAAATTGAATAGAGGCAAAGTAATGAATTGCCTTAATCGACCGCTTTTGAGAGCTCTGATCGAAGCCTGCCAGGAAGTGGCAAAAGACCGCAGTGTTCGCGTAGTCGCCATAATCGGTGCCGGAAAGAAGGCATTCTGCGCCGGTGCCGATCTGGCTGAGCGGAAAGGCATGACGCAAGCGGAAACACTGGATTATCTCGCATTGATCCAGAAAACGATGCGAACAATCGAGACATTGCCACAGCCGGTAATTGCCGCCATCAACGGCTCTGCTTACGGTGGAGGCACAGAACTTGCTCTCTCCTGCGATTTGCGTGTCATGGTTGAAGAAGCACAGCTGCGTCTGACCGAAGTTAAGCTTGGTATCATCCCTGGTGCGGGTGGAACCCAGCGTTTGCCGCGCCTCATCGGTAAATCCAAGGCTAAAGAGATGATTCTTACAGGCTCTCCTATAAATGCATTCGAGGGGCAGCAGTTTGGACTCATTCACAAAGTAGTGACGGAAAAAGGGCCGGAAGATGCTGAATTCAACCCCGCTCTTATGGAGACGGTTCGCGAATGGGTGAAAGAGATTGCTACCGGAGCACCTCTTTCTCTTGCTGCTGCCAAAGAAGCTATAGACAACGGCTATGACCGTGATCTGGAAGCCGGTCTGGCGCTCGAAACCAAGTCCTATTTGACTCTGCTCAATACCAAGGACCGCCTCGAGGGACTGTCTGCATTTGCAGAAAAGAGAAAGCCCGTTTATGTAGGAGAATAATTTTGGATTTCCTCATCGACTCTCCAACACGCGAACCGCTGCCGCTTCCGGTGACAGGTCTGATTCTTTCCGGCGGCAAGAGTAAGCGTATGGGCAGACCTAAAGCTTTTCTGCCCTTTGAAGGGTCGACAGTGATCGGACACATCGTCCACGAAATCAAAGATCTGTTCAATGAGATCTTTATTGTCGCCAACGAAGTGGAAAGTTTCGAGGACCTGGGCGTAGACGT